>CAYVIG010000069.1:0-11011 GCA_964451445.1 uncultured Dehalococcoidia bacterium
CACGTAGATGAATCGCTTCACCCGCTGAGTGCGAGCCAACTCGAGCACATTGGCCGTGCCTTCCAGGTTGATGGCTACAACGTCCCGACTGCGCTCGATCTCCAACGCCTCCCGGTTCACGGTGTACACCGCAGCGTGGACAATCTTGTCGATCTGATACTCTTGGCCCAGACGTGCAACTGAGTCTGGGTCGACTATGTCTCCATCAACAAAAGTGATGTTGCTTGCCGCCTGGCCGATAAAATCCTGAAGCAGTTTGTCCGGCCCGTTGATATCAAAACTGACCACCTGATGGCTGTTGCTGGCCAGGTCTTTGACTATGTTTGCCCCTACGAATCCCGTGCCACCGGTCACGAGCGTTACCATGTCGCCTCCCTAAACCTTATTCCCTGGATATTCGCTGTTACGCACTATGGTCTGCCATCGACAACTAGTCAATTAGAACTAGGGAAGTATCAGACCCATGGCTGAACAGTTTCGACTTTCGACGTGGGTATAATACAGATGTGGCAACACTACTTGAAGCTAAAGCCCTCACCAAGCATTTCGGCCAGACCATGGCCCTGGCAACTTCTTCATTTGGCAATGAGCTAGAAGATAAAACTCTGGGCTACCTGCCCTTGATGCCGGTGGCCCGGTGGCGCATCGTGCTGCCTAAGGTGTTTGCCTCGCTGACCATCTGCGGACCTCTGTTGGTGGTGAGTGGCGCGATAGCCACTCTATTGGGGTTCGACGGCGCAATCAGGCCCACAGTCGCCGAGGCGGTATCGTTGGGCGTGGGGGTCATCGACTACTCCACCATCTTCACCTGGGCCGGACTGGTCACCACCAGAGCGCTTCCATTTGCCCTGGTCTACGTCCTGCTCTGGGAAGGCGTTATCAGTTCATTCATACGGGGCGTTGATTACTTGAGCGTCCGTGGATACACTCTGGCAATCATGAGTGGGCTGGACGAGTCAAGTTTCCCCGCCCTGGAAGACCGGGTCATCGAATTGCCCGCAGCCATCTGCGGTGCGGTAATCGTGACCGTGCTATTCTTGTTCCTGGGCGTGCGGCGGCTGAGCCGGATGGACGTCCCGTAATCTTTCTACAACCACTAGAGGTCACCCTAGCAGACGATGAAAATCACCGATATCACCAGCGAAGTATTTGAGTGGGAGAGGCCAGGAATCTGGAACGGAGGCCACTTCTACGGACCAGGGCGTCTCCACAAGGTCACGGTATACACCGATGAGGGCATCACCGGCTCCGGCTGGAACGGCGGCACCGCCGCAGAACGCCCGCTGAATCTATTTCCAGGTTATGTCGATTATTTCCGACCGTTGGTCATTGGACGCGACCCCATGGAGACCCGGTCGTTGGCCCATGACCTGGGCGAGAAACTGATCAAGATACTGGGCCCTGGTGGCATCAACACCCAGGTACTGGCCGCCATCAACATCGCCTGCTGGGACATCAAGGGCAAGGCAACTGGCCAGTCCATCCACAAGATGCTTGGCGGCGCACAGGACCGCGTCCGCACCTACATCGCCGGTGGGTATTACGCCGAGGGTAAGGGACTTGAAGAATTGCAGGAAGAAGTGCGTTTCAATGTTGAGGAGATGCACGCCTCCGCAGTCAAGATTAAGATTGGCGACCCCAACATGGGGATGGTCGGAGACATGCGCCGTGTGGAAGCCGCCCGAACGGCCATCGGAGACAAGGCAACCCTGCTGGTGGACGCCAACTGCACACTAGACCTGGAGACTTCCCTTGAATTTGCCAGGCAACTGCCCCAATACGATGTCTATTGGTTTGAAGAGCCCCTGCCCATCCACGACTATGAAGGACACGGGCAGCTTGCCGAGGCCTCAAGTGTGAAGATCGCCACGGGTGAGAACGGATACCACCTCGCCCACTTCAAATCATTGCTTGACCACAAAGGCGCGTCCATATTGAACGTGGATGTGGCCATAGTGCCCGGATATGACGTAGCGATGGATATCGCGGACCTAGCGGAAGAACGAGGCGTCTCAATAGCTCCTCATGGCTGCCAGGAACTGCAGCTTCCCTTGGTTGCCTCCATCCCCCATGGAGAGTTCTTGGAGATATACCCGGTGGCGGTGGACCCGCTGCGCACAGAGATGTTCCAACCGCTGCTAAAACCTGACGAAGACGGCTACGTGACGGTGCCGGACCGACCGGGCTTGGGGTATGAGCTGAACATGGACTTGCTCAACCGGTATAAGGTCAGCTAGGGAATTTCCAACCACAAAGTGAGTGAAGAGAACAGAATCAGCATCAGGCCTGCGACTCCGGACGACGTTGGTCTGGTACTTCAGTTCATCAAGGGTCTGGCCGATTACGAAAAGCTGGCTGATCAAGTGGTGGCCACAGAGGCCAACATGTACGATTCCCTGTTCGGCCCCGACGCCAACGCTGAGGCGGTTTTCGCCTGCCACCGTAACGGAGGACCGAAAGAGGTTGGGTGCGCGGTGTTCACCCAGCACTATTCCACTTACTCAGGAAATTCCAGTCTGTATCTGGAAGACTTGTTTGTGCTGCCGGAGTGGCGCAGCTGTGGAGTAGGCCGTGAGTTGATGGCCTACGGCGCTGGATTGGCCCAATCCCGAGGCTACCCCAGGATGGAATGGTCGGTGTTGGACTGGAACGATCCAGCCATCGGGTTCTATGAGAACCTCGGTGCTGAACAAGTGAAGGGCTGGCTGACCTACCGTCTGTCAGGCGAAGCTCTCAGGCGACTTAATCCCTCTGATTAACTTCTCTTAACTCCAGTTAAATCCCCTTGAACCACTCACTGAACTGGGCCGCCAGGTCAGCGTTTCCGTCTATGGCCAAATGCCCAGCAGCAATGGCGTCAGCCGCTGCCATTCGCCCGTACATCAGCAGGGCAAAGACATGGGTGTGGCAGCGGAACGTCACATCAGCTTTTTCTTGAGATTTCTCTTCGTATCGGAACTTGTCACCATCGACAACGATGTCGGCTGTAACTGGCAGCGGTGTCTTCACGTCAAAGCGGTAGCGAACTGGTCGGTCGAGGGCCGGTCCGGCCCAGAAGGCCCAGCGCAGGGAACCCGAAGCGAACGATTCCTGGATCAGGATGATCATAGAGGCTAGGCCGGAAGCGGACAACCCGGCTTTTTCCTCGATGGCTGAGCGTATATCCCACTCGTGGAGGATCACTTCTTTGAAGCGTAGATCCACAAAGTTACCGGCTGGGACGATGCTACCAGGATGGTAGCAAGGTTTGGCTTGGTCTCCGGGAGATAGGCTAGTCAGGAGGTTGATCAGGTGGTTGTCCTTCTCGAAGTAAGTCTCAAGAAGCTTGTCTCCCAAACGCTCCCGCGCTGCGATGGATGACTTGGCCAGGGCGGTGGCGCTGATTGAAGGGTGGCCTGTCCCTGCTTCGGGCCTGCCTTCCGGCGGAGTTGATTCGCCTTGCAGGCCGCGGGCGACCGTTCCCGCATAGAACTCTGAATTACCGACCAGGTGGGCAACGACATCGGCCACCGTCCATTCATCGCAAGCGCTTTGACGACCCCACGCATCTTCAGGGAGATTCTTCAAATAATCCTGGAATCGCTCTGATTCAGATTTGTATAGTTTCGCCCGTTCTTCGAATGCTTCCATCAATCCCCCGGTTCGCCCGTAAGATAATTCATGCGCAGAGAGTATAGAATCTCGACAATTTGGATTCAACACTGTCCTCGCTGGGTGTTAATCTCTGTCGATATTAGACTTGAACCGGTTCACATCAAACCCAGGTGGTTGAAATATGAGGTTGAGAGGAGATTTCAGACGGTAAGGATGATTGGGCTTATGCTCTGGCTTTGGCGGCCTGTAGGGGCAGCGGAGGCACCGAGATCAAAGTCGGGCAACTGGTATCAGGGGAGATCACATCATCGGACACCGGTGACGGCGAATGGGAATCCAGACCTAGGTAATCGATGTCGAGATGTACCGTATTCATTTGAGCTAACCAGTATCGATGATGACACGGTGGATATATGGAACGCTGAGGCTTCTGGTTATATCGTGGAGACCAATCTCATCGTTACCAACCGCACCAAAACCTTTATCTTCCCGGAGAGCGGCTCTCAAAAATTCTACCTTCAGAACCTCGCTTCAGACGTTCCCTCCCCGTTCACGTTCAAAGTTTCTATCCGGTAGGTACTGTTTATGTCGTTCTATAACCACTATTGTACTAGATTGGTCAGAGGTTTTCTTTTAACTTCAACGATTTGGGTACAGTTAATAGATATAACCCCTATATGGAGTAATGGCGAAGAGATGTCAGGAACGATCACGAACGGAGACAATGATGTCGACGGCTGGAAGTCAAAGGCTTATAAGGTCGATGTCAGCAAGGGCGTCGAGTATTTCATCCGCCTGACCCACGATGATAGCGAAACGGTGGCTCTTTAGGGTCCCGACGCCGACGCGTATCTCGCAGAGGTCAGCTCTGAAATTTATCCGCACACCGCTTCTTAACGAATGCTCGGAGACCGGATCGCAAAAGCTGATCTTACGTGCTCCCGAAACGCAAGTTCCGGCAAATTACAAACTTAAGGTGTAGCCCCTGGCAGTTAGGTTTTCCTAAAGCCCCGGAAGAACGCCCTGACCTCTTCGGCCAATAGTTGCGGCTCTTCCAAAGCGGCGAAGTGACCTCCCTTGGTCATCTCAGTCCATCGTTGCACGTCATAGGAGCGCTCGCCCCACTCCCTGGGAGGTTTTGAAATCTCCTGGGGAAACATGGCCATTCCGGCCGGGGCTGGCACCTTTTGGTCTTGTTCCATCACCCACAGGTTCTTCTGATTCTCGTAGTACATGCGGGTGGAAGAGCTAATCGTCTGAGTCACCCAATAGATGGTGACGATGGTCAGCAACTCATCTTTGGTATAGCTCTTTTCCACGTCGCCAGCGCAGTCGCTCCACGTCCGGTATTTCTCCACGATCCATGAAGCCAACCCTACTGGGGAGTCGTTCAATCCATAGGCTAAAGTCTGAGGTTTGGTGCCCTGGATGTGGTTGTACCCGCCCTCTTCATCGAACCACTTGGCCCGCTGGGTTATCAGAGCTCGTTCAGCATCTGTCAGGGGCCGTGAGCCAGCGCCCAGATAGGGAGTGGGTCTGGTGATAGACGTAAGGTGGATGCCGAACAGGCTATCGGCATGGGCAAAACCCAGTTTCGCTGTCACTCCACTGCCTATGTCACCTCCTTGGGCGGCGAACCTGGGATACCTCAGATTTTGGGTCATCAACTTGTTCCACATGCCGGCCACCCGTTGGACGTCCATGCCCCGGTCCTGAGCTTGGTCGGAAAACCCGAAACCAGGCAGTGATGGAGCAACAACGTCGAACGAATCCGCAGCGTCGCCACCATTACTGGCCGGATCAGAGAGCAGCGGGATGATCTTGGTCATCTCAAAGAAGCAGCTGGGCCAACCGTGAGTGATGATAAGGGGGATCGGATTCGGACCCTTACCTTTCTCGTGGATGAAATGGATATCCAGACCGTCCACCTCGGATTTGAAGTGGTTGAAGGCGTTGAGTTTGGCTTCCTGAGCGCGCCAATCGAAATCGGTCCGCCAGTATTCCACCAGCTCTTTGATATAGGTAAGGTTACTCCCGTAATCCCAGCCAGAATTGGGAATCTCATCTGGCCAGCGGGTATCAGCCAGACGCTGTCGCAGGTCATCCAAGGCGCTATCTTCAACGGCAATGGTAAACGGCCTCACTTTCATACTAGTTTCATTCCTTGTATGGCCAGTCTAATCTGAGATTCTGTATACACGGGCGGCGGTGTCGTGGAACATGTCGGCCCGCTCGGAGGCTGAATAGCCCTGAGACAAGCGTTTGAACGCGTTGTATATCACGTTGTAAGAATAGGAGATCTTGTCCACCGGGAAGTTACTCTCAAACATGCAACGGCTGGGGCCAAACTGCTGGATGCAGTGTTCCATGAGCGGGCTGAGCTGCTGAGCCAGTTCCTCGGAGCCGATGGCCTTCTCACGGTCGTGCCAGTAGTACCCGTAGCGCAGTTGACCCACACCACCCAATTTCATGATGACGTTGGGACATTTGGCGACTTCTTCAACGCCTTTTCGCCATTCGGGCATCACTTCATCATCCCGATTGGCGTAGGGTCCGATCCGGACCAATCCACCAATGTGATTGAGGACGATAGGGAGTTCCGGTAAAACTTTCGCAAAGTCGACCAGTTCCGACAACTGGTGGAAGTAGAGCGAGTTCTCAAGGATCAATCCCATACCCGCCAGGACCTTCGCTCCAGCGCGGTAGCCGTCGGTGCTCAGGACTCCTTTGATGTCTCGGTTGGCTAGTTCCGGACTATCGTCGTAGCCAACAGAGTGGCGCACCCCCTTGAATCGATTGGGGCTGGCAGCCTGCATGGCTTCGAGAACCGGCCGCACACCATCACCCAGCTTGAGGTCGGCGTGGCCAATGATACCGGCTGCGGCTTTGGTTGGGCCAGAAGCTGCGGCATCGGCAATGGTCCGAATGTATTCGACCTCGCCCACGGGTTTCATCTCGTCGGGGCCATCGGTTCGGTACTCGCAGCGGACCTCGATAAACACGGTAGATTTAACGTTGTGGCCGCTGCCTACATCGCTAGACAATTCAGGCAGAAGATATTTCTGGTAGTGCACTGGTTCCGACCGTTTTACCCAGAAATGGTGGTGAGGATCGCAGATGGGAATCTCAGGTTCCAGGGTTTCCTCAGGGGTTTGAGCTAGCCAGTCGTTGCCTCCGGGCATGATAATTCTCCATCGATGTTCCGCTTGATATTTGGCGGCCCAATAATAGCACGGAGGGGCCGACCAGATGCGTGTATGATTATCGGCAATTCTTTCTACACCGATACGCACGATTAGGAGAGGTCAACCGCCTTGAGGATGAAGATATCCGTTGAGTATTCAACCATTCCTCGGCAATTGACCGGAGCATTTTCGAGGTCGGTGATCACCGAATTCCGCGGGTCTACAGGATCGATCTCCCCGTAAGCAGTTCCGCATAGGTCCTCATATTGGCCCACCGAGACAAAGGAAACCCCCCAAATGGTGGGGGACTGTGACCGCTCTGGGTCGATGGTTATTCGGTTTATTCCCTGTTTTGTTACCGTCGAAGTCGTTAGATTGGGATCGTTGATAATCATCCTCCGGGGATAGAGCTCTAATCAGCCTCGGCGCTTTGGTGTTCTTCTATTTTCTGCATCATTTCCACAACCAGGGGCATGGCCGGGCCGTATCGGTCAGCGTCGTCAATCCCATAGCCTTTGTGGTAGGCCGTCCTGAAATTGGACACACCGGTCCGGATTCCGATGACCGCCGAGTCTTTTTCCTCCCAGACACCACCGTGGATCAGGTCTGGCATCTGGTCTGGGTCTCGAAACACGTTCATGGGTTCACCACCATCTTCCACGATGGCCATCTGCTCTTCCAGTTGTCGGCGCATGAAGACGATGGGTATATCCGTCCGACCAAGTTGTTCTTTGGTGCGGTCGGTGATTGGCCCCTGGGATATCCAGGCGTGGGCATCCTGGGCTAGGACAAAGTCCAACAGGGGTTTGCCGTCATCGTCATAGAGGGGCACGTTATACCAGGGGATGAGCTCTTGCTCCGGCACCTGGACCTGGGGCGGAGCAAGGTAACAGCCGTAATTGATGTGGTAGGTGTGGGTGTCATCGATGGGCACCCGAATTTGAAATTCCTGCCTTGGTCTAGTGGGGCCGCCGGTCTGAGTGTAGAAGGGGAATATCACGGTTGAGTGGCGTGACTTATAATCCCGATCCGCGCCCAAGGCTTTGGAGTAATTGATGCCCTTTTCCATACCGTGCTCGGTCGGGTTCACCCACAAAGACTCAATGCCCCGCTCCAGCTTGATCCTTCCGTAGAGGGTATGGGTTTCCTCATCGGCCGCACGTTCATCCAGCTTGCCCTCTTGTTCCAGGAGGAACTTGAAATAGTGGCCATGTAGATACGCGCTATGGGTCGGGTCGCCAGTGTTTTCGTGACATTGCAGCCAGTTGCAGTCCAACTCGGCGATACCGATTTGCCGCAGGGCGTTAGGGAAGACCAACAAACTCCATGGTGGGAGTAGCGGTGTGGGATCAGGTCCCATGTAAGCCCAGACCAAGCCGCCCAATTCCTTGACCGGGTAACCGGTTATCTTGATGTTGTCTTTGAAGGTGCCTCCGGGAGCCTCCATAGGTGTGTCAGTGCACTGTCCAGTACCGTCGAACTGCCAGCCGTGGTAGAAACAGC
Organism: uncultured Dehalococcoidia bacterium; assembly: GCA_964451445.1. GTDB lineage: Bacteria > Chloroflexota > Dehalococcoidia > Lucifugimonadales > UBA3495 > UBA9611. Next base: position 8,283 of record CAYVIG010000069.1, read on the forward strand.
GGAGGCCATCCTCGCCTGGAAAACCATACTTGAGTTGGGCCATGCGATGGGGACAGAATTCACCAACCAGGCCGAGATTACCGTTCTTGGCCTTGAAGAGCACCAAGTCTTCGCCCAGAATACGCACCGCCATGACCTTCTCGTCCAGCAATTGAGCGTAGGGGCGGATGGGGATCCAGTACCGGCGCATCAGTTCTCCCATGGGAGTGCCCGGTCCTACTCGAGTAAGTCTGTCATTCTGCTCCTGGGTCAGCATAGAGTTCCTCCTGGCAATATAGAGGCACAATCGTTTTCCAAAAATAGCGCCCCAATTATAGCCCAGCAATCCGCGAATTGATAACAATAATCACCTGAGATGATTTGGAGCACGGCGGTGAGTGTGCTATTTTGGGAACAGCTTAAAATATTAGAATATCGACTTGCGAGTCGTTATTGGAGGATCAGACGATGGCGACCAAGATTGCTGGCGAAACATATCTGGGCGAGGCCGTAACGCTGCCTTTGTCCGCAGACGGACAGGTTTCAATCTACGTATGGCCCTGCAGAATCCTTAACATCCAAGGCACTGGCATGGGTGGGCCGACCATCGGTGTCGATGTTGGTAACACCGAGGTCATACGCTATGACTGCCACGACACCCCCGGCCACTGGCACAAAGGCGGTTACGACATGCTGGGCCGACCAGGCAACTCCCACGTGGACTTCCCAGAAGGGTTGATTCGTGTAGCAGACCAGGTTGAGTGGGCGCTCTCCGAGATTAAGGAAAACGGAGCCGAACTTCTCTCCATTGCCGAACAGGCCGATGCAGCCAAATTGCTAGACTCTGCCATGGTCGACAAGGCCCTGGAAGGCATCCGAGCCCACGTGAAGAAGAACGAAGGTCTGCGGGCGCAGGCAATTTCTAACGGACAGATAGCGCCGACTGAGTAAGCGACACCGTCGTTTGCTCAGTCGGCAATAGTTGTTCAGTGAATTCCTGTAAAGTGGGAATGACTGTCAGGTGTAAAGCCAACTAAAAAACCTCAGTATTATTGCTGAGGTTTTTTAATTATTCGCCACCAGTGAGTTAAGGATTGATGACACCCGACTGGTGGCCGACTATGAATGTCTCCCAATGTTCTGCGTAATCGACTACCGAATTTACCAACGCTTCAGGGCGGTCTCCAACGATACAGTGGCCGGCGTCGTACACGATCGCGATGTTGCAGTTGGGTATCTTTTCCCGGTAGACCCTGGCGGCTTCAGGGGAAACCAGCCGGTCGTTCTTGCCGAATATGGCCAGGGTGGGGCAGTGGACATCCGCCAACCTAGACTCAGCCTGAGCATCGTGGACTCCTACCTTCAACCGCCGCATCAACTCCAATTCTTTGGTGAATGCGTCAGTGTTGAGTGGAGCAAACTTTTGGGCGTTGGCGCGGTGGGCGAACATAGAATCGTGCGACTGCTGAGCGGTGACACCACCATCACCGACCGCAGGTTTAATAACTGTCGGTGAGACCAGAATCAGGGCTTCCACCTGGTCTGGAGATTGAATGGCCTGCCAGAGGGCAACATGCGCCACTGATGAGGTGCCTATAATGGTGTAGCGTTCTGTCGTGAGCGCAGCGGCTGCACGGGCCGCGACAGTGGCGAGTTCACCAACCGACTGTGACACAGTGTTGACGTCTGATTCACCCATACCCGGTAGTTCCAGGGAGAAGACCTGATACTTCTCGGCCAGGGCTTGATGGAGCGGGGTGTCACGCCATCCGGTCTGATCCAGCATTATCACGGGTCGCCCCTGTCCTGCCTGCCAGTATCGAACGGAAAACACACCTGCTTCCACCCGTCCTTGTTTGAACTCCATTTTTAAATCTCTCTGAGTTGGGGGATGACGTGTTTTCCGAACAACTCAAGCTCCTCCAACACGGCCTTATGGTCCACTTTGTTCTGCTGGAATGGCATATCAATCACGCCCACGCCACAGCGGTCGTGGAACTCTTTCATCTGCTTAACTACCGTGTCGGGCCCTCCCAAGAAGTTGATCCCCAAGGCGTTACCGACCACGTCCCCCTCCGGGCTGCCCGCCACCAAGCCTCTCAGATCGAACGGTCCACCGGTCCGGGCCGACTGGATCGCTTCCGCCACAGTACGCCGCAAGGGGATGTTCGGTCCGGGTTTGGATTTCATCAGTCCTTCGAACCATTTGGTAGCCAATTCATCGGTCTCGGCCACATAGATGCTGCCCCGATATACGATGTCGTCCGGGCCTGGCGTCCAACCTGCTTCTTCGCACCATTTTCGGTACTTATCGGCGATTACCCCTACCTCATCCACTGATAGGAATGACACACCCAGGCCTAGCTGGTTCTCGGCGGCGTAACGGATGGTGTCGTCGCTTCTGGTACCGACTATCACTGGTGGGAATGGAGCCTGCACCGGCCTGGGCCAGACAGCCACAGTTCGGTACTGGTAGTACCGTCCTTCCCAGGAGAAGGGTTGCGGCTCGGTCAACGCCTTCAGGATCAAGTCCATGCTTTCCAGCAACCGGCCGCGTCCCTCTGCCGGGTTAACACTGTAAACCTGGTCTTCGTTGGGTGTGCCGCGGAGGAATCCAGCGACGAGACGACCGTCGCTCAGGTTGTCCAGCAGTGCCAGTTCTTCGGCAACTCGCACAGGGTTGTTCAGCGGTAACAGATGCCCCAGCACGGCGATCTTGATCTTCTTGCACCGTTCGGCCACAGCCGCAG
>CAYVIG010000070.1:0-10953 GCA_964451445.1 uncultured Dehalococcoidia bacterium
CCGAGGTGGAGACCTTGATGCCACTGCCGTGAAATGGTGAACCCAATCCCTGGGAACGCACGTAGGGGAAAGCACCCAGCAAGACCACCATTGTCCAGCGGGAGATGGCCGGGAAGAGCAGCAAAGCCCATTCCTTGCCAGGCTCTAAGATGGTCAGGAGGCTCACCAGCGCCGCGTATTTTAGCAGCAGCACCGTGACTCCGCCCGCTACGCCAAACGCCCCCACCCTGGAGTCTTTCATGATCTCCAGGCGACGTTCGGGGGTGAACCCACCGAACACGCCGTCGCAGATGTCCATCAGGCCGTCCAGGTGGAGGGCCCTGGTGATTATCACCAGGGCGGCGACCAAGAATGCGGCGGTGAGCGGAGCCGAAAACAGTTGGCTGGAGCCTTCTTCAATCCCTACCAACAACAGACCCATGAGCAGTCCTACGGCTGGGTAGAAGGCCCTAGAGTTGTTGATATCCTCAGGCAGCCATTCCAGATTGCGTGCGAGTGGGAAGATTGAGAGAAAGGTCACTGCCAACCGGAGTGGTGTCAGCCAGAACGAGATCAGGAGGCGACCTCGTCATCTTCTATCTTCTCCGAGACGCCGGCCTCTGCAAAGGTCGTCATGTCGGAAAGGCACTTGGCCGACGCCTCGACTATGTGCATGGCCAACGCCGCTCCAGAACCCTCACCCAAGCGCATTCCCAGATCCAACAGGGGTTCCAAGCCCATGTGACTCAGGGAGATTCGGTGACCCGGTTCCACAGACTGATGGGACGCCACGAAACTATGGGCGGCATCGGGGGCGATGGCATGAGCGATCAGGGCTGCGGCTCCGGAGATGAACCCGTCGACGACCACAGGCCGGTTGCCAGCGGCAGCGCCAAGGTAAACCCCGGCCAACACGCCGATCTCAAATCCGCCGACCTTCATCAAGATATCCAGACCGTCATTTGGGTCGGGCTCGTTCACATCGATGGCCTTCTTCACGACCGTTGCTTTATGGGCCAATCCAGCGTCGTCTAGTCCGGTGCCGCGACCGGTAGTGATGTCGGTGGATGCTCCGGTGACAACTGAAGTTATTGCGCTTGATGGGGTGGTGTTTCCGATGCCCATATCCCCGCAGGCCAGCAGGTCGGCTCCTGCGGCAATCTGTTCACGGGCAGTTTCGATTCCAATCTCGAGGCATTGGATGGCCTGTTCCCGGGTCATGGCCGGGCCGACAGCTATGTTGTCGGTTCCTTTGCCTGCCTTGGCGGAACGTAGTTGGGGGTGTTCCGGTAGATCCGCAGCGACACCGGCATCGATGACCACGATCTCGGCACCGGCATGGCCGGCCAGCACGTTGACCGCCGCGCCGCCGCCTAGGAAGTTCATCACCATGGCTGACGTGACGTCTTGCGGGTAGGCGCTGATGCCCTCGGCAACCACTCCGTGGTCACCGGCGGCCAGGATAACGGCCTTCTTGCCGATCTTGGGTGTTCCTTGGCCGAAGATACCGGCCAGTCGTATGGACAATTCTTCCAGGCGTCCCAGACTGCCCAGGGGTTTGGTCAGTTGGTCCTGCCTGGCACTGGCCTCAGCCATTGCGGCCTCGTCCAAGGGAGTTATCGCGTTGATGGTTTGGTCAATCAGGTCTGAGATTGCCATTTAGCCTCATCTGATCCTTGGTTAAGAAGGATTTGGTTGATTAGAATTCTATTCCGGGTTGAGCTTTGATCCCTTGTTGATAGGGATGCTTCACCACATTCATTTCAGTAACAAGGTCGGCGTATTCCATGAGTTCTTCCGGAGCGTTGCGACCGGTGATGATCACGTGCAGCATCTCCGGCCGGGCCTTCAATACCTCAACCACCTCTGATATCTCGATCCAACCGTAGTGCATGGGGTAAGTGAACTCATCTAGAACGATCACGTCATATTTGCCCGACGAGATTGCCTCTTTACAATCTTCCCATTGAGCACGGGCCAGGTCTGCCGACTGGTCAAGGTCTTTGGAGCGCCAAGTGAACCCATCGCCCATGGACCTAACTTCTATACTCATCTTCTGCGCGGCTCGCTGCTCTCCAAAGTTGGCAGTGGAATGCTTGATGAACTGGAACATGATCACATTCATGCCCCGTCCCCAGGCCCGAACCAAGACGCCAATGGCGGCAGTGGTCTTGCCCTTGCCCTTGCCGGTATTGACGATCACCAGACCCTTGTCGATCCTGGGGCCGGTGACCGACTGAGGCCCCGGCTCTGCCTGGTCTTTGGGGTCTGTGTTTTGATTCTCTGGGGTTTCTGTACTCATTGTTATTCCGTTAACTATCCTGAAACCGGCCCATCCGGTTGATTTAGACTTTGGCCGCGGCGCAGGTCTCGACGAACCTGGCTGCCAAGCCAGGGCGGCTGCCCAGGTGGATGTGGACGTACGAAGCCCAGGCGTTGCCTGTGCGGAAGCCGTCGAGCCGGTTATCTTGGTCCACGACTTTATATACTGATTCTTGGGTTTCGGGCTGTCTGGCCAGCGTCGACCAATGGAATTCGTGGCCCCGTACCCGCCCACCCTTGGGCAGAACCGGACTATCGGAGCATGACTCAACTTCGCGGTACCCCAAGGTCAACCGACTCTGAGACATGGCTGACTCGGCTGGAATGACCCCGATCATCGGATGGATCACGCCTTCCAGGTCCGACAGACTTTTGCCCAAGTACATCAGGCCGCCGCATTCGGCATAGACCGGCACACCTTGGCCAACTGCCTGGCGTATCGCCTCATGCATCGGCTTGTTGCCTGAAAGCTGGTCGGCGAAGAGTTCAGGGAACCCGCCACCGAGATATATACCACTGGCTCCTGCTGGCAGTTTTTCGTCTTCGAGAGGACTGAAGGGAGCAAGTTCTGCTCCCCAGGCGGTGAGCAGATCCAGGGAGTCCTGGTAATAAAAATTGAAAGCCATGTCCTGGGCCACCGCGATGGTCGCATGAGTCGGTATCGGATTTTCCGGATAGACGATTGGAGCCGCCGATGGTGTCTTGGCCGTTTGGGCCAGCTTCAGAATCGCCGGAACATCCATGGTCTCTTCGATCTGGAGAATGATGCTGTCGTACCACTGGTTGGCCACCGTGCCTTCCACGGTTGGTATCAGTCCCAGGTGCCGCTCCGGCTGGATGAATTCCTCTTTCCGAGGCAAGTAGCCCAAAACCGGTAGGCCGGTTGTGGCTTCCACCTGTGGTTTGCAAAATTCCAGGTGCCGTTCGCTGGCCACGCCGTTCAGGATCACTCCGGCCACGTTCAGGTCTGGGTCGAAAGTCTGAAAACCCAGGACCTCAGCCGCCACGCTACGGGCGACTTTGGAGGCGTCAGCAATTAGAATGACCGGCGCTCCCAGGAGCTTGGCCAACTGGGCGCTGGAGCCTTCTTCAGTGAGGCTGGAGCGGCCGTCAAAAACGCCCATCACGCCTTCAACCACTGAAACGTCACGACCGGCGCTGGCCCGCTGGAAAAGTTCCAAAACAGTGGGATGGTCACAGAGCCAGGTGTCTAGGTTGCGGCTAGGCACGCCGCAGGCCAGCTTGTGATAGGAGGGGTCGATGTAATCCGGCCCGGCCTTGAAGGGCTGGACCTTGTGGCCACGGCGGGTCAGGGCGCCCATGATGCCAGTGGCGATTGTGGTCTTACCCACGCCGCTACGCACTCCCGCTATTACAACTGTTGGGACCATCTGATAATACCTGAGTATCTGGCGACCGGAGCCCATACGTGGGCCAGCCCTTGAGATTTCTGAGGTTCATTATAACCGGCGTTCTGGGAAAACGCAGTGAATACATCAATAACCTGCCTTGATACACCTCGGGAGCCGGGCACCAGCGTGACTAGACCCTTCTTGACATACCTTTGGCCAGGGAATATTTTTATGGACATTCCAAGCCCGTTATTTCAGCATCGTATGGAGATCTCATGCCAAAGCTATCAGCCCTGAGTGAGATTCAGCGAAAGAGCATGTTGATGTGGCCGTGCGTCGAGCACGACGACACACCCTGGACACCCATGGCCAAGCCCCTATCCGAAAGCAAGTTGGGCCTGGTGACCACGGCGGGGCTCCACGTGCGGGGCGACAGGCCTTTCCGGTCTTCCCATGATGGAGGTGACACATCTTTCCGGACCATATCCCGACGCGCCAGCGCCGCCGACATCATCCAGACCCATACCAGCCTGGGGTTCGATCACACCGGCATCTACCGTGACATCAACGTCACCCTTCCCATCGACCGTCTACCCGAGCTGGTAGAGCAAGGGAAGATCGGCTCGCTCTCGGACAATTATTACTCATTCATGGGTGCCCTCAGAGATGTGACTGGCATCGTCGAGGACTCCGGCCCTGAGGTTGCACGACGACTCAAAGACGAGGGCGTGGAGGTTGTGCTCCTCACCCCGACTTGACCGGCCTGCTCCCACGCTGTAAGCGTGATTGCGCGCATCATCGAAGAGGCAGGCATGACCACCACTGGAATAGTCCTGATCGAGGAACATGCACAAAGGGTGAAGCCACCGCGGATGCTGGCCGTCCCCTTCTTCTTCGGAAACGCTCTCGGTGAAGCGGACAACCCCGATTACCAACACCGTGTTCTCCAAGCGACGTTCGACCTACTGGACCGCGACAATGGGCCGGTGTTGGAACAACTTCCGGACGACATGATCCCTGACCTCCTGATTCAGGGCTCAGAGACCACCAACGAGTCCGAGGCGAAAGGACTAAACGCCGCCGACGAACTCACATCGCTCCGGGCCTACTACGAGCAGTGGGTGAACTCCCGCAACGGACGCACAGCAGTGGGCGCAAGCTCCATACCGCAACGTCGCTTCCGTGGAGTTATCCGGTTCATCGAGGGATACATCAGCGGCGAAGAGACGGATATGAAAGAAAGGCCCGAGGACATAAACGTCCCCCAGTTCCTCCGCCACTGCGTGAACGACCTGAAGGCCTTTTATTACGAGGCACGCATGGCCCAACGACCCGATGGCGCGGACCGGGACATCCACGATTGGTTCTGGTCTGACACTGCCATGGGTGGCCTGGTAATGGCCCTAGGCCAACACATGAGCAGCGTTGATGACAAGGAGACCCAGGAGGTGGCCTACGGTATCGCCAGATAGCTGTGCCATCCGCACAAACCATCAATCAGATTAGGAAGTGAACAACAATGGTTACCTACAGCTACGACCACATACACTTGCGCAGCCGCCAACCGTTGGAGACGGCCAAGTACTTCAACCAGATGTTTGGCGCTGATATCAAAGAGAGTATCCAGTCCGACGGTCAGGGCCGGGTCGATATCGACATCAACGGCCTGGTGGTATTCATCGCCCAAGCAGAGGACACTACGCCCGATGGCCCCCAAGACCCGTATGTGGGCCTAGACCACTTTGGACTACGAGTTGAGAATCTTGATGCCGCAGCCGCAGACCTGAAGGCCAAGGGTGCCGAGTTCTCCATGGAACCCAAGGACCTCCGCCCCGGACTACGCATCGCCTTTGTCCGTGCCCCAGGGGATGTTCGTATTGAACTGCTGGAACGCAGCGACTAACCCTGCTCCACACAAGAATTAAAAAGGCCGACGCATGATGCGTCGGCCTTTTTGTTTTGCTTATTGAGACGTTTAGACGGGGCCGTCACTGTCACTATTGCCCTTGATCCAAAAGTAAATTCCGGTGGCGATGCTAAACAAGCCGATCAGAACGAATAGCCAACCGATACCTGTGATCAGCCACTGCCCCACCGGCGAGACCAGTATCAGGCCGAGCAGGAATAACAGCCCACCGCAACCGATTCCGGCGCTGGGTCCCCCGACTCCCAGATTGATCTGTCTAAACTGCATTCGATTCAACCTTTGACCAATTTGAAGGTGGCCTCTGATCTTTCGACCCGGCCTTCTTCAGTCAATTTATCCAGGAGGGTGCGGACGTTCCGCCCGGCAGCGGTGCGCAAATTACGGCGCAGGTTGCGCGAGTAGACCGCAGTTACGATCTCGTCCACTGAATCTACTCCAGACTCTAAAGCCGACAGAACCTGGTTTTCCCGCTCGGTGCGGTGGCGGATGTAACCCTCAACTCTGGCGGTGCCATTTTTGATGATCTGACCATGGCCAGGGCAGATCAAATTTGGCTTCAGTCCGGCCAGGGTTTCCAGAGATTCCATATACTGCTTCAGGTTGCGCACGCTGGAGGAAGAGTTCCCCAGTATGGTATCTCCGCTAAAGATCACCTTGTCTCTGGGGATGTAGTAGGAGATGTGGTCTGCCTCGTGGCCAGGGGTGAAGTGGGCCCTCAGCTTGACCCCGCCGCCGGCGATAACCGACTCCCGGGACTTGAGTTTTTCCACCGTGCCCTCACCCAGTTTGTGGGTGAGCAGTGGCTCAAGCTTGGGATGGCAGCGAACCGGGCATCCAAACTGCTCTTGAAGTCTGTCCAATCCTCCGATGTGATCGCCATGGCCATGGGTGACCACTATCGAGGAAATACGAGGTTTGCCAAGCTCGGAGTAGAAATCCTGAATCTGCTTGGTCCAGGCGCGGTAAGGCTCACCCGAGTCCACCATCACCATGTGGTCATTGGGATCCCCTACAAAATAGATGTGGGTGCCGCCAGGGTGCATGGCCCCAAAGGTGCTGGAGTCCTCTTCAATGTGGGTTGCGTAGATATTCTTGCTAATCTGCATCGGCCTGTTCTTCCCCGTAGATAAATGCTGAGACTTTAGGTGCAGGGATGGTAGACCTGAGCCTGGGAGTCGTCAATCCCCAGGCTGGCTTATGTTAATATCCTAGGGATTCAACCACCCACTTTCATAACCATGAAGGGAAATATGATCTCTGCAATGATTACCGATCAAGATTTGAAATCGGCCATCCCCAACTTGAGCGGCGATGTGTCGCTGAAGGGATTGGACGGACAGGTCAAGATCTATCGGGACGAGTACGGCATTCCCAGGATCAAGGCAGGCTCGGAGATGGACGCCTACTTTGCCCAGGGGTTCGCAACGGCCCAGGACCGGCTGTGGCACATGGAATATGACCGTCTCCGCGGTTCCGGACGCTGGGCCGAGGCCGTTGGACAACAGGCGGTAGCCCAAGACACCATGATGAGGCGATTCCGGCTAAAAGCCGCCGCCAAGGCAGACTATCAGGGCATGGACTCCCACACCAAGTCCATGTTCGACGCCTACGCCGCCGGGGTGAATGCCTTCATCAACAGCGGTGACGCCTTGCCCGTAGAGTACCGGATCACCGGGCTGACACCAGAGCCGTGGGAGCCCTGGGACGGACTGATCGCCTATAAGGTCCGCCACATCTCAATGGGGGTATTTGAATCCAAGGTCTGGCGGGCCCGTATGGTCCGGGAGATGGGGGCCGAGACTGCCGGCAAGCTTTTTCCGGGTGTTGAGCCAGGATTCCTAATGATCCTACCTCCCGGGTCAACTTCTCCGGGCCCGTTGGATGAGGGACTCAAAGAACTCGCTGAGGGCGCAGCCGCACTGAACTACCTGAATGAGATGGACTCAGGCAGCAACAGCTGGGTTCTCTGCGGCGCAGAGACGGCCACTGGCAAGCCGATACTGGCCGGAGACTCACATAGGGCGTTGGACACGCCCAACGCCTACTATCAAAACCAGGTGGCTTGCCCCGAGTTCGACGTTGTGGGGTTATCTTTCCCCGGCGTCCCGGCCTTCCCTCACTTTGGCCACAACGGTCGAGTCTCCTGGAGCGTCACCCACACCGCCGCCGACTACCAGGACCTGTATATAGAGCGGTTCAAAGAGAATGAGACAGGCAAGTATCTGTTCAAAGATCGGTGGCTGGACGCCGAGACCTTCCAGGAAACTATCAAGGTCAAAGACGGAGCTGATGTCCAAACCACGGTGACGGTGACCCAGCACGGGCCGATCATTGCCGGTGATCCTGCAGAAGGGTCAGGACTGGCTTTCAAATACACCGCTACCGAGAAAGCATCCACCTGGCCGGATATCCTCTGGAAGATGCTGCGGGCTGATAATAGCCGCGAGTTCGTGGCCACAATGGAAGGCTGGGTGGACCCGTGCAACAACCTGCTATTTGCCGACACCCATGGCGATATGGGCTATCTCTGCCGTGGTCGGATTCCAATAAGGTCTAGGGTGAACGGCTGGTTGCCGGTGCCAGGTTGGACCGGGGAGCACGAATGGGAGGGAGATATTCCCTTCGAGGAGCTGCCGGTCTCGATCAACCCGCCGGAAGGCTACATCGCCACCGCCAACAACCGTCCGGTGGGCGATGATTATCCCCATTACATCGCCATCGATTTCACGCCCGAATTCAGGGTGAAAAGAGTTACTGCGGGGTTGAAGTCACTGACCCGCCCAACGGCAGCGGATATGGCCCTGGTACACGCCCAGAGGGTGTCCATCCCCGCATTGGCCTATCAGCGTGTGATCAATCAGATGGAAGCACTCGATGCCGTGAGCCGCGCAGCTAAAGACCGGCTTCTAAGTTGGGATTGTCAGATGGACGCCGATAACGTAGCTCCAACCATCTACAGTGCCACGCGCGACGCCCTGTTGAAAGAGGTCTTGGAGACCAACCTAACGGAGAAGCTGGCCTATGAGGCGTGGCACCCGGCAGACCGGGGGCTCGGGTCGTTCTCGAATCGCCTCAAGGCCAGATTGGTGGCCATGATCGAGCAAAATGACACTTCGCTACTTCCCGCCGGCGACACCTGGCCTACCGCAGTGGCCAGGGCATTGTCCAAAGCAGTGTTGACGTTGACCGAGCGACTGGGAGACGACATTGACCAGTGGCAGTGGGGTAAGGTGCATCAGGCCAAGCCCAAGCACAACCTATCAGCGGCGTATCCAGAGCTGGCAGAGCTGCTTAACCCGCCGGCCATACCCACCAGTGGGGATGGCGACACGCCACTCCAGGGTGGTTACTCGCCAGCGACACCGAATACGGTAACGAGCCTATCGGTGGCCCGTTACGCCTACGACCCCTCCAACTGGGAAGACTCCCTCTGGGTCGTGCCGCTGGGGAGCTCCGGCCATCCAGGCAGCGAACATTACGCAGACCAGTCTGAGACCTGGCGAAAGGTCAAGATGATTCCCATGGGCTATGACTGGGATATCATCAAGACCAATTCCGAAACTGAGCAGACGCTGATTCCTGACTAGGAACTGAGTTCTTCACCCAGCAAGTCAAGTGCGGCTTTGGCGGCTCCCTGTTTGCAGGCGTCACGGTCTCCTGGCAACAGGACTTCAATAGCTTTGTCTTCACCGTCTTTTACGGCTAGGCCAATCCAGAACGTGCCTATGGGTAGGCCTGCTCGTCCGGCGGCCGGTCCTGTCACTCCAGTGGTGGAAACTGCATAGTCGGTGCCACACAGTTCCAACGCGCCTCGGGCCATCCCGATTGCCATCTGGCTGCTCACCGTACCGTGGGTGGGGGATACATCATCGGCGACGCCTAGGACCTTCTCCTTGAGCCCGCCAGTATAGGCAATTACGCCGCCAGGGAAATACTTAGAACTCCCGGGGATGGCTCCCAGCATGTAACCGATCAAGCCGGCGGTATCGGCCTCCGCCACTGAAACGGTCTTACCTCGTTCAGTCAGTATTTCTGCAATCTTTTCGACTTCCATTTGAGATTCCCCCTTAAATTAGTTGCCTGATTTCATGGTTTTTGCAACAGGATGAAAAATTCTTGGTTGCCAGCGTCGCCCTTGATGGGAGAGCGGCAGATGTTTCTAACTCGGATTCCTTGCCCCACGGCCCAGTTGACCGTCTTACCCAAAACATCGGCGTGTACCTTGGTATCTCTGACCACACCGCCCCGACCAACCTGGTTTTTCTGTGCCTCAAACTGGGGCTTCACCAGAGAGACTATGTAGTGGCCCGTCTATAGGTGACCCATAGCATCAGGGATGACCATGCTGATTGATATGAACGACACGTCCATAACTATCAAGTCAACCAGCTCTGAGAGTTCAAATGGGTGCCGGGCGTTGGTCTTCTCCATGACAATGACCCTATCGTCCTGGCGTAGCCCGTAATTCAACTGTCCGTGCCCCACGTCCACAGCGTAGACCTTATTTGCGCCGCGCTGGAGGACACAATCAGTGAACCCGCCAGTGGAAGCGCCGATATCCAACACGGTCCACCCGGCGACATCAACTTGAAACTCATTCAGAGCATGGGCTAATTTCAGTCCGCCGCGGCTGACAAAGGGAAGTTTCCCCTTCACCTCAAGTTCCACGTCTTCAGGAAGGGTGGAACCGGCCTTCAAGACACGGCCGGTGGGCGTGTAGACCACACCTTCCATTATCAGGGCCTGGGCTCGTTCCCGGGATTCCGCCAAGCCTCTCTCGAAGAGCAGCCGGTCGGCTCTGATTTTAGCTGGACGTGCTGTCAAAAGATTCTCTGATCAACGTCGTAATCGGGTCTGAAGGAATTAATGCCTGAGATTATTCGCCGACAAAGTCAGGCCGGCGCTTTTCCAGGAATGCTTTGTAGCCTTCCAGATAATCTTTGGTGTCGAACTGGGTCAGGGGTAGGTTCTCTTCTTCCTTAGTGAGGTTCTCCAGGGAAGGCTTGTTTTGGACCTGCTGCATGGTCAGCTTATTCACCGCGTGGGAAAGGGGCGCCAATAACGCGATATCCGCGGCCAGTTTATAGGTGTAATCGTGGAGCTCGGAGGTCTTCACCACCTGGTTCACCAGGCCAACCCGCAGTGACTCATCTGCGGTTAGCAGGCGGGCCGACAACAGGATATACATGGCGTTACCCTTGCCCACCAGGTTGACCAGACCGCGCATCTCTCGGTGGCCGATGCTGATGCCCAGCTTGCCCACTGGGATTCCCATGCGGCTGTCGTCACTTGCTATACGTATGTCTGTGGCCAACGCCACTTCGCACCCACCACCAACGGCAAAAACACGGATCATAGAGATAGTCGGATTCG
>CAYVIG010000071.1:0-10918 GCA_964451445.1 uncultured Dehalococcoidia bacterium
GCTGGCGGTTCTGAAGCCGCCGCCCAATTGCTCAGGTCAGGTCCCGGAGCCACCACTGGAATATGGGTTAACGGCACCGGCAAAGCCACGGGAGACCCAGACCTTGGAATCATCAATCTGGGTGTGGAAGCCCTGGCTGACTCGGCAACAGAGGCCCGGCAGATTGCCGCAGTTGCCATTGACCAGACCATCGCGGTTCTGAAGAGCAACAGCATAGAAGACCGCGACATGCAAACCAGCCAATTCAGCATCAGCCCCCGTTACTACACCCAGGAGGTTACCAGATGTTCCGAGCCCTCCAAGGAAGTTGAGCCAGCCACCAGCGGCACTTCCATGGGCATGCCAGTACCAGACTCTCCCGATGTGGCCGATATTGTGGTCATGCAGGAAAAGCAGGGAAGCGAGTGTCGGGTGGAATTTGAACGGGTGCTGATCGGCTACGAGGCGACCAACGCCTTAACCATCAAGGTGCGTGACCTGGACAACATGGGCAACGTCATAGACGGCACCACCGAAGCCGTCGGAGACCTGAACAAGGTCAACAGTGTTAGTTTCGCCATCGAGGACACCAAACTCCTTCAAAACGCGGCCAGGGGAGAGGCGATCGCCGACCTGCTGACCAAGGCCGTCGCCATGGCTGAACTGGCCGGAGTAGAGCTGGGGAAACTGGTTTATCTGACCGAGACCGGCGGTGGTTCACCCCAATCCTTCGCCAGGATCGGGTCCGCAACCGTCTTCGGTTTCGACTCTGGAGCATCGGGCAGCATACGGGCCGGAGAGCTGGACGTCAACGTAAACGTGCAGGCCGTATTCGGCATCGCCCCTTAATACCAAAGATAGGTAACAACGGCCAAGCAAAAATGGCGGATCGTTAATGACCCCGCCCTTTTTATGTCAATTATCTGGTCGCCAGAAAGAGGTGTTCTGACTTGCTTGGCGATTCCATGGTTGTTAGAATCCTGCTGTCCGGCGGCCTTGATCGATCAGGCATCGGCCCCAATTCAAAACTTGACTATCCCACCGGAGCATCATGGTCTTAAGCGACCGTAGCATCAAAGAAGAACTGGCCAAAGGGCGCATCGTAATCTCCCCGTTGGACCCGGAAGACATCCAACCGGCCAGCGTGGACCTCCACCTAGAGGGGAGCATCCTGGTATTCGCCAACTCCCGCCGTCCCTACATTGACGTCAAAGAGGGTCTTGAAGACCTGACCCAGATGGTCAAGATTCAAGAAGATCAGCCGTTCATCCTCCACCCAGGAGAGTTCGTCCTGGGCAGCACCTTGGAGAACATCGAACTGCCCGACGACCTGGTGGCCAGACTTGAGGGCAAGAGCAGCCTGGGCCGCATCGGCCTAGTGATTCACTCGACTGCCGGGTTCGTAGACCCAGGCTGGAAAGGACACCTGACCTTGGAATTGAGCAACCTGGCCCGCCTGCCCATCACCCTCTACCGGGGAATGAAGATCGGTCAGATCTCATACCTACAGCTCTCCACGTCGGCCGACCGCCTCTACGGCTCCGAGTCCCTAGGCAGCAAGTATCAGGGTCAGACCGTGCCCACAGCCAGCCGCTTTAGCCAAGACTTCGCCAACGGCAATTCTTAACCCAGGCGATGAGTCACCCGAAGGCAAGTTACATGGAAAGGGCCGTTCAGTTGGCCCAAGCCGTTGCCGGGTCCACCAGTCCCAACCCGGCGGTGGGCGCTGTTCTAGTGAAAGACGGCTCTGTCATCGGAGAAGGAGCCACCCGGCCACCGGGTCAAGACCACGCTGAGATCGTTGCCCTCAAACAAGCGTCGGAAAACGCCCGTGGTGCAACCTTCTATGTCACCTTGGAGCCCTGTTGCACCTGGGGTCGCACCCCGCCTTGCACCCAGGCAATCATCGCCGCAGAGGTAGCTGAAGTTCATTTCGCAGTCATAGATCCCAACCCTGATGTCTCGGGTAACGGGCAGAAAGAACTGGAAGCCGCCGGTATCCGAGTGGTGTTAGAAGAGACCCATAACGCCAAAGAGTTGTACGAGTCCTTTGCCAAGCACATCTCCACCGCCACCCCCTTCGTCACCGTCAAATATGCCATGACCCTGGACGGCAAGATCGCCACCCACACCGGCGACTCCAAATGGGTTACGGGACCGGAATCCCGAGGGTTTGTCCAGCAGATGCGTCGGACCTGCGACGCCATCCTGGTCGGTGTGAACACCGCGCTGACCGACGATCCCTATCTGACTTCAAGGGACGACGATGGCAACCCCACGGAACGGCAGCCGCTACGAGTGGTGTTGGATAGTGTCTGCCACACTCCCGTTGGTGCGGCTATGTTCAGCCAACCCGGCTCCACCCTCATTGCCACGACCGAAGCAGCTCCGGACGCTCGGGTGGAAGCATTGGAGCAGGCTGGTGCAGAGGTCGTGGTGCTGCCATCAGGGGACGACCGCCGTGTCGATCTCTGGGCCTTGCTCGACCACCTGGGCTCCAGGGGAGTGGTCAACCTGATGGTTGAAGGCGGCGGCTCGATACACGGGGCCTTCTTTGACGCCGGTTTGGTGGACAAGGTCTACGCCTTCGTCGCCCCAATGATCATAGGAGGCGAAACATCTTTGTCGCCTGTGGAGGGATCCGGAGTAAGTGTCATGGCCAACGCCTGGCACTTGGCCGAAACTCGGACCGAGCAAATTGGGCTGGATTGGCTCATAATAGGTTATCCAAGGAAAAAGTCCATCGAGGCAGCTCATGCCGACCTGGACGGTCCGGATACTGAATAGACGAACGGGATATTTAGAGTGTTTACGGGAATAGTAGAAGAAGTCGGCGTCGTCGCAAAGGTCACTGATAACGCCATGACCGTCAAGTGCACCAAGGTCACTGAAGACCTCAAGCTGGGAGACAGCATCGCCGTCAACGGCACCTGCCTTACAGCCGTGGAGTTCAGTCGTACCGAGTTCTCAGTAGACCTCTCTCCCGAGACTATGAGGCGCACGTCGCTGGGCCAACTTTCTGAGGGCCACATTGTGAACCTGGAAAGGGCGCTCCTGGCCAGCGATAGAATGGGCGGTCATATAGTCCAGGGTCACGTAGACGGAACCGGCAAGGTTATGTCGAGTAAGGTAGATGGTGACTCCATAGTCTTTCAAATTAGAGTGCCAAAACGGCTAAATCCGTACATAGTTGAGAAAGGTTTCGTAGCTGTTGACGGTATCAGTTTGACCGTGGTAAAAAGAGGAGCCTCGTCGTTCACCCTAGCTGTGATACCATACACGATGAAGAATACTAATTTGGCTGCAGTATCAGTTGGTGACCAAGTGAACCTGGAGGCCGACATCCTAGCCAAGTACGTAGAGAGTCTTTTGGACCGGAATTCCGGAAGCAACACAAAAAAGTCTTGAGGACAGAATTATGCCTCTGTGCAGTCTTGAAGAAGGACTCGAAGAGTTAAGAGCGGGTAGGTTCCTCATCGTAGTTGACGATGAGAACCGCGAAAACGAAGGCGACCTGGTAATGCCTGCAGAGATGGTGACTCCTGAGGCTGTCAATTTCTGTGTCACCCACGCCCGTGGCCTCCTTTGTATGCCGGTTATCGGCGAGCGCCTGGACGAGCTTCAGATCCCGCTGATGGTCGTTGAAAACGGCTCAGATAAGAACCAGACCGCATTTACAGTTTCCATTGACTACAACGTGGACACCACCACCGGTATCTCCGCAGGTGACCGTGCCGCAACCATCCTGGCTATGCTGGACTCAGCAGCCAAACCCGATGAATTCACCCGTCCTGGCCACATCTTCCCGCTGCGCTACCATCCCGGCGGAGTCCTGGCTCGGGCTGGTCACACAGAAGCCGCAGTAGACCTCTGCGAGATGGTGGGAATGTACCCCGCAGGTGTTATCTGCGAGGTCTTGGCTGAAGACGGCTCCATGCAGCGTCTACCCCAACTTGAAGAATTTGCTCAAGAACACGGACTCAAGATTCTCAGCATCGCCCAGATAATCGCCCAGCGCCGCAGGACAGAGCGGTTGATCGAACGCGTGGCCGAGGCCCGCCTTCCCACCCGCTACGGGAAGTTCACGGCCATCGCCTACAAGAGCCACGTCGACACCGGCGAGCACATCGCTCTGACCATTGGCGAGTGGACAGCCGATGAACCCGTCTTGGTACGCATCCACAGTGAATGCTTAACGGGTGACGTCTTTGGCAGTATGCGTTGCGACTGCGGAGAACAGATTGACCTGGCCCTCAAGCAGTTGGCCGAAGAAGGCAACGGCATATTCCTGTATATGCGACAGGAAGGCCGGGGCATTGGCTTGCACAACAAAATTAAGGCCTACTCCCTGCAAGACCAAGGACTGGACACAATCGAAGCCAACGAGACCCTGGGTTTTGAGCCTGACCTCAGGCACTACGGCGTAGGGGCTCAGATTCTGCGAGACCTAGGCGCCCAAAAGCTGAACCTGTTGACCAACAACCCTAAGAAGGTGGTTGGGCTATCCGGGTTCGACCTGGAGATCGTCGACCGCATCCCGGTGGAAGCGGAAGTGACCGATGAAAACCGCACATACATGAAGACCAAAAAAGCCAGGATGGGCCACATCCTAGGCAACTGCTAACTCCACAAACATAGACAAATAAAAAGCCCGTCTTTCAGGCGGGCTTTTTATTACCAGAGAATCAGTACGTTGACCCCATACCAACTGGCTTGACCGCGATGGCCTTCGACAAGCTTAGGATGAGCAGTGATTAAGTGAGGGGCTACTCTCCTACTTTGGACATCAGGTAGGCTTCGATGAATTTGTCTATATCTCCACGCAGCACCGCATCTGGGTTGGTGCTTTGCAAGTTGGTACGATGGTCTTTCACCGACTTATAAGGGTGGAGGACATAGCTGCGAATCTGGTTGCCCCATTCGTTGGCTGAGCGTTGACCGCGGAGGCTCGCCACCTCTCTGGCCCGCTCCTCTTCCTGACGTGCCAGCAGTTTCGCCTTGAGGATACGGATGGCGAACTCACGGTTCTGGTGTTGAGAGCGCTCGTTCTGACAGGAGACCACGATGCCCGAGGGAAGGTGGGTCAAACGGACAGCGGAAGCAACCTTCTGGACGTTCTGCCCCCCTGGCCCACTGGACCGGAAGGTGTCCATCTTGATGTCTTCAGAACGGACTTCAATCTCCGGATCGTCCTCAGAGGTAGGAAGGATCTCCACCTGGGCAAACGAGGTCTGCCGTAGGTTGTTGGGGTCATAGGGAGATAGTCGCACCAGACGGTGTACGCCCTGCTCGGCCAACAAATAGCCAAACGCGTGAGGACCGCCAATCTCCAGGGTAGCGCCCCGCAGCCCGGCTTCCTCTCCATAGGATAGGTCCATCACATTCAGCGGGCGCTTCCCGGACTCCGCCCACTGGCAATACATCTGGAGCAACATCTCGGCCCAGTCCTGGGCGTCGGTGCCGCCCGCGCCAGCATGGATGGAAACGATCGCGGGTCGATCGTCGTAGGGGCCGGAGAGGGTCAGGC
Source organism: uncultured Dehalococcoidia bacterium (assembly GCA_964451445.1). Taxonomy (GTDB): domain Bacteria; phylum Chloroflexota; class Dehalococcoidia; order Lucifugimonadales; family UBA3495; genus UBA9611. The sequence continues at coordinate 5,507 of CAYVIG010000071.1, forward strand.
TAACCTCTTCTCGGGTCAGCTTATCACTCAGTTCTTGAGACTCGGCTTCTAGCTGTTCCAACAAAGAGGTGTCGTTCTCAGCCAGGGCCATCTCAGTCAATTCAACCAGGTTTTTTGAGACTGATTCCATTCCCCGCCAAAGACTAACGATGTCCTTCAAGCGGGTCAGTTGCTGCATTTTCATCTGCGCGGATTGGTGGTCATCCCAGTAGCCTGGTTCGGCCGACTCGCGCTCCATGACGCTTATGGCGTCTTCTTTACTGGCCAGGTCAAAGACGCTCCACCACTGAAACGATCTTCTCGTTGAGGGTCGATAGGTGTTGTTTCAATTGCTCCATGGCCGTTGTTATCTCCAGTGGTAGTTTATTGGCGTCTCGAGCTCTATGGAAGGCGTGATTCCACCCTCCTAGCTCCCTTGATTATATCAGCCAGTCCCGATTCAACCCCTAGCCGTCAGGGCTGGTTTAGGTCCGAAATCCCTACCCGAGACCCAGTTTGTCTGACAGCCAGGATAGTCGTATCTGATCATGCTCATGGCCGCCGCCTTCAGACGCCCCGTGATAGACCCGAAGATCACAGTAGTGAATTAGTCCGGCCAGTTCCTCACCATAGGCCAGCGGGCACGACCCGGTATCGTTGGCGCCCACGCTGAGTAGCACCGGAGAGACAATCTGACTGGCCGTGAGCAGGGGATCCAGCACCGACGTGCTCTCTGTAACCGAATCGCGTGATTCGGGGGTCATGCGCAAGTAATCATCCAGCTCTGCCAGCGGGTAGGCCAGGCCAGATTCAAGGGAAACGGCGTTGCCTAGGGCCATGGGAGTGTCCGCAGCAACGGCATCTACCAACTCGCGTCTAGCAGCCACGGCCAGGGCCAATGACCCGCCCAGGCCAGCGCCTATCAGGGCCGTCTTCCCAACGTGGCACACATTCTGCTCAAAAAGAGCGTCGTAACCGCGGAGCGCGTCGGCAAACACCTTGCGCATGACGTAGGTGTCTTGGTCTTCTATCCCTTCCGTCAGCAGACCGGGGTACTCGGCATGGAAAGACTGGTCACTCTGACGCTGCCCTCGGTAGGTGGGGTTCATCACTACCGCCCGCTCTCGCAACGAAGTATAGACAATGTCATGGACGCTACCATAGTCGGGCATCCTAACAATCGCAGGGAATGTCCCACCGCCTTTTGGGACCGACAGCCAGGCAAAGAGCCAGTAGCCGCCGACCGACCGGTAACGCATCTGATAGACGTCCCATTCCGGTTGGGAGTAGAAAGGGTCTCGATGAATTTGGACTTCGGCCGGTCGTTCAGCCAATATCGCCTCGGTCTGCCGCCAGAACTGATCCGCTGATCCAATCATGGTGTGGCCGCCGTAAGTCCAATCTGATTTTCGATCCAGGCCCGCTCCTGCCCGGGGTAGCCGTGGGCGTTGCCATGACCGGAGTTGGGGAACAGCCAGAGTTCTTTGTGGGCGGTCAGCGCATCGTAAGCCGCATAGCTGGTCTCCGGAGGACAGACTTCGTCGTCCAGAGCAATGCCAACAACCATGGGACACTTGATCCTGGGGGCGAAGTTCACCGCATCAAAGTAGCGTAGTGTCTCCAACATCTGCTCTTCATCATCCGGGTAGGCCCTCGCATAGCAGGCCAGTTCATCGTATGGGTAGGACCGGAACATGGTCATGGCTTCTGGATAGCAGCACAAGAAAGGGTACCCGGCCACACCCGCTTTGATCTCAGGACACAGTGCCGTGGTTATCAGGGTCAGTCCGCCGCCCTGGCTGCTGCCGCAGGCGTAGATTCGCTCTGGGTCTATCTCCGGCCGAGAATGAAGAAAATCGACCGCACGTACACAATCGGAGATTACTCCCCGGTACCCGTAGGTCTCTTTGCTTTCCAGTCCTGAGGTCAGCAACCCAGGGTAGCCAGGGTTGAATTCAGAACTGCTCTTGAGTTTGCCCCGCACGGCCACCGACAACACAGCCACGCCTTTCTTGCCCCAGTCACGGCGCACCGGCGGCTCTGACTTATACCCTGGAAAGTTTACGATAGCCGGAAAGGGTCCGTCCCCCTCGGCTGGCAGGCTATACCAGGCCGATATCTCCAGTCCGCCCAGGCTCAAGAAAGTGACGTTGAAGACGTGAACATCTTCGTTGCTGCGAATCCGTTCAGCAGTGATCACAGGCTTGAGAGAAATTCGAGAAAGCTGCTCCAGTGTTCCGGCCCAGAAATCATCAAAGTCGCTTGGGCAGGTCACCTGGGTTGAGAATGCTTCAAGGTCTTGTTGGGTTGCCATGCGTTCTCCACTATCACGTCGTTGGCCAATCTAGATGCCGGTCATTATATCCATGAGTAGACCATAGGTGTACTTCATCATAAAAATCACCGCTACGATATCCAGATACTCCGGCACGAATCCATAAACTACGTTAGCTTTAGTATCACAGCACGGGTTATTCTGGTTAAGAACTTTCTTAAGGCAGAACCTACCAAATGACCGCTGAACTTTTCGCCGTAATATCTCTGGCCCTGGGCGCTTACTTCCTAGGGTCAATTCCCACTGCTTACATCTTGGTGCGCTGGGTTAAGGGGCAGGACGTACGCGACGGTGGCAGCCACAATGTGGGTGCCTTGAACACCTACCGCCAAGCAGGTATCCCTGCTGGGATCGCCGTTCTGCTGGTGGACATGGCCAAGGGTGTATTGGCCGTGGTAGTGCCCCGGCTCGTCGGCGCCGAGGACTGGGTATTGTTCTTAACCACCCATTTGGTTGTTGCCGGTCATAACTGGCCCGTGTTCTTGAATTTCAGAGGCGGCAAGGGAGCAGCGGCGATCTTTGGCATTTCTTTGGTTATCGTCCCATGGCTCACAGCCATCACCGCTGGCCCGAGTATCCTGGTGATGCTGCTGCTGCGTAACGTGGTACTTGGTGCAGCGCTCGGGTTTGCGCTGCTCAACGTGCTCCTCTGGGTCACAGGACAGGGCGCTCAGCAGGCGAGTCTCTGCCTTCTATTGACGGTGCTGGTCACCGGGACCTACCTGATAAACATCAGGGAACACGTCGTGAGTTCCATCAAGACCAGGGAGTGGCGGGAACTCTTCCTTAATATGGCGGGTTAGATACGCGGAAGGCTCCCACGCCGATCGATACTGATCGGCCAACATCAGGGCCTTAACCCCTGCTGTTTGACGTCCTCTGTAAGCTATAATGGTGCCTGCGTGGCCGATTTAGTAGCCGCCTTGAAATCCCAGTCCATTGACCCAGAGTAGGTAGAATGTTAGAACACGGCTCCCTAGATATAGATGGCGTAGATGAGGCCCAAGCCCACCGCCACGCCATGCGCCATTCGGCCGCCCACGTGATGGCCGATGCCGTCCTTAAACTATTCCCCGAGGCCAAGATGGGCATCGGCCCGCCCATCCAAGACGGGTTTTACTACGACTTTGAAGTTTCTCGACCCTTCACTCCAGAGGATCTGGAAGAGATCGAGAAACTGATGAACGACACCATCAAGGCAGCCCACGAGTTCAAGAGGGAAGACCTGAGCCGTGCCGAAGCCGAAACAATGTTCTCTGACCAACCCTACAAGATGGAGTTGATTGAGGGGCTGCCAGAAGACGCGACGATCTCAATCTACCGGCACGACGAGTTTGTAGACCTGTGCCAGGGTCCCCACGTGCCCGGCACCGCTGATATACCTGCCATGAAGTTGTTGAGTGTGGCGGGTGCATACTGGCGCGGCGACGAAAAGCGCCCCATGTTGCAACGCATCTACGGCACAGCCTGGGACTCTGAAGACGACCTGGCCGCCCACCTGGAACGACTGGAAGAGTCTGAACGACGCGACCATAGAACCCTGGGTCGGCAGTTGAATCTATATTCGGTCCATGACGAGATCGGCCCTGGACTGATCGTCTGGCATCCCAAGGGAGGCCGCGTCCGTTCCCTGGTGGAGGACTACTGGAAGGACCTGCACTACCGGCTGGGCTACGACATTGTCTATTCGCCCCACATCGGAAAGGCCCAGCTATGGGAGACCAGCGGACACCTGGGCTTCTATTCCGACAATATGTTTGCTCCGGTGGAAGTGGACGAGCAGCAGTACTACCTAAAGCCCATGAACTGCCCGTTCCATATCCAGATCTACCGCTCGGCGCTGCACAGCTACCGGGAGTTGCCGCTGCGGTTCGCCGAATTGGGGACGGTCTACCGCTACGAGCGCAGCGGGGTCCTGCATGGCCTGATGCGAGTGCGTGGCTTCACCCAGGACGACGCCCACATCTTTTGCACACCAGACCAAGTGGAAGACGAGGTTGGTGGAGTTCTGGAACTAACCTTTGAACTTCTAGACGCCTTTGGATTCAAAGATTTTTCCATAGCGCTATCCACCAGGCCCCAGAAGTACGTTGGCGACCTTGATATGTGGGAGCACGCCACCGAGTCCCTGAAGGGAGCCTTGGAAAAACGGAGTCTGCCCTTCACCGAGGACGAAGGGGGCGGAGCGTTCTACGGCCCGAAGATAGACATTAATATCACCGACGCCCTGGGTCGCGCCTGGCAGTGCACCACAGTGCAGTTCGACTTCAACCTGCCGGAGCGGTTCGACCTTACCTACCAGGACGCCGGAGGCGGACGCAGCCAACCCTACATGGTCCACCGGGCCATCCTTGGCTCCATGGAACGGTTCTTAGGCGTGCTTATAGAGCATTACGGCGGAGCCTTCCCACTCTGGCTAGCGCCGGTCCAAGCTGTGCTAATACCAATTGCCGACCGCCACATCGAGTACTGTGAGTCGGTAGCGGAAAATATGTCTACCGCTGGGTTCCGGGTGGAAGTAGACACCCGCGGCGAGCGCATGGGCCAAAAGATACGGACCGCCCAGATGCAGAAGGTGCCCTACATGCTGGTGGCTGGCGACCGGGAAGCCGAAGCCAACGCCGTAGCCGTCCGCAACCGAGACGGCGATGACCTAGGCGCAATCGAGCTCAACGAGTTCATGACCAAGCTGGCCGAGGAATCTCAGATTCCCAAAGGGGATGGAGAATAGGGGATAATTTAGTAAATACTAAACACTCAGCTTTTGTTGCCTGATGATAAGGCCAGCCTTGACCATCTGACCTTATCTACTTTTCTCCGTTAGTCGACCATCTGCATATTTATGCAAAATGCTGCCCATCAAGGTTTGATACGGAATGCCTTCCTCGATTGCCCGCAGTTGAATGGCTTCCAATTCTCTCTTGGACAGGCGGATATTAACCCGCATATCTTTCCTAAAAGATTTGCGTGGGGACTCTTGATATTTCTCGCTTTCTGAGCCAAGGTCTGATATTGATTTCCATTCATCCAGTTCGCAAGAGTCCAGCAGATCGTTTTCTTCTTTGTCGAGTTTTTATCGCTTATCCATTCGACTCACC
>CAYVIG010000072.1:0-10868 GCA_964451445.1 uncultured Dehalococcoidia bacterium
GGGATTGCACCCGCTGCATGGAGTGCGTGCAGGCTTGCCCCAAGGGCGTTGCGCCCATGGAGCGCATCATGGCCATGCGCGATCAGGCAATGGAAGCTGGATTCACCAACACCAACGGCGCCCGCCACACCGAAGCGTTCACCGAGTCGGTTGGGCACAGCGGTTGGTTGGACGAACTCCGGTTGGTGCCGAAATCGGTAGGTATGACCAACGTGTCGGCCCTGATAGGTTATGCACCCATCGCCATACAGGCCCTGACCCACGGCAAGATGCCGCCAATCATCCATAAGAAGCTCCCTCAAGCGGAGAACGTCAAGAAGATATTCGACAAGGTGGAAAAACCCTTGGAGCGCGATTAAGCGCCCGTTCGTTCGGTTGATTCCACCAATCCTGTAAATTTGGAGCCCTGCGTTGAAGTACGCTTTTTTCCCTGGTTGTGTGTCCCGAGGTGGTTGTCCGGAGCTTTATCCGGCGACCAAACTTATCTGCGAGAAGCTCGGCATCGAGCTTAAAGAGATGCCTGCCGCGTCTTGCACCGGTGCAGGTGTCCTACAAGAGAAGAATGAACTGCTGGGAGATACCCTAAACGCCCGCACCTTCGCGATGGCCGAGGCCTTGGATTTGCCGATCTTGACAATCTGCAGCACCTGCCAGGGGGTCATGAGTCAGGCCAACCACAGACTGAAGAACCTTGAGTACCGCGCCAAGGTCAATGAGTACCTGGCTGAGGAAGACTTGGAGTACAAGGGCAACGCCCGCCCCAAGCACCTGCTCTGGGTGCTGGTGGAAGACATCGGTGTCGATAAGATTCTTGAACTGATCACCCGACCGCTGGCTGGAATGCGGATGGCCCCGTTCTATGGCTGCTATATTGTCAGGCCCACCGACGCTCTGGAATTTGAGGACAACCCCGAAAGGGAGACAGCCCTAGAAAAGATCATCGAGACCATCGGCGCCACCGTGGTGGACTTTACCGGAAAGACCCGCTGCTGCGGCTTCCCGATTCTGACCATCAATGAGCGCAACTCTATGACCATGGTGGGCAACCACACATCGGAGGCCAAGGACCTTGGCGCCGATGCCATGATCACGCCGTGCCCGCTATGCCACCTGAACTTGGACAGCTTCCAGCCTAAGGCGGCATCCCAGGTCGGACGAGATATTGGCCTGCCCATCTTGCACATGCCCCAGGCAATAGGTCTGGCCATGGGTCTCAGCCCCAAGGAGATGGGCCTTCAACGCCACATCGTCAGCACCAAACCGCTGCTCACGAAGATTGGCGCCGGGGTATAGATCTCTTAATCTAGCCAGGCACATTTACTAGGTAACCGGACAAGGGGCGGCTGTCTTTCAGCCGCCCCTTGTTGATTTATGCGGGAGGCACACATATCATGACAAACAGCACGCTGGTGGTCAGTAACGTTGAGATCACCATCCTTCACGACGCTGAAGCGGCGTCGCCCTTTTCTCCGGCACGTTAATCGTAACCAAGGGTCGTCAATATGTGACGTGTTAGCTGCGTGCAGACGCGCCGGGAGCTCGCCCACCGGCGGTGTACGGTATATACGGTTCAGGAGATTAAATAGGCGCAAGTTCTGCTATCAGTAGATGGGTCGTAGGAAGGGGTTTCCGGCAAAGTGACCCAAGGATCCATGGCCCGGCGCTAGTGATACGGGAGACAGAAGAGGAAAATTTGGGGACGAGATGGGCGTCTTCATTGCAGTGCGGGTCAACCTGGTCGACCCGCACTGAGTTTTATGCCACCGAACCTGCTACCTGACCAGCGGTATAACTTCTCGAATGCCCTGGATCGTCTTCTCCACATCTGCGTCGGTGTGGACTGCCGATGGGTAGTATTTCTGGGCGCCTTTGAGGATGCCCCGCTCCAGTAGTCTGGTGTTGAAGCGGTTCATCATGGCGGCGTCGGCAGACAGGGTGTCCCGGTAGTTGGACACCGGCCGTTCTGAGAAGTAAACGTCAAAGATGGCGTCTTCGCCGCAGCTTTGCACCGGCACTCCGTTCTCTTTGCAGATATCCACCAAGGCGTTTCTGATGGCACCGCCAGCCCTGTTTATCCGCTCGTAAGTGCCCTTCTCCCGCATCACGTTCAGGGTGGCCAACCCAGCAGCGCAGGCCACTGGATTGCCGTTCAACGTGCCGATCCGGTTGATAAATGAGTCATCGTCTGAGGCTCCCCGGTCGTAGACCGATAGAACGTCGGCGCGACCTGCCAAAGCGGCTAACGGATAACCGCCGCCCATGATCTTCCCTGTAGTGGACATGTCTGGTGTGACACCGAAGTATTCTTGGGCGCCGCCGTAGGCCAGCCGGAAACTGGTGACAACCTCATCGAATACCAGGAGGACGCCGTACTTCTTGGTGATATCTCGCAGGCCTTGTAAGAACCCTGGTTCAGGGGAGATTACCCGTTGGACCGGCTCAACGATCACCGCCGCGATATCGTCCTGGTGGGCTTTGATTATGTTCTCGGTGGTGGCCAGGTCGTTGTAGGGTGCTATGAGCATCAAGTCTTCAATGGCCTTGGGTATACCAGCGGAGCTGGCCAATGACTGCGGGTATTCCACTGAGGCGGGCGGAGTGAGACTCATTAGGGCATAGTCGCTGGTACCGTGGAAGGCACCTTCAAACTTGAGGACCTTTTCTTTGCCGGTGAATGCGCGGGCCGCCCGCATGGCCTGGAAACAGGCGTCGGTTCCGCTGGTGGTGAATATCACCTGTTCGGCGCAGGGGATCGCGCTGACCAGTTCTTCGGCTAGTTCCACTGCTTTGTCGTTGGTGGTGAAGAAGGTACTGCCGTTTTCAACCGCTTTGACCACTGCCTCGGTGACGGCGGGGTGGGCATGGCCTAGGATCATGGGGCCAGAACCCATGAGCCAATCAACGTAGGCGTTGCCGCTCACGTCGTAAATCTGGGAGCCCTTTCCGTGGGAAGCGAGGAATTCCAGTTCTTTGGGAAGGGTAAGATTGCCGCCGTTGCCGCCCGGCAGGTAACGCCGAGCTTTTTCCAATAATTGCTTCTCAGCGTCGTTGCGACTGGCCATTGACCAACCTCCTGCCGGACATTTATTTATCTAATTCTATACCCGAATACTAGCCTTCTGCCCTAGCTTTGTTCATAACTTCTACCAGTTCTTGAACGCTGTCGGCTGAGCCCTTCAGGGCGGCCTGTTCTTCAGCGGTCAACTTGATCTCCATGACCTGTTCCATACCACCGGCTCCCAACTTGACGGGAACGCCGACACAGAGGCCGTTGATGCCGAACTCGCCTTCGAGATAAGCGCAGGCGGGGAGGATGCGCTTCTTGTCCAAGAGGACGGCTTCAACCATCTGGGTGATGGCCGCTGAAGGAGCGTAGTAGGCGCTGCCTTCTTTCAGCAGTTCGACGATCTCGCCGCCGCCGCTGCGGGTGCGCTTGACCAGCTGGTCGATCTTCTCTTCAGCCATCAGTTCGCTGAGCGGGATACCGCCAACGTTCGTGAACCGGACCAGTGGCACCATGTCATCGCCGTGGCCGCCGAGCACGAAGGCCTGGATGTCTTCCACCGAGACTTTTAATTCCTCAGCGATGAAGGTTCGGAAGCGGGCGGTGTCTAGCACGCCAGCCATTCCGAACACCCTATTCCTGGGGAATCCACTGGTCTCATAGACATTCTGGACCATGGCGTCCAGGGGGTTGGTTACGGGCATGAGGATGCAATTTGGGGAGTACTTGACCACCTGCTCTGTCACCGAAGAGGTGATGCGCATGTTGGTCAGCAGCAGGTCGTCGCGGCTCATTCCGGGGCGGCGGGCGATACCAGCGGTGATGACCACCACGTCGGAATCAGCGGTAGCTTCGTAGCCGTTGCTGCCCACGATCTTGGCGTCGGTTCCCATTACGGGGGCCGACTCCAGCATGTCTAGGGACTTACCCTGGGGTAGGTCCTCAACCACGTCTACCAGCACTACGTCGGCGTAGCCCAGTTGGTGGATCCGCTGCGCGGTGGTGGCGCCCACGTTGCCTGCGCCGACAACCGTTACCTTGCTTTTCATATTTGGATTGCTCCTCTTTTTAAAACTTCCCTGGCGGGAGAAATCCCCCCAAACATCCCTTGATCAAGGAAGGCGACGGGGGGATTTGATGGTTCCTAAATCCGCAATAATTATACATACGAACTGGGAGTGGCGGTACCCCAGACTCACGATTGGCTGACATAGGTACCCTTTGCGAAAGTAATGGGTATCCAAGAGAGGTTCTAGGCGCTGAGCTTCCGGTAGATCTGGACGCGGTGTCGGTAGCAGTCTGCGACGTATACTTTGCCGTCGTCTTCGACATGGACCGACACTGGACGGTAGAAACGCCGCTTGGGCTCAATGTTGTGGGCGGCCAGCTCCAACTTTGCTTCTATATCCGGGCTGGCGTCCAGGAAGTTCCTGGCCCATTTGGACATCCCGCCGTGACCAATGAGAACGTCTTTGAAAGTTCCTTGGGAGTCGAAGACCTGGACGCGGTCATTCATCCAATCACAGACGTAGATATCACCTGTTGAGTCGACCGCAATGCCGTTAGGGCGGTTGAATTGTCCCTCGCCGTCACCGGAACTGCCAAAGGTCATCAGGAACTGGCCGTCGGAATCGAATTTCTGGATGCGGTCATTGCGCCAGTCGCTGATGTAAACATCGCCGGCCGGGTTAATGGTGATGCCCCAGGGCATGTGGAACTGGCCTTCCGCATCGCCGAGCGAACCCCATTCCGATATGAACTCCCCCCCCGGAGTTAGCACCTGAATCCGGTGGTTCAGCGTGTCGACCACGTAGAGGTTGCCGCTGGGGCCAAAGGCCAATCCGGATGGACGGTCAAATTCACCAAGGCCGCTGCCTTGCTGGCCGAACCGTCTGGAGAACTTTCTTTGTGTATCGAAGATGCTGATGCGGTGGGAATTTTCGTCGGCTACGTAGACCTCACCAGCGTGGCTGAATGCGATGTCGGTGATCCAGATAAACTCTCCGGGTTCTTCACCCCAGGTGCCGAACTGGTCTAGGAAGTCGCCGTCTCTAGTGCATCTGGAGACCCTGACACCCTCTGGCTGGTTCGGGTTGGCCCGGCAGGCCACGTAGAGCATGCCATCGGGGCCGACAGTCACGGACACCGGGCCACTGAAGCCAGGGCCTGCAGGTGACAGCAGGCCAATCACGCTGTCGTAAGTGTACAGTCCATGGGTGGAGATGGGGTCTTGAGTCTCGGTGGTCATATTCTTCTCGGAATTACGCTAGGCGAACTGGTTTTCCCGGGTGGAGCCAATCATCTTCCCCGCCGTTAGGCGAACTGGTATTCTCGGGTAGAGCCGATCATCTTCATAGTATGAAGAACGGTTTTTTCCGCTGACTCCCTGTCCTCGAGGCTGCCAGCCACCAGTCCACTGCGTTGTTCCAGCATGGTCCGAATCTGGACGCCAAGGTGCTCTTTGTTCTTTTCGTGGAGCTGGACGTGTCCCATCAACTCCAGGCACCCGTCGATGATGGATATGGGGTCCAACTCGGTGGTGCGGTCCAGAAGGGCATCCACCATGGCGCGAACGCCGGGCTGCTCGATGTTGCCTACCTGGTCGGCTACGAAATTGACTCTTTCCACCAGGCTGCCGCTGTCGATCCACTCTTCGCCGGTGTGCCAGCCTTCCACTGATGGCGGGTTCAGCAGGTCCTGGCCCATGTAACGGCAACCGAGGGCTGTTTCAAAGATGTTCCGCTTGGGGAACTTGAAATCACCCAGTAGGTGGAGCGTTCCCACCACGACTTCAGCCGGACTCTTCACCTTGGCGAAGCGTGTTTCCTGGGACTTGAAATGGTCGGAATTGAACAGCACGCGTAGCATGGATCGGATGTTGTAGTGGGAGCGGAAGTACTCGTCTTCCAGGATCTTGATCAACTCGGGGTTACCAGGCGGGGTGTGCTGCCAGGCCGGGACCTGGGGTTCATCGGCGACGAAGAAGTTGTACAGGTGGCGTGAGATGAAACGGGCCGTTGCTGGCTGTTTGACGATGATATCGATGATGTCTTCGCCGTTGAAGTTGCCGGTCTCACCCTGGAAGGTCTTCACGCCGTCGTCGTGGTCTTCTGGGATGTACCGGAACTTCCACGGGAGCTTGCCGAAGGGCAGTGAGGCCACATTATCGTCGTCGATGGTCCAGCCAGTGAAAGCCCGGGCAGCTTCTTTGACATCCTCTTCTGTGTAGTTCTCCTTCCCGTCCATTCCCACGCCCATGGAAAACAATTCCAGTAGCTCGCGCCCCCAGTTCTCGTTGGGGGCGCCAATGTGGTTGAAGTTGTTGTCCAGCCAGAAAATCATGGCTGGGTCTTTGGCCAGCCCTAGCAGCAAGTCTCTGAAGTTGCCGAGACCATCTTCGCGGAACATGTCTATCTGGTTGAGGACGGTCTTCTCATGCAGGACCTTGGCCAGGCCGGTGGCGAAAACACCGTGCCAGAACAGGGCTATCTTTTCCTGCAACGGACGGAGGCCGGAGTAGGCGTTCATCCGGTATACGAACTCCGTCAGAGCGCCCTCTATGTTTCGGCTTTCCTTCCAGTCTATGAAGTACCGCTCCAGGATATCTTCTTCGATTCCTGGCTGCTGCTCTGGGTGGAGGATCTCTTCAACAGCGGCTTCGTAGCCCAGGTCGCAGTAGCGGTCCAGCTCCTGGAAGGTCGCGCCAAATCCGGAGCGGCGCAGCAGGTGTGCCATGAGAGCCCTGTCGGTCGCGGCCATAGTCGTAAGTCTCCTGGGAGATTAACGGCTAACTCTGTCTCGAAGAATTAGTCGATCAAATTTCTAGAAGATTGGCGGTTTAAACGAAATCCAGTTGTTCGAACTTTCCACCGACGATCGGTGTGGCGTCTAGCCCCAGCCATTTCTCGGCCATGGTGCCATAGACGCCGCGGAAGTCGAAATTGTGTTTCAGGTCACCCTCTTCTAGGTGCTCTGGAGCCAGAGATGGGTATTCGCTGTAGATACCGCCCTTTACCGAGTCGCCGATGGCCATGGACAACCCACCAGCTCCGTGGTCGGTGCCGGAACCGTTGTCTTTGACGCGGCGTCCAAACTCGCTGAACAGGTAGATCAAGACATTCTCAGAAGTGTTGTGCTCCCTGAGATCGTCGTAAAAGTCGTTGATGGCTAGAGAGAGGCTTTCAAGCAACGCTTTGTGCGTGGGCGCCTGGTTGGCGTGGGTGTCGTAGCCTGGTTGCTGGGTGTAGAAGATGCGGGTTCCCAAGTTGGCGGTCAGCACCTTGGCGATACCTTTAAGGTTTCTGCCAATCACCGAGTCGTTGTATTCGACGCTTGACTGATAAATGTCCGGGACGGCTTTCAGGATGTCAGCGCCTTTGAGAGCGTCCAGGCCAGTGGAACCTAGGTAGTCCATCACATGGCCGGTGCCTAAGATGGGTGAATACATCCTGGAGAATAGGTCGAGGGCCTGCGCCCGCTCGTCTTCGGCGGTTATCCCGGTCAGGACACCGTAGGTTTCGAGCACTGCAACAGAGGCAACAGGAACTCCGGTCAGGGCCATAGCTCGGGGGAGCCCGCGGCCAAAGTTCACTCCGGTGAGGACGTTTTCACCATCGGGATCCAGATCTCTGATTGCCCGTCCCAGCCAGCCTTCATCACCGACCTTCTCCGGCTCGCAGGTGTGCCAGATGTCCATGGAGCGGAAGTGGGACCGGCTGGGGGTGGGGTAGCCGACACCATTCAACAGGGCGACTTTGCCCTGGTCATAGAGGTTCTTGATTCCAGTCAAGGCCGAGTTCAAAGCCAAGCCCTGGTCTATGGGCAGCATATCCTCTTGGGCGATCCCGACAGTGGTACGGTTGTCGTAATAAAGCGGGTTCTCGTAGGGGATAACCGTGTTCATATAGTCGTTGCCGCCAGTCAGCTGGACTACAACCAAGATCGGGTCTTTGTTGGTAGAGGTCAACTTTTGTCTCCTGCCGGGTTGTTGGCTACGTGACAGTGGTCGAATATACTGGTTCGATTCTACCAGGCTGAGGCTTTTACGTCAGCGGTAATTTTGATTAGGCCCCGTTCGATTTATTAGGTACGTTGCACAAAAAAGGCCCGCCATTCAAATGACGGGCCTCAGTGATATCGGCAAATTTGCCGCAGAGAAGGCGATCGGTGTCTGGACCCCATGTCAATTACCGAATGGCTCTGATTTGGGTGGGTCTAATCTAACGGTTTATAACAAGCGAAAGAACCTTGCACCCGCGTCCGAGTCGGAAAAGGGAAACGGGAAGTGGAATAATGGGATAAAGAGGTGGTTATCCCCCTAGCTGGGTGGCTAAATCCTCGGGTGTGGTTACTGGGAGCTGGCAGGCGTAGTTCTGGCAGACGTAGGCAGTGGGTTTGCCGTCGATCATGCCCCGGCTTTCCAGCAACGGCAGCCCGTAGTCGCCTTCGGTTTCCGCCCCCACCAGAACCGTGTTCGGATGGAACGTCCCGTTGATGGTTCGAAGTAACGCCTCAGTGGTTGGGTCATTACGGGGACCGATTACCACCACTTCCTTGGGCGACGACACATAGAAATCCAGGGCGGCAATCCAGTGTCCGGTTCCGGCTGGCGCACGGCCCATCAGTTCTTTGAGAGTCCTGAGCGGGGTGGCTGCTTTTGTGCGGTAGTCCTCATTTCCGGTGATGACCGCCAGCTTCAGAAGCATGTCAGTGGCCACAGAGCCGCCGCAGGGCTGGGCATTGTCCAGTACGTCACGGGGTCGGACCACAAGTTGGTCATGTTTAGTGCTGGTGTCGTAGAAGCCGCCAACCTCGTCGTCCCAGAACAGCTCGATCATGCGGTCGGCTAGGCTAACCGCCTCCGTGAGCCACCGCTGGTTAAAGGTGGCGTTATATAGCGCGAGCAGTCCATCAGCTATAAATGAATAGTCCTCAAGGTAACCAGGTAGCTTGGCCTGACCAACCCGGTAGGTGCGAAGCAATCTCCCGTCTGGGCGCATGGTCTCCAGTAGGAAATTGGCATTCTTGATCGCCGCGTCCAGGTAGTCGGGACGTTCCAACGCAGCGCCTGCCTCCGCGAAACTGCGCAGCATCATGCCGTTCCAGGATGCCAGCACTTTGTCATCCAAAAGCGGGTGTACTCGTTTCTCCCTCTCATTCAGCAGTGCCTGTTTGCCTCGCTGAATCACATCCACCAAACGCTTAAGCTCGATGCCGTTCTTGCTCGCGTATTCTGAAGCCTTCTGGTTGATGTTGAGGATGTTGCTGCCTTCAAAGTTTCCCTTCTCTGTCACCCCAAAGAACCCGCTGAAGATGCCCGCTTCATCTCCCAAAACAGTTTCAATCTCGGCCGGCGTCCAGACAAAGAACTTGCCCTCTTCGCCCTCGCTGTCAGCGTCCGTAGCAGAATAGAACCCGCCTTCCGGTCCGGTCATCTCCCGGAGGATATAATCTAGGGTCTCCTCGGCGATGCGGCGGTACATGCCGCGTCCCGTGGCCTGGTGGGCGTGCAGGTACAGCCTGGCCAGCAGGGCGTTGTCGTAGAGCATTTTCTCGAAGTGGGGCACCAGCCAGTAGGCGTCCACCGAGTAACGGGCGAAGCCACCGGCGATCTGGTCGTAGATGCCGCCGCGGGCCATCTTCTCTAGGGTCAAGTTCACCATCTCCAGGGCGCGGTCGTTGTAGCCGTGTCGGTAGTAACGGAGCAGCACCTCCAGGTTCATGGCCTGGGGAAACTTGGGGGCGGTTCCAGTGCCGCCGTTCTGGTAGTCGAAGTTAGTGGCCAGGGTGGTGTAAGCCTCATGGAAAGTGTCGACGGTGATCGGCTCTTCGCCGACGGGCATCTGGCCGGTACGGCCCATCTGTGAGGTGATCTGACCGGTCACTCGGTCAATCTCTTCGCGGTTGTTGTGATAGGAACGGGCCACCGACTCCAATAGCCTTGGGAATCCGGGCATGTTGAACCGGTCCACCGGCGGGAAATAGGTTCCGCCATAGAATGGTCGACCGTCGGGTGTGAGGAAGACGGTCATCGGCCAACCGCCGCTGCCGGTTAGCATCTGCACCGCTTCCATATAGACGGCGTCCAGGTCTGGTCGTTCTTCGCGGTCGACTTTGATGCTGACAAAGTGGTCATTCATCAATTGGGCGATGTGTTCGTTCTCGAAGGACTCCCGCTCCATGACGTGGCACCAGTGGCACGCCGAGTAGCCGATACTGAGAAGTATGGGCTTGTCTTCGGATTTGGCCCGCTGCAGGGCCTCGTCGCCCCATGGATGCCAGTCGACAGGGTTGTTTGCGTGCTGCAAGAGATAGGGACTGGTCTCGGCGCTCAATCTATTGGGCATGGTTAACCTATATGAAAACCGCAGATAGCGGCGAAAATTCTGAGTGATCAGAGTCAGGACATTGTCGGCGATATCCAAGCAGAAAGCCATGGTATTTGGCGGCCAGATTCCTGGTTTAATGCAAGTTGGTTATATTGAGAGAAATCAATGTTTGTCAGCATCGGAGGTGAATCAGAAAGCTGATTCAAAAGTCGTATGCATCACAAATCTGGAACGATATCCAGGTCAAAGGATTTTCGTGGTGAACATCGTTGGATACGCTAAGCTAATTCCATTCGTGGAGGATGACGAAGAGGTATTTTTGAAAACGATAATTCCAAGTCGGAAGGCAACCGATACTTACCTGAGGCACGGTGAGTCGAATGGATAAGCGATAAAAACTCGACAAAGAAGAAAACGATCTGCTTGACTCATGCGAACGGGATGAATGGAAATCAATTTCAGACCTTGGCTCAAAAAGCGAGAAATATCAAGAGTCCCCACGCAAATCTTTTTGGAAAGATATGCGGGTTAATATC
>CAYVIG010000073.1:0-10844 GCA_964451445.1 uncultured Dehalococcoidia bacterium
TTCACCCAAGAAAGTGTTTTCCTGTGTATCGTGATCTGCGGGGTCGTATCGGAACTCCCAAGGACTGCGACCGTGGGGGAACGGAGGATAGGGCGGAGCGATATTCCAACCCGTGAACGCCCTGGCGCAGGCCTTGACGTCATCTTCGGAATAGTTGAAAGCTTCGTCCATTCCCACACCCAGGGAGAAGAGCTCCAGGAGCTCACGACCATAGTTTTCGTTGAGGTTGGTCTTGTGGCTCTCGGTATTATCTAGGTAGTACATCATACCTGGGTTAGTTGAGAGTGCGAGCAGGAGATCGTCGAACTTCCCCATTCCTTGCTGACGGAATATGTCGACCATCAGACCCATTTCTTGGCCACTGTCAATCTTGCTGTGGCCGGCACAGAAAATCATATGCCAGAATAGGGCAACTTTCTCTTGAAGCTGCCTTGGACTGTTAATCATTCGCCAGACCCACTGCTGGACGTTATTTTCAATAGCAGCGGCCTCGTGGTAAGACGGATTGTAGCGAGTGAGGAGATCTTCCTCGACAGCTTCTTGGGTCTCGGGATTAAGCAACTCTTGAACTACGCTGTCATAACCTTGGGCTGCCTTAGCCTCAATCTCATCGAGGCTTGCTCCGAAGCCGGCGCGGCGCATGAGGTGGGCCATTAAGGCGATATCCTGTTCAGCCATGTGTCCTCCTTGATGGGAAGTTCAAATTTTGATCGATTTCAGGGTTGTGAATAACCCATATTCACGAGATACATAAATCGGGCACGACAAGTATGGGCGATTCCCAGGCTCGTTGCACCCCTTATGTAACATTCTTTACAAGGAAGAAATATAGACTAATCTGGCGGTGGTGTCAAATGGTTTTGGTTAAGGCCAAATCACGCATATTCATTGCGTCATGAGATTAGTAGAATTGGGCTTAACACCTTTGTGGCGAACCAAATCACCGGATCCAATTACCCCAGAGTTTCCGATTGCCTGCCTTTTTTGCAGCCTTCCAACCACTTTATCGAGACGACCCACTAAAATATCTACAGCAACAGGGTCATTATACCAATCCCTGTCCAAGCTGCACAGCCAGTATCAAAGAAGAAATTATACCGTGATGAGTCCGTTTCGATAGTTCTGAATATTAATCAAATATAGTAGCCTCACAGCGCGCCTAATCCCGAACTGATTCATTTGACACTATCCAAAATGCTTTGCTAGCATTTCAACCATCGCCTGGCTAGGGAGTATTTACAGTGAGTACAGACTCGGGGACGACGCTTCCCGGCATGTTCTCCAGGTACAAGAGCTCGGTACAACAGGAGCTGAATAGAGTCGTGCCTGTTGCCGACGAATCAGAGACCTACCGCTTACTACGCTATCACCTCGGCTGGGTTGACCAGGAAGGTGAGCCCGTCGATACCTCCGCCACCCAGGGTAAGGCCCTCCGCCCCACCCTCTGCCTCTTTGCCTGCGACGCTCTAGCCGACGACTACTCCAAGGCCTTACCTGCGGCCGCCGCCCTAGAATTGATACACAATTTTTCGTTGATTCACGACGACATCCAGGACCAGGATGTGGAACGACGCCACCAGCCAACAGTCTGGCACCTCTGGGGAATTCCCAAGGCCGTCTGGTCTGGCAATGCCATGCAATGTACCGGCGACCTCTCTCTCCTGGGAGTCTCTGGAAGGGACGTACCGCCCAACACCGCGGTACAAGTTTCTACTATTTTGACTGAAAGCTACCTTGAGATGATCCAAGGCCAGTGCATGGACCTAGACTTCGAGTCGCGCACCGACATCAAGACCGACGAATACCTTTATATGATCGCCTGCAAGACCGGAGCGTTGATCCGCTCCTCTCTACAGATAGGCGCTCTGCTCGCAACCGATGACGCGGCGACAGTCAAAGCATTCGCCGAGTTTGGCAACCACCTGGGCCAGGCCTTCCAGGTTAGGGATGACTATCTTGGCATCTGGGGTGACCAGGAGACCCTAGGCAAGGCCACCGGCAACGACATCAGACGAAGGAAGAAATCCTACCCGGTGGTATTTGCCCTGGAACGCGCCAGCGGCCGCGCCATGGATGACCTCCTTCGTATCTATGGGCAAGAAGAACTTGAAGAGTATGACGTGCAGCGCGTGTTGGCCGTCCTCGACGAAGTAGGTTCCCGGGAACACGCCCAGCGGGTCACTGAAGCCGCCGCTGCCAAGGCTCTGGAAGCGCTCAACCCAGTCTCTCTACCCAGGTGGGCACAGACGGAAGCCGAAGACCTGGTGGATTTTCTCGCCCGCAGAGAGTATTAGCCCAGAACCCACTAACGGACCCTACGTTGATAAAAAGTCCGCATCAACCAGATTGGAATTCGCTGACCGATAAGGTTTTACGATATGGCTACTACCAAAGAACCCAAGCAAGCTCAGGGAAAAAAGCGCGCCAAAAGACCGTTAGAGCTTTCGGCTCGGCTGGCTGGTTATCTGCTCAAGAACAAGATTAAAGGGAAAAAACGCTTCCCGCTGGTGACCATGCTTGAACCGCTAGAGATGTGCAACCTGGCCTGTATCGGTTGTGGTCGCATCCGTGAGTACAAACCGGTTCTGGACAAGATGATGCCGGTGGAGGAGGCCTTGGCCGCAGTCCGCGAATCCGGAGCGCCCATAGTGTCCATTGCCGGTGGTGAGCCCACCATCCACCCCAGAATAGATGAGATAATCAACACTCTCATTGAAGAGAAGTATTTCATCTATTGCTGTACCAACGGGCTATTGCTGGACCGGGTGATGGACAAGATACCCCCATCCAAATACCTATGCTGGGTGGTCCACCTGGACGGGATGGAAGAGAAACACGACGAGTCTGTCGACCGGGAAGGGGTCTTCAAGAAAGCCGTTGACTCCGTACAGTCAGCCCTGGACCGGGGTTACCGTGTCTGTACCAACTCCACAGTGTTCCGCACCAGCGACGTTGGCGACCTCAACGAAATGTTCCGCCTGGTCAATGACATGGGCGTGGAGGGGTCGATGATCTCTCCCGGGTTCGACTTTGAAGATGCACCTGACCAAGAGATGTTCCTGACCAGGAAGGAGTCCCACGAGTTGTTCCAAAAGCTCCTGGCACCCGAAAACTCTGAGGGCGCCCGGTTCTACAACAACCCCCTCTACTTGAACTTCCTGAAAGGGGAACGGGAGTACCAGTGTACAGCCTGGTCAAACCCCACCTACACGGTGATGGGATGGAGGAAGCCCTGCTATCCCCTGGCCGACGAGCATGTTGAGCACGTCGCCGAGTTGTTTGACCAGAATATCTGGGAACAATACGGGGTGGGCAAAGACCCACGTTGTGCCAACTGCATGATGCACTGCGGGTTTGAATCCGCGACCATCTTCCAGGCGCTGAAAACCCCTAAAGACTGGGCAACCTTAATCAAATCAGGCGCGGCCACCAAGGGCGGCATCACCGCTGCTTAACCTGGCCTGAATTTTCTCCCCAGATTCCGTCGAATAAGAAGAGTACAGAAATTTGCTAATCGTGGCCGCCAGTATGGAGCAAGAGTTGATTGGTCTCCGGCGTGAACTGCTAGACATAGAGGATGCCACCGGGGTAAAGCCCGATGTGGAGTTCCGCGTGTTGGGTGCCGGGCCGGACCGCGCTGGAGCAACGCTCGCTACTATGCTGCTCTCTGGTAACTGTTCCAATTTGAACGGTGTCCTGCTCATCGGTGTTGCCGGTGGTGTCGATCCTGCTTTAGAGACCGGAGACCTGGTACTCGCCGACCGCTACGCACTCCAGGACGGGATCGCGCAAGGCGCAGGCCAAGCCATCACTCCGGATGACCAGATGTTCAAATCAGCAGAGCAAGCAGCCATCAACCTCTCGGTGCCCATGTTTAACGGCGGCGCATTGACCGTGGATCATATGGTATCCGAGGTTGAAGAGCGAGAGGCGATCAGAGAGCAGTACCAAGCTTCCAGCGTCAACATGGAAGACTACCGGGTGGCAGAGGCAGCTCAGAATGCTGGAGTTCCGTTTATATCGGTCAGGGTGGTCTTGGATACGGCCAACCAGAAACTGCCTGACTACCTACCGGGACTGGCCAAGTCTCCCTACAAGGTTTTAACCAACGTTCTATTAATGCCCTGGCGGATACCAACCATGCTCCGGTTGAAGAAACAGCTTCAACTTTGTCAGGCGGTCTTGACCAACTTCGGCCTGTCATACATGCGGGCTACCGGTGTTATCGGGAATGGCAACCGGTAACCTGCCGTCCTTTTCCAATTCCCATCAGGCCGGATCACATTCTGGCCAAGTCCTGTCTTCGTTATGAAAGTCTTGGTCACAGGAGCGACCGGTTTCATCGGAGGCAATCTGGCCCGAGAGTTGTGGCGACGGGGAAACGATGTGCAAGCGCTGATCCGGCCAGGCAGCAATCGGTTGACCCTCCAGGACACCGGCATCGTTCCAGTGGAGGGCGATATTCTGGACCGCCAATCGGTTGACCGCGCCGTCCAGGGTTGTGAAGCAGTATTTCACGTCGCGGCAGCCTACACATTCTGGTCGAAGAACCCAGCCGACGTAACCAGCACCAACGTCCAAGGGACCATCAATGTGGTTGAAGCTGCCCGTCAAGCTGGGGTTTCCCGCACGGTCTATACCAGCACGGTGGGCACGATTGGACTGCCAAAAGATGGCCTGGGCAACGAAGACACACCCCTCAGCCCCAAGATACTTCACGGACACTACAAGAATTCAAAGCATTTGGCAGAACGAGAGGCGCTCAACATCGCCGCCAAGGGAATGCCCGTGGTGGTGGTAAATCCCACACTTCCAGTGGGGCCGTGGGATGTTAAGCCAACTCCGACAGGGAAGATTATCTTGGATTTTCTCCGGCGGAAGGTGCCGGCCTATCTGAAGACAGGGATGAATGTGGTGGACGTGGCCGATGTGGTTGACGGCCACATCTTGGCTCTGGAAAAAGGCCGATCGGGTGAACGGTATATCCTGGGTAACCACAACATGAGTTTGAAAGAATTATTCGACATGCTAAGCAAGCTCACCGGTCTCTCAGCGCCGATGATCAGACTACCCTACTGGCTGGTTGTCGGCATTGGCTATGCAGACCAGTTGGTCGAGGGGACGGTCCTTCGCAAGGAACCGACGATTCCGGTGGAAGGGGTGCTGGCGTCAAAAACACCAGCCTATGTAAATTGCGACAAAGCGATACATGAGTTGGGGCAGCCTCAAAGACCCATCGAAGACGCATTGATAAAGGCGATCAACT
Organism: uncultured Dehalococcoidia bacterium; assembly: GCA_964451445.1. Lineage (GTDB taxonomy): Bacteria > Chloroflexota > Dehalococcoidia > Lucifugimonadales > UBA3495 > UBA9611. The sequence continues at coordinate 5,267 of CAYVIG010000073.1, forward strand.
GGTTCGCCGACCACGGGTATGTTGGCGGCAAACACATGGAACGCCTCCGAAGTGGGGCACTCTAGCCATGGCAGCTAGATCGGGAAACACCCGAGTCAACCGGGAGACAAAGCGAGCGGTTCGACTCTCTCAAGAGTATTTCAGGAGGACCCAGCACGCTGACGGCTACTGGTGGGGCGAACTGGAATCCAACCCCACCATGGAAGCCGAGTACCTGATGCTCTGTCAATTCACGGACAGGCACGACCCAGAGCGATGGCGTAAGGTCTGCAACTACATCCTCAGCAAACAGAGGGACGACGGTTCCTGGGGCCAGTATTACGATGCGCCAGGCGATGTGAGCACGTCTGTAGAATGCTATTTTGCTCTGAAACTTGGCGGTCATTCCGCCGATTCCGCACCCCTCCAAAAGGCTAAAGAATTCATTTTGTCCAAGGGTGGAGTGCCAAAGGTACGGGTGTTTACCAAGATCTGGTTGGCTCTGTTTGATCAGTGGGACTGGAAAGGCACCCCCAATATGCCCCCGGAAATGATTTATCTTCCATCCTGGGCGCCCTTCAACATTTATGAATTTGCCAGTTGGGCTCGGGCCACCGTAGCTCCCATGCTGATCATTCTCACCCGCCAGCCCTACTGCCCGGTGCCAACGTCGGCCGACATCGACGAACTCTACCCAGACGGTCGGGACGGCACCAATTACTCATTACCCAAACCTACTGATGGGATCGGCTGGGCCAAGGCCCTCTTTTGGGCTGATAAGTTGGTTGGCGTCTATCAGAAACTGCCGGTACATCCTTTCCGCGGGTTCGCCGAACGGAAGATCATGAAATGGATGCTGGAGCACCAGGAAGGCGACGGCTCATGGGCCGGAATCCAGCCACCTTGGGTCTATTCCCTGATCGCACTGCATACCCTGGGTTACGAACCGGAACACGAGGCAGTCAAGAAAGGGTTTGAAGGTTTTGAGACGTTTGCCCTGGAAGACGCAGACAAATGCAGCGTTCAGGCCTGCATCTCTCCTGTGTGGGACACCTGCATCGCCCAATTAGCCTTGCTCGAGTCAGGTATTGCGCCCGACGACCCGATGGTCCAATCATCAGCCATGTGGCTCATCGACAAACAGATATTCGCTGGCGGAGATTGGCAAATTCGAGATAAAAAGACCCGTCCGGGTGGTTGGTCTTTCGAGTTCGACAACCTGATGTACCCCGATATCGATGACTCCTCTATCGTGGTGATGGGCCTTGACCAGGTCAAGCTGCCTGACAACGCCGAACCCCGCCGGGCCGACGCCGTCCTGCGGGGCGTGGAATGGATGGCGGGGATGCAGTCCAAGAACGGCGGCTGGGCGGCCTTTGATAAAGACAACAACAAGAGATACCTGACCAAGATCCCGTTCTCGGACTTTGGTGAGACCCTGGACCCTCCCAGCGTTGACGTTACAGCCCATCTACTGGAGATGTACGGACGGCTGGGCTACACCAAAGAGAACCCAGACATCAGGAGAGGGTTGGAGTATATGCTCAGCGAGCAGGAAGAAAACGGATCCTGGTTCGGTCGCTGGGGCGTGAACTATGTATACGGCATCGGGGCGGTGCTGCCAGCGTTGGAAGCCATCGGGGAAGACATGTCCCAGAGTTGCGTCCGCCGGGCAGTGGATTGGCTCACCGCCCACCAGAATGAGGACGGTGGCTGGGGAGAGAGTTGCGGCTCTTACGTGGACCCCAGTCTGCACGGCGTTGGACCCAGCACAGCCTCTCAGACAGCCTGGGCACTCCTCGCTCTGGTCGCTGCCAAAGAAGGTGGATGCGAAGCGGCCGACAACGGTCTACTATACTTAGCCAAAACCCAGCGGGAAGACGGCACCTGGGATGAACCGTATTTCACTGGCACTGGATTCCCTGGCTACGGAGTGGGGGAGCGGCTAAAAGCGCTACCAGATATCGGAGAAACCAGTTACCAGGGTTTGGATATGCCAGCCGGTTTTATGATTAACTACCACCTGTACCGGAACTACTGGCCGTTGCTGGCAATGGGAAGGTACCTGCAAGCCCAGACAGGGTAGGGAAAGTAACCGGACAACGGACCTAAAACAGATTGATTGGGGCTAACAAGAGAGGGGACTCCAAGATGATTAGCAAGTCCTTTTGCAAGCGGGTGAAGACCAATAACGCACCAGAGTTCATCGACATCACCGACTGGGTTGCTGAATGTGTATCGGAATCCAACATTGTCAACGGTTTCGCCGTTGTGTTCTCCAAGCACACCACTGCGGCAGTTAAGATAAATGAGAACGAACCGCTATTGCTCGATGACATGGCCGCTTTTTTAGAGAAGCTATTCCCTCGCCAACACGACTATCAGCACAACAATTTTGAGATCCGTACCGTCAACATGAACGAGGACGAGTCTCCCAACGGCCATGCCCACCTGCAACACCTCTTGATGGGCACCAGCGAGACCGTGCCGGTAATCGACGGTGAGATACAGTTCGGCACCTACCAGAGCGTGTTCTTCATCGAGCTGGACCACCCCCGTCCCAGAGAAGTCATGGTCCATGTGGTAGGCGAATAGAGACTGCCTAAACGGGTTTGGCCAGCTCCCATCTCTCAGCAGGGCCAGACCGATCTCCAGAACCAGATCTATGATTGGCCTGACTCCGCTCCTAAGCTCGAATTCTGTAGCCCACCGGGCCGTAGTATGCAGAAGGTTGTATGCAAGATACCTCCACGAACCCTGATATCAGCCTAGAATCGGCCTACGAGGCCTGTCGGGTAATCACCCGGAGGGAAGCCAAGAATTTCTACTACGCTTTTTTGACCCTGCCTGCCGCCAAGCGCAGGGCCATATATGCCGCCTATGCCTTCTGCCGCCATTGTGACGATTCCGTGGACGAAGGAACCTCTTCAGAAGCCAAAACCACGGCCCTGGCAGAGCTTCAAGCAGACCTGGACAGCACCTACACAGGACAGGCCTCGAGCCCGGTATATCTGGCCTTGGCGGACGTCGCTCGTAACTACGATATTCACCAGGATTATTTCAAAGAGGTCATCCTGGGAGTGGAGAGCGACCTGGTCAAAGATCGGTTCCAGAATTTTGAGGAATTGCGGGAGTATTGCTACCGGGTTGCCTCGGTGGTCGGACTGATCTGTCTCCAGATATTTGGCTACGAGAACGACGACGCCAAGGAATATGCCATCGACCTTGGGCTGGCGATGCAGTTGACCAACATCATCAGGGACGTGAAGGAAGACTTCGACATGGGGCGCATCTATCTACCTCAGGATGAGATGGCCAGGTTTGGTTACACGGAAGAAGACCTCAAGAATTGTGTACGCAACCAGCCGTTCCAAGACCTGATGAAGTTCCAGGCGGAACGCGCCCGCGGATATTTCAACAGTGGCTTCAAGCTGCTGCCATATCTTTCGCGCCGGTCCAGAGCTTGTCCGGCGGTACTGGGCACGCTGTATTCAAAGGTGCTAGACCGCATCGAGGCTTCGGATTACGATGTGTTGGAACACAGGGTGTCCTTGAGCAAGGCTGAGAAGATCGGCATCACAGCCACGACCTGGTTGGGCAGCATAATGTCCCTGTCTTCCCCCCGCCGATGACCTTTTTGATGTCAATCAATACTCAACGCAAATCTGATTTCACGGCAGGTTAGATGGCCCAACAAGGAAAGGTAGTAGCCGTAACCGGAGCATCCGGTTACATCGGCACCAAGCTTTTGGAACGTCTGGAACGCGAGCCAGGGCTGCGTAAGGTCGTTGCCTTTGATGTAAACCCGCTTCAGTTGCCGGTCCACAACGTCGCCTTCTACAGAAAGAACGTCTCCGAACCCATCGACGATGAGTTGAATGACCAGGACGCCACTACCCTGGTCCATCTGGCCTTCAACCCAGACCGGAGCGCCAGCCGCCAGGAGATGGACGCGGTACATGAGGAGAACCTAGAAACACTCCGGGCGGTGATGGCGTCATGTGCCTCTACCAGGGTCAACCACCTAATATACCTCAGTTCCCATACTGTCTACGGTGCCCACAGCGACAACCCGATTCCCATCTCCGAAGACGCCTCCATGCGACCGTCTGGCAACGACTACAGCGCTTTTGACAAACAGCATTATGAGATCTTATTGCAGGAGTTCGCCCAGGCTCAAAACGACATCAAGGTCACGATTCTGCGATCCTGCACGGTGCTGGGCAACGGCACCGATAATTCTGCCATCGATATGTATTTCGGGCCTTGGATTTTTGGTCTTTCGGCTTACAATCCACCCCTGCAGTTTGTCTACGACGCCGACCTTGCACGCGTGATTTCAATCTTCATCCAACGGGAGATACCTGGAATATTCAACGTTGCGGGTGACGGCATCGTCCATTACCGGGAGATGGCCCAGATCATCAAAAGCAAGATGGTCAGCCTCCCGCCGTTCCTTGCCTACCCCCTGATCCGTTTGTGTTGGGGATTACGGTTGCAACGGGAAGCGACCACCAGCAACCTGGACCAACTGCGGTGGCCCATCCTGATGAGCACCGGCAAACTCCACCAGGCCACTGGATACCGGTTCTACCACACCGCGTTGGATTCGCTGAACGCCTTTGCCAATTCAACCTATCTCTACAAAGACCCGGCCCCGTTCTAGAACCTGGCAAGAGCGAAACGAAAACCATCATGCCCGAACCCATTAAGATGATTATTGACACCGATCCCGGTGTGGACGACGCCGTTGCGATCTTTATGGCCCTGGCTGCGTCGCACGTTGAAATCCTGGGTCTGACTTCTGTGGGCGGCAACGTCCCGCTGGCCCGCACCACCCGCAATGCGCTGGCGCTACTGCATGCGGCAGGTCGGAGCGACATCCCTGTCGCTAGAGGAGCTTCCCGCCCACTACAGGGCAAGTTCACCTATGCGCCCCAATTTCATGGCCCAGGGGGCCTCTCATCACGATTGCCAGACTCGCCGACCGGACCAGTGGAGCAGAGCGCAGTTGAATTTCTCTATGACCAGCTAACCCACAATGAGCCGGGGGAAGTGGTGTTAGTCGCCCTTGGTCCGGTCACCAACCTGGCCAAATTGCTCTGGGAGCGCCCATACGCGCTGGAGCAGGCCAAAAACATAGTAGTCATGGGCGGATCGGTAAACGCCTCTGGCAATGTCACTCCAAGAGCAGAGTTCAACATCTACAGCGACCCGGTTGCGGCGGAGGTCCTATTCTCCAGCGGACTGCCCATTACCCTGATCGACCTGGCAGCCTCCCGTCAGGTGAGTATCGACCGGGAGCAGGCGATTGGACTCCGCTCGAATCACCCCATCGGAAGTCTCACTCTGAAGATGCTGCAGCACAGGTTTATGAAACATCAGGACCGTGAAAGGTTTGAGTTCTACGATCCATTGGCTATGGCTATGGCGCTGGAACCAGCCATTGCGACCGTGACCAAAGTTGACTTGGACGTCGGACTCGAAGAGAACGACTCCTGGGGAGAAACGTCAGAAAGTGGTGGGCCAGGCGAGATTACCCTGCCATTGGACGTGGAGCGCACCAGGTTTTTTGGGCTGCTGGAAGGCCTTTTGGAAC
>CAYVIG010000074.1:0-10841 GCA_964451445.1 uncultured Dehalococcoidia bacterium
ATTATTTATGCGAGCAGCTGATTGAAAAATCAAGTGTCCCTGAAGAGACATACGCTTAAACTCTTCACGTATGTCAGCTGCCTCTAATCCAAAAAGGCGCCAATCTTCATGCTGCAAAAGAGCATTGTCACTTATTCCCTGAAAATGAATATCGTGAGCAATAAATACTGCAACTTTTGACTCTAAGCGATATGGTAAGATTTGTCTTTCGCTTCGCGATGGCGGCGATAACAATCCGTAATCACCGCATGCACCCATTAAGTACGCCGAAACTCGTTTGACCGTTCCATCAGACCAGCGTTTTGATGTTTTGCCTTCAACCATGGCATCATTAATGAATTCAGTAGCGTAATGATTTGCAATATAACCACTTCCACTTTGATAGCGGTCCCAGTAAATGTCGCGAACAAAATCAGCGAGAATTTGATTGGCGCGACAGGTGTAAATAAAATAGATCTGTTTTAACTCTGCGAACGAAAATGTTTCTTTGAGTTGTTTTATATATACGGCCGGCGCCGGATTGCCTTTCAAATATCGGGAGGAAAAACATTCAGCAACAATATTCCTGAGACGACGTGCCGATATATTCGGCAATACTCCCTCCTCTAATACCCGCTGGTAGAAATCTTTCGCTGGCAATTCCGGATCCCAAAAATCGATGAGAACATTCGTTTCCTGAATGAGACCTAAGCCAGCCTGGAGCTGAGTGGTGTATGCGTCATCATTTTTCATGAATGATAGCTAAAATACGGATAACATTTAGTTTTCGCGGCAAAGGCGGAGACGTAGTGACCCACGGCAATTAGAAGCCAATCAGAGGACGTAATTGGTGCTTCTTGATCGATTTTTATCGGCCCATCAACGGCTTCGCCATTGGTTTTACTAAACGTGGCAAGAGCTTCAGTCGCCGCTTCAACAGATACGATAGGATCAATTAATATTTTCTGATCAGCCGTATCTTTTAACGTCTGTTTCAGCTGTATTTCGAGGAGCTCTGGGAGGCGAAACAAATGTGCGATATCCCCCATGCCAATTTTCTCATCGTGAATACGTCTTGCCGCTTCACACACGCCATTATACTTTGCGAGTAAGGTTGTCTTTTTAAATACATGTCCAAGAATTTGGTCACTTGACGAAGACAAAAAACAACTAGACCACCAATTTAGTTGTTCTGCCTCACCTAGAAACCCAACTAACAGTCTCACACCAATAATTTTTTCGTTCAACGCACTCATCTAAAAATCAGCCACCGGCATATATTTTATCACTAAGTCTATTTAATCTTTTACACATAATCTAGCGCATATTAAAATTTTGCTGTGTCTCACACAAACGCGACCAACTAATTATTAATGCTATCATAAATACACATGATACTCTCAACATCAAATTTATTGTGCTTAATTAATTTTGTTGCCTTCGCTTTTTGTACAGGCGTCAATGTGCTATAAATACCGTCTTTCACCCTCAGTCCCTGCATCACATCATTTATACGTCTGGTCGTCTTGCCTCTGGCATAATCCGAAGGAACAGTCAGCCCCATCCATTTACTGATAGCCTGCAACGACCACTCTGGGCGATTCCCGGAGGCCCTATAAGACCTATAGTGGGACCTATTGATCCATTTTTTTACATTTCGGTGTATATTAATATATTCAACATCAATCTCATGACCAACCACAGTTTTAATAACGCTGAGATCATGCGTGGTAAAACCCGCAAGGGGCACCGAATTTTCTCGGGCTTGATCCAACAATCCTTCGCAGGCCTCAAGAGGCCGCATGTAATTCAGACCGTAAGGCCGATGCTGCAATAAAGGCTTTAAACGGTCATCGAGGATCGTTTGTTTAATTTCACCTTTATATCCTACTCCTAATAAAAACTGTTCGCCGTTCATATTTCCTTCAAAATCTATAAATATGGGTGCCGTTGTCATTATATTTCCCCAGGAGGTCCAGATATGCATGCCAGAACAACATGCTGCAAATATACCATATTACGGTGCATCTTAAATGGCTGGTGCATTATGTCTGTTCCGCACCAACATAACGATCCTCAAAACTTTTATTAAACGGACCAACCATATCGTCTGTCTGATCAGGCGTGCTAAAATCTCCTATTTGAAATTTTTCAAAACTCAAACCCCAGGCAACGCCAAGCCGGTGATACTCCTCCTTTGAACAAGATACCTTTAAATTATTGGGCACGGATACCTGCCGAAAATCTGCACGGCCCCTCGAAATTAGTTTCATAGCCTCTTTTATACCTTTCTTGGCTTGATCGTAAAATTCATCGTAACGCCCGCCCCCACACCAAAGGACAGGGAGTTCTGTGTACCAAGCTTCCGCCGCTGAATCTCTCTTCTTTCTCGTGTGAACTAAGATCCTTCTCAGCATTATTTCACAGACTTTTTTGAGATCTTCAGCGTTATAATCTTTACCATCCTTGGATGCCTGTTTTACCCAGTCTTTAGCGAATGTCCCAAATAATCGCACATCCGCCGTGAAAATATGATAACTCCATGCGCCATCATCAGGAACCAAGTTGAATGTACAGGCATCTAATGTGGAGGCACCAATATCAACCATCATGTGGAGACCTTCACCGGCATTTTGAGAGTGAACAAAACCGGCTGTTTCTGCCACAATCTCGGGAATGACCCCGAGACCTGCCGCAGAGAATTCATCTAAGTTATCTGCCGCGTTCTTAACCTTTTTATCCGCATAAAACTTACTAATATTGGACACTTTAATTGTTTCTCCACTCCCTGCCAGAAGCCATGCGGCGGCGAGAATAGCATTCAGTTCCTTTTGCATGTTCTTATCATCCAACTTTGCAGCGGGGACACCTAAATTTATCGACCAGTCGGTTACATCCGCATTGGTATTAAAATCGGCGTCTAGCCGAACCCAAGCTACCGTCACTCGGAGCAAAAGCGCGATATAGCCAATCGCAATGACATCTGCACCACATTCAAACGATCCCTTAAGCAGTACACCACGCCGTCCAAAATTCATTAACTGTGTCTTTATATCGGAAATCTCAACAAAACCGTCTTTCTCAAACAGCGAAAATTCCCCCGTCGTGGGTGAAGCCCAGATCGTTGTTACCCAAAGATGGGGATGGTCGTCGCTTTGAAAATATGGGGGGACATCAAGAGCGCAACCATAGTTGCCAACACTGTAGGGGCGTTGAACCACAATTTTTGTTGCACTTGTCCCAAAATCAAATCCTATGACAGCTCTTTCAATATCGTGCGCGTCGACATTGAAGTTCTGTTCCGCATATTCCAGCAAACGCAAAAGCTGTTTTTCTGAATTTCTATCGGAGGACCTTTTGGAAAATTCTGTTGCCGACCGTCGGTCCATCCCGGCAAAAACTTTGTGTAAATTCTCAACTTCATCAGCCGGTTTTGGAGACTGTTCCTTTACGTGAGGCATCACCGTTGCCGTCGCCTTTTTCTCTTTTTCCACACTCCGGATTACAGTAACCGATTTAGCCTTTTTGTTTGTTTCCTCAACTAAACGCTTACGATATGCATTGTCAGATTCTTTCTTTCTTTGGTATGAACCCGTACTATTTCCAATGGGTTTGGGTTTTCTGGCCTTTCTCTTTCTTTTTGAGTTAGGGCCAGCAGCGGACTTTTTGCGTTTTTTACTTTGAAGAGGACGACGCTTTGTCGCAACTGACACATCGCCGTCACGTTTTTTTACCCCCAGTTTCTTTAATTTCTCAAGCTCTTCTGGTGCAATACGATCAGCTAGAGTGCTACTGGACGCCTTATCCCCTTGATTTTGGCGACGATTGTTGGCGGCACCTTTCTGGCTTCTTTTATTCGATGCGCGCGACAATCGCCGTGACATCTTCAGACTCCCCATAAATTTCCTTATTTCGTTCAATTTGATCACGTCGCACGTCAAAATTGGTTTGAAGTTTATCTAATTTATTCTCCTGTATCGTCTGCAGCCCCCGATTTCCCGCTCGAGTATATCTTTGAATAAGCTCTCTTATTCTACCTGACTGTCGCTCAAACTGCCCCTTCAAGGATTTTAATTGAAAATCCGCTCGATCGTAATTCTCTGAACGCTTTTGGCCAGTATAGGTATCAAAAGATTCTTGTAGTTGGTCAAATAAATCAGAGGCACATTCCGACGTCCGATCTAAATCAAACTTGCTTTCCGGATCTGCTATTCTACCACCATGATACAGAAGTTCCGTCGTGATCAATTCGGCGTCATCGGGTTCAAAATATTCCCCCGTGTCCAGAGACACCATATTATAGGCGATCTTCTCTAGTTTTTGTGTCCCCGACGTCGACCACCTTGCGATAACAACCAAGTAATCCCCAGGATCAATATTTTGTTTTCCATCAAAATGTGACGGCGATAGCGTAATCGCGGTCGCTGGCCTAACATTAGGTGTATCAGCTTCTCCAAATTTCTTCGCGGCTAATCGCAACAGCGGATGCATTTGATTGATCACTTCAGCCTCCTGGCCGCGAGAACTCTCAATGACTTTGCCAAATCGGCACCGATGTCTTCTCGGCTCGGTCAACAACGTCTGGCCTCGTTTCCTGTTTTCTAAAATAAATGCCTGAAGTTCAGTTCGAAGACCAGAATCCAAATTGATTTCAAATTCCGCTGGGGCATCCGTATCAAAGGTGATCAATGTTTGAGGAAAAAACCGATCTAAAAATCCAGATAAATATATCCTCAAGTCAGTATCAGATATCCATCGATTTAGGTCTTGAGCAGCTTGTACCTGCTGGAGGATATAGTCGCCATGGGCGATTAATCCGGCAGCCTCTTCTTCGAGCTCGGTCTCAACGATGCGACGATTTTGAAATGCTAACGCCGTTTGATCTATGAGCTGGTTTTGTTCCTCAACGGTTCTTTGCCCCGCAATCAAATCTCTTGTAAGCCTATTGATTTCCTGGCCTAAAATCGCTTCAAACTCCCCGAGAGTGTTCTCGATTAGATTTTGCCGCACCCCCAGTCGTTCATAAATGCGTTGGTCAATGGTCTCCCGGTACATAAAATTGATAATTGTTACTATATCCGCCTTCTGGCCAAAGCGATCAATTCGACCGACGCGTTGTTCAATCCGAGTAGGGTTCCAGGGTAAATCGTAATTCAATAATACACGGCAGAACTGTAAATCCAGCCCTTCGCTGCCGACCTCAGAGGATAAAAGTATTAATGGATCATTCGCATTCCTGAAATCTCTAAGAACCATATCTCGATCATCAACACCGCCATGAATGACAAGACTTTTAAATCCATCTTGTTCCAGCCGACGCCGCAAGTATTCTAACGTCGACTTAAAGGTCGAAAATAGAATAACTTTCTCTTCTAATTGTATATATTCATCCAGAACTTCTTTTAAGGACTTATATTTGCTATCACTGTTCTCAAGCTCCGCTAAATCAAAATCAGACGTCTTATCTCCGATCAATTGCGTGAGTGGTATTTCTTCGTCTTGTGAAGCTGCATCCTCTTCATTATCGATAAAGTCTAATTCGTCAGGTTCATCCGAAATGACCCTACCCGCTATTCGTTCGCGCCAATAGCGGACAGTCGACGGCATACTTGACGTTAGCATCTTCTGGGGCATTGCAAGCAGGAACCGTTGATTAATATCTCTCTCAATCGCATAGTCAGAAGTAATTTTCGTTACGCATCGATACAATTCATTCTCTATTTCCGTTTGCTCGACGGGCATATCGACGACGGTACGTATTATTCGGAAATCCCGGACGTCTTTTCGGCGGGTGCGTGTAAGAACATTGGAGAGAAGATTAGCCCGTTCTAAATCACTTGCAAGTTCTGCTCTAAATTTATGTGATAATTCATCATCGTCGTTTAAACCACTGATCTTTTGAACGAGAGCCTCAATAGCCCGACTTCCGGAGAGAATGGGCGTTCGCTGCGCCCTTTGCAAATGATCCATTAAATCCGACGGCGTCGTTCTGGGATTAACGAGAGCGTCTCGAGCATTTTGAATAGGTATGTTCGCGGTGATAATTTCATCAAACTCACGCAAATCTTGAAACTGATCAGGGTCCAATATCTTAAGCTGATTGAAGAGGTCAGGCTTTTGTAAATGCACCGGCGTTGCCGATAAGAAAACAGCTTGATCCGAAACACTACGGAGCATGTTCACCATTTGATGTTGAGTGCTTTCTTCATTTCTTACATGATGCGATTCGTCCACTATCAGCAAATCAAACAACGGTTCCGGGTTCTCTCTATTTTCCAAAAATCTCATTAGTTTATCAGCCGTAATTAATTCTCTCTCTTCTTTATCTTGCCAATCTCTTCGTGGACGGAGGCTCTGAAACCCGCCAATTAAAGTCTGTTCTCGGTCGGGTCGGCTATCTCTAGCAAAAATGGTAAGTAACTCATTCGCATCAACAACGCGCGGAGAAAGGCCAAATTTCTCCGATAATTCCATATCCCATTTATAACGAAGTGAATTTGGACACAAAACCATCAAACGGTTAAAATCAAACCTTGCTTTTAGCTCCGTCCAAATCAGACCCGCTTCGATCGTCTTTCCTAAACCGACCTCATCGGCAATAAAAATATTACCGGAAGGGCTGTTTAACATCTTTATCACCGGCTTGAATTGATACGCATGGAATTCAGTATTGGTCGCTTCCAAACTGTATAGTAAGTCGGCCATATGCCCGTTCATTTTGAGGTGGATTATTTGATTTCTTATATCCCCAAGATCGGCGAATTTACCTGACTTTATATGATCAGTCGGGCTTTGATTATCAGGCACCAACTCAAGCTGATCCGCTGGAACGCGCCTAATTCCACCAGTCAAAAAATTAATTTCAAGAATTATGGTCCGGCCGCCTTGTTGAACCCTTGGCTCAGCTTCCGTCACAAGACCCTGTTTGCCGGGATCATTCCTTAAACGAACAATTTGATTGGGCTCAAACGGGTTCATCGTTGAAAACCAATTCTGTTGTAAAGGAGTACGGCATGCCTAGATCCCAACAAATTAAGTTCAGCGACCAAACGGCTTTTAACACTAATTTTTACTAGTCAGCGGCTTCGACATTCAATTAAAACCAATCTGAGTTCCATTTTCAAACAAAAACAATCCAACAATCCTAATGACCCTTCTAAGAGTGAGTTCTTACGAACTCTTAGAAGGGTCATTAGAAATAAGGAAAACTGAAAAGGAAAACTAAGATGGAAAATTTAGAAACCAATCAATCTAAAAACGTCCATATCTTCACAACAGAAGAAGTTATTAAAAATCAAACTAAAGACCTCATCCATACCCTGATGGATGCCGGTAAAGCCAGTAAGAAACAAGGCTGGGTTATGTCAGAAATCTTAGACGAAGTGTCTATGAGGTTTGGCAGGGACATGACGACCTATGCCAGGAATTACATCATACAACAATGTTCAAACTAAACAGCCCCATCACAAGATGAGGCTGAATTTTTAATTCAAACATGCTACCGTTTCTATAAAGTGTAAACGGTAGCATGTTTGATTATAAAAGTCAAGGAGAATGACTATGGTTACAGAAGAAAAATTTTACTTAGACTGTCCTTACATAGAAAAAGATGAAGCCAAAGATCTTGGTGCTCGTTGGGATTTAAATGCCAAGAAATGGTACGTCCCAAGTGATATTGACAGAAACCTTTTTAAGAAGTGGTGGCCCGGTGAGGTGGCTACTGATGTCACCCCGTTTCCCGGATAATCATGAGTTATTAGATCTTATAGAAAATGTAGCAGAGGTAGTGAGCAATATTATGGATATTATGGAAGAAGAAGCAGAACCTGATCTTTATGTTGAACCTGAAGCTCCTTTTGAGATTTTCAAAGAAGATGTCAAAGGATGGGAAAAGGACAAAAAAGATTATCCTCTAAAGTGGAAAGTGCTGTTCAAGAAAAACGTAGATCCTGAAACGCTTGCCTTCATTTTTCTCGATGAAGAGGTCAAAGCTAAGCTTATAAACTAATTAAATCTCTGCAACCTACGTCAAAATTAGGTGGCAGGGATAATCTTTAAAGGAGAAAACGAAATGTTGTTAATGTGGCTACTAGAATTTTTATCTAACTTAATTACTTTTTCAAAACAATCAAATATGGCAGTCTTGCAATTAGTTGCCAGAATAATAACGGAAGGAAGCAGATGACTTTAAACGTTGAACAGCAGGAAGCGGCCCGGCACATTGATGGCCCCGCCCTTATTCTAGCAGGTCCTGGAACCGGAAAGACAACCACCCTCGTCGGCCATTACAAGCATCTGCTCGAGGCCGACGTTAATCCGAAAGAAATCATCTGCAGCACGTTTAATGCAAAAGCCGCCCAGGAACTCAAAGACCGGATTGGCCAGGATACAGACCTCAATTTACGGCCACTTCCCATCGGCACCTTTCATTCGATTGCCTTGAGGGTCCTAAGGGCGATTGGCACCAACGTTAACATCAAACCCGACTTCGACATCTGGGCCAAAGACTGGGAGCGGATTGCCGCTATCAAAACAATCCAAAAAGACGTTATTGATAAAGACACCTATAAAGACGTGTTCAAGAGCGATGCAACGGCGGAGAAAGCCCTCGAATTTATTGACGCGGTCCGCGAAAAATTAATCGATCCTGAAGATGCGGCCATCCTTGCTTCAGAAATTGGTAATGATGCCGACGCCGCCCACGCTGAGGTTTATGCTCATTATGAACGCTATCTCGACCACGAAAATAAAATTGATTTCCCGCGAATGGTCCAGTGGGCATGCAAGGCTCTGGAAAAAGACAATGAAGCAGGCGGAGCATATTCACAACAATTTTCCCATATCCTTGTCGATGAATTTCAGGATATTAACTTCGCCCAGAAAACCTTTATTGATCTCCTTCTCAAGGGAGGCGCTGTAATCTGGGCCGTCGGCGATGACGACCAGGCCATTTATGGATGGCGGGGAAGTGACATCCGGTTCATACTGGATTTCAAAAATAATCACCCCCAGGCCAAGATCATTACTCTGATCCAAAATTACAGGGCCGGCTCCCGCCTGATTGAAGCCTCCAATAATCTCGCCGGCAACTTGCTGGAGCGGCACAACAAGTCCATTACGGCAACCCGCCCGGAAGAAGGTGTCTTGGTCATTGAAAGCCTGAATGACGAATACGGAGAAGCACAAGCGGTCAGCGAGGAAGTCGTTGACCGTTTAAAGGCGGGGATTGATGCCCATGAAATTGCGGTTCTCGGCCGAACCAACAAGCTGCCCATGAAAATCGCTGATCAGTTGATTAAAAAAGATGTTCCGATCGTATTGCGGGGCGGCGTAGGCCTTTTTCAGGAGTATGAAGCCAAACTGCTCTTAAACGGTCTCGCCCTGATCTTCAATGCAACACTGCCTAAGAAATGGGCCATCCGGGTTCAAAAAGATATGTACGGCTTTTCTCAGAAACTTAAAGAGGATAAAACCGTATGGCCAAAAGCTGTAAAAGCACTGACTACCTTTTTGATCAAACGCCCGCCCGCCGCCATGGCAAAAGACGACGTCGAAGATCGAACCACGATGCTCGAAGATTATCGGGACTCCCTGCTTGACTTTGATTCCATGGCCACGCTGTGCGCCCGGCTGAAAGCCATCGCCGAAAATCAGGACGACAAAGATGGTGTCTTTGTCGGAACGATTCATAGCGCCAAGGGCCTTGAATGGGATTCCGTTTTTGTCATCGGCTGGGAAGATGAAGTCATGCCGCAGACAATTGATAATCGGCGAAAGGTCTTTGAGGAAGAACGGCGCATCGCCTATGTGGCTATTACACGCGCCAAGAATTTTTTGATGCTGACCCACGTTGAGGAACGCTACAAACGCCCCGATCGCGAGGTATCGGAATTCCTGGGCGAATTACTCGGTATTTTTGATCACGAACTCTTATCTGACTACAATTCTTCCGACGTCTCGGCTCCACCCGTCAGCGACCGTCCAAAGCCGCAGGAAGCTCCCACACCAACGCCGCGACCCGAACCTGAAAGTTCGCTAACTCCGCAAGCGACACCGAATGAAGACGAAGCCCGGCGACTGCGTGAAGAGCGCATGAAAGAAAGTTATCGGCAATTAAACCGCGAAATCCGGGAGCAGAAAGAAAGAAAGGCTCAGGAAAAAGAAAGAAAAGCCCAGGAAATTGCCGACGGCTCCGGCGGCGATGGCTCGGGCTGGTCCGATCAGGCAGCCGGAACAGGCTTGCTCGCGGAAGCCGGCTACACCGTCCAAAAAGGCGGACCGGATGGCCGCGAACGATCTCAACTACTGGCCGACGTCCTGCAGGGGCGTGTGCACCTGCCGCCATGGTTCTCTGATACGGTGCAAGAGCAGTGGAGCGCCCCCAATACCGAGGAACGACTTCAAAAGATTCGAAACACT
This sequence comes from uncultured Dehalococcoidia bacterium, assembly GCA_964451445.1. Classification (GTDB taxonomy): domain Bacteria; phylum Chloroflexota; class Dehalococcoidia; order Lucifugimonadales; family UBA3495; genus UBA9611. The sequence goes on from CAYVIG010000074.1 coordinate 10,399, forward strand.
ATTAATGTGGCACTCGGAAACCAGAAGGGACGCAGTCAGCCTTCAGTGCAGGCTATTGATAAATGGGAGGCCGACCTCGATTTCATCGATAATATTCTTCGGCCCCAACTCCTTGAAGAAATCAAGGAAGATGAGGATTAGCCCACCTAGTCTATACAATCTCCTTCTTTTCACTCCAAGTCAGTGCTATAATCACCATTAGAATGAAAAACATTATTATCGCGTTAATGACACTTACTCTTGCGGCCTGCGTTTCACCAGACATCGAGAAGAGTGCAATTGATTTTAACCAAAGCGCATATGATAACGACCTCAACAACTGCCGCGGCGGCACAGTATTTGAAGCGTCAGCAACGAGTATTGGGTTGGCATCCGGCGGCGCCATCCTCGGCGTCATCCATGCCGTCCCATGGTCTAGTGCATGGGACAACGGATGGGAGGTA
>CAYVIG010000075.1:0-10768 GCA_964451445.1 uncultured Dehalococcoidia bacterium
GGGAGCAGCCTAGGCCTTGATGCGAGTGGGAATCAACACCTGCACTGACATCACCGGGTTCGGATTGTTGGGCCATCTGCGTGGCTTGTCCTGGGGCAGCAATGTTGGCGCCGTCATCACGGCGTCCGCCGTGCCGGTGCTGCCAGGCGTGTGGGAATTACTGGAAAAGAACGTTGTCCCGGGAGGCACATTCCGCAACATGAACGGTGTCGATGACTCGGTGGACTGGGACGATGAGATCACCGACCAACAACGCCTGCTGCTCTGCGACGCCCAAACATCCGGAGGTCTCCTGATCTCAGTGGCGAAAGAGAAAGTCGACCAGCTGATATCGGAGCTGGAAACCTCCGGTGTGGAAACCAGGGCTGTGGTCGGCGGAATCACTTCAGAGAATGCAGGTCGTATCCACGTGACTGTCTAATGCCTTACAAACAACACTGCTTTTTCTGCCTGTGATATGGGTGGTAAACTGGCACTCGCGGACAAATTTGTACTGGACTAGAGAAAAGGCCACTATCAATGAAGCGACCTGACCAAGTGAAGACAGCTCCCGATCAGGGCATGGGCGAACGCGTACCACCGGGACAATTCCTGACCACCAAGTTCCCCGTCTTAACCTACGGATCAGAACCGACTATCGATATCGACACCTGGGAGATCCGGGTGTTTGGGTTGGTAGAACAAGAGATAACCCTAAACTGGGAACAGTTCTCCCAACTGAATTGGACTTCAACCGTGGCAGACTTCCACTGCGTAACCCAGTGGAGCCAACTGGACAACCACTGGGAAGGCGTTACCTTCGCTGATTTGGTTGCTCCTGCCGGACCAAAGCCTGAAGCCAAGTTTGTGATGGCCCACTGCTATGGTGGCTACACCACCAATCTGCCGTTTGACCTGGCCATGGAAGAAGGTCTGCTAGCCCATAAACAGGAAGGCGAACCCATGGGAGCCAGTCATGGCTGGCCGCTGCGGCTGATCGTTCCCAGCATCTACGGCTGGAAGAGCGCCAAGTGGATCAATGGTATCGAGTTGATTCCGAGGGACCTACCTGGTTTCTGGGAACAACGCGGATACCACAATGATGGCAATCCCTGGAAAGAGGAACGTTTCTGGCCGGAATTAACCAAGTAGTCTCAGGGACAAAACCAAGCAACAAAAGAGGGGCGGCTGGATTGCCGCCCCTCTTTTGTTTTAGTCTTAGATGTTCGGTGATTAGGCCGCTTCTCGAGTCTTTTCCCGACGCTTCCTGGATACCTTGGGGGCGTCAATGACTAATGTTTCACCGTTCATATATGGTGCGTTGTCCATTTGAGGTTCGCTCGGCAACTCGCGCATATATCCACACTGGATACAGCTGAGAAACTTACCGTCAACATCCTCTCCTGAAATTAGATCGCCGTGGCATTTTGGACATTCCTTCAAGTACATCATGATGGGCCCTTTTCTGTTCAACCTCTACAAATATATTGTCTTGCCAATGCTGAGTCATCAATGACTATATATAAACTATCAACTGGGTGGTCTAAAGTCACGTTATGCTCGCTGTTTCACTCAACTTGACATGATATGTATCAGACTTTATCATATGATTAATTGCCGGTCAACGCTGGCCAACGATGGAAGAAACAACCGGAAGACAGGCTTAATATCTGAGCATAATTCTTCCGAACGTCGTCGATGTAGTTTTATGAATCAACGATCAGACGAACATTCAAAGGGACGACGGGGAACCAGAGTCGAGAACATGTCTGACCCGTCAGATCAACTGCCGCCATCACGCCCTGAAAACACCGAGCTTTCGTCCACTGTGCCAGGTGTCAACCCGAGCGCTGATGATCAAGCGGTGATTGAAGTCGAGGGCGTTTACATCATCAGTGTGGCCGCACGAATCCTGGACATGCACCCTCAGACTCTGCGAAAGTACGAAAGACTGGGTCTGATAAACCCAGGCCGGACCATAGGCATGCTCCGGCTTTATTCGATTCAGGACATTAAGAAGGTCCGCTTGATCAGATATCTTTCCGATGAATTAGGCCTCAACCTGTCCGGAGTTGAATTTGCCCTGGCCGCCTTCGATAATATGTCGGCCATCAAACAGCGTATCAACGGCCGTCTGGAAGGAATTCCAGCAGCACAGCAGGTGGTCCAAGAAGAGATGGACCTCTTGTTTGAGAGCCTGAACCTACCGAACGACCGGTAAGAACGATTCAAACGTAGCTGCACCTCGCAGATCAATCAGACTTAGGGGAATGCCTTAATGGCGACAGGACCAGGCGAATCAGACAGCCAGACAGACGATCCAAATGGCCAACCAGAGAACTCATCAGGAAATCAGGGAGAGAACCCGGAAGAAATCTTAGGTCAAAACCCTGGAGAGCAGGGTGAAAGCCCTGGCCTTGAGCAGGAACTAGAAGAGCTCCTTGCTCAGGCCGCCGTTGACTTGGACAGCCTCTCAGTGGAGGAGCAGGTGAGTTTACTAAAGACACGTCTTGAACAGGCTGAGAAAGAGGCCGCAGGGAACCTGGACACCGCCCAGCGGGCCCAGGCAGAGATGGTCAATTTTCGCCGTCGAACCGACGAAGACCGTATCACCAATAGCAAGTATTCCAACAGCCGCCTGATCTCCAACGTCCTACCGGTGTTGGAGGAGTTGGAATTGGCCATCAGCCATGCCGAATCAAATAGCAACGGATCAATCGACGCTCTGTTGGAAGGAATCAAGCTGATACAGCGTAAACTGACCGGCGTGCTAGAATCCGAGGGGTTGGCGGCAATTGAAGCCGTTGGACTCATGTTCAACCCTCTGGAGCACGAAGCCCTGGGAACCGAGGAAACTACCGAGGTTGAGCCCGGGTACATCACTCAGATAATCAGACCCGGATTTCGGTTGCATGACCGAGTGATTAGCCCGGCCCAGGTCATGGTGGCCAGAGCACCCCAAGCAGACTAAGTAGACTGACCAAAACCGGTCAATCAAGAAAGACCGATAATCATCCGAACATACTGAGATAGTCACCAGTGCGTGAGAAATTAGGAGAAACAAATGGCTAAAGTCCTGGGAATCGACCTCGGAACCACCAACTCGGTCGCGGCGATCATCGAAGCCGGAGAACCCGTGGTCGTAGAGAACGCTGAAGGCGGCAGGATCACACCGTCCGTCGTTGCGCTGAATACGAAAACCGGAGAACGTTACGTCGGCCAGGTTGCGAAACGGCAAGCGGTAACCAACCCGGAGAACACCCTCTTCTCGGTGAAGCGCCTCATGGGCCGAAGCTTCAATGACACTGAGATACAGAACGCCATGGCCAAGCTCCCTTACAAGGTTGTGGCTGGCCCCACGGGTGAAGCAATGGTTCAGCTGGGTGAAGAATCTCACGCACCGCCCCAGATCTCATCATTTGTTTTGCAAAAAATCAAACAGGACGCCGAGGCCAAGCTGGGCGAGAAGATCTCTCAAGCAGTGATCACAGTGCCAGCATACTTCAATGATGCCCAGCGTCAGGCAACTAAAGACGCTGGCACCATCGCAGGATTGGAAGTGCTGCGTATCATCAACGAACCCACCGCTTCTTCATTGGCTTACGGCCTGGACAAGACCAAGACCGACGCGACCGTCGCCGTCTTTGACCTGGGCGGAGGCACCTTTGACATCACCATCCTCCAGATGGGCGACGGTGTATTCGAAGTCAAATCCACCAACGGCGACACCTTCCTGGGTGGTGACGACTTTGACCAGACCATCCTTGAATGGATGATCGATGAATTCAAACAGGAAACAGGCATCGACCTAGCATCTGACCGGATGGCTCTCCAACGCTTGAGGGATGCCGCAGAACGGGCCAAGGTGGAGCTTTCCAGCGTCTTGGAAACCGAAATCAACCTGCCATTTATCACTGCCGACGCCAGCGGCCCCCAGCACATGGTAAAGACACTCAGTCGGGCCAAGCTGGACCAGTTAGTCGGAACGCTGGTTGACCGCACTGAAGGCCCCTGCCGACAGGCTCTAACAGACTCAGGCCTGTCCGCCGACGCCATTGACGAGGTAATCATGGTTGGCGGTATGAGCCGCATGCCCGCCGTTCAGGATAAGGTCAAACAAGTATTTGGCAAAGAACCCAACCGAAATGTGAACCCAGACGAAGCCGTGGCCATGGGCGCCGCCATTCAGGCGGGGGTACTGGCCGGTGACGTCGATGACATCGTCCTACTGGACGTTACCCCTCTAACCCTGGGATTGGAGACGTTAGGCAGCGTGATGACTACGCTGATCTCCAGAAACACCACAATCCCAACCAAGAAGAACGAGACGTTCACCACGGCAGCGGAGAACCAGACCACCGTGGACATCCATGTGCTCCAGGGCGAGCGCTCCATGGCCGCCGATAACAAATCCATCGGCAGGTTCATGCTGGACGGACTGCTGCCAGCTCCCCGCGGCGTTCCTCAGATCGAAGTGACTTTCGATATCGACGCCAACGGCATACTCAGCGTGTCTGCCCAAGACAAGGGAACCGGCAAGGAACAGAAGATCGTCATCCAGTCGGGCTCCGGTCTTGAGAAAGAAGACATTGAGCGGATGGTTGATGAGGCTGCCCAGAACGAGGAAGCCGACCAGGTGCGACGCGCCGAGGTCGAGACCCGTAACCAGGCCGACTCTCTGGTCTTCAGCAGCGAGAAACTGTTGGCTGACAACGTCGACAAGGTTCCCGAGGAACTAAAGACCGAGGTCCAAGGAAAGATCGACGCGGTGAAGGCGGCAATCGCCTCCAACAACACCGTAGACATGCAAACAGCGACCACTGAACTGAATGCTGCCTTGCAAAAGATTGGCGAAGTGGTATACAGCCAAGGCGCCGGCACTGAAGATGGAGAACAGGGCCCGAGTGACGGCTCGGCAACGGGCGGTCAAGAGGACGAGCCTACCAGCTCCGACGATGACGAAGGCACAGTTGAAGGGGAATTCCGCGAGGTCTAAAGCGGAGCCTGGATGCGAGTCCGGTAAAGCGGTTTGACCGTAGTATCTAAGCTGCCAGAGAATCTAGGTAGGAAACAGGTTAGAAACTGGCCTGAATTCTCTCGTACACAACAAAACAAACTAGGTATTATGTTTCTTAGGGAAAACCGTCTGCTATAATCAATCTAGCAGCGGATACTCCTTAAAGGACTTATAGACTCCCCAATTTGGACCGACCTTTGACTACTCGAAGGTTTTGGCCGATGGAGGCAGCATGAGCGGACAACAAGATCAGGCGGACCCGGAAGTCCTAGGCAACGGCAACGTCGAAGAGGTGATGCCAATCCTTAATGCAGACATGGATACACCAATACCGGACAATGATTGGCGTGTGTCAGGCATAGACAAGGAATTAACGCCATTGCAGTATCATTATCTGAGCCTGCTCCAGCGTTTGGTTACCCTTAAGAACACCTATCAGACAGACGCTAACTACGAGGCGTGGATGATGGGTGCTCTAAATCAGGCCGTATACTCTACTTTACGCGACTGCATTGAAGCCAACGTGGGTGACGAAGCCAAAGAACTGCTTAATCGCGAGCAGCACGTAACCTAAACTGTCTCAGATTTACCGAAGCAACTAAAAACGGGGGCTTAGGCCCCCGTTTTTTTGCCGACGATTTCTGGTGTTATTTCAATCCATGTAGCGGGAAGATGTGCTGGCGTATGTCCCCAACCGCATCTTCCAGATGCCTCCGAATATCTACTTTTAATTCCCGGGGCACCTCCGATCTGGTTTCATCCCGCAGTCGTCCCGCCCCGTGCTCTTGAACAAAGCCTGGCGGCAATATGTTTGGCCACTCAACGTCTAGTATCACGCCATAAGCCAGCGTCCAAGCCCGGGCCACAGCGTTCACGTCGTATCCTCCACCTCCCAAAGCCAGCAGCGGTAATCCCAATCCAGCCAGCTGACGCACCGCCTCTACGTAGCCCTCAGTGGTCACCTGCAGGTGGGTCAATGGATCACTGTGGTAGCTGTCGATTCCCAACTGTGCCACCAGTACGTCGGGCCCAAATGCCCGTATCAGAGGCGGCACGACCTGACCGAATCCCTCAATATAGTCGTCGTCGCCTGTATAGGGGAACAATGGCAGGTTTACCGAGTACCCCATTCCCGCACCCTCACCCAATTCAGCCACCGCCCCAGTGCCCGGGAAAAGGTACTGGCCCGACTCATGGACTGATATGGTCAACACACGGTCGTCAGTGTAGAAAGCCTCTTGAACGCCGTCTCCATGGTGGGCATCGATATCCACGTAAGCCACACGCATTCCTCGGTTCAAAAAGTAGTGGATCGCCAACGCCGGGTCGTTGAACACACAAAATCCTGAGGCGTGTCCCGCCGCCGCGTGATGCAAACCGCCGGATATATTGAACGCCGCACCGACCTCACCACTCGCCACCATTTCAGCCGCCAGCAGCGTCCCTCCAGTACTTAACGCAGCCGCTTCAAACATATTCGGGTACACCGGATTATCACCGGCGCCGCTGAAGCCGAACCCCGCACCATCCACCGTGGTCGATCCCGAGCCAAGCGCCTTAACAGCCTCAATGTATTCCTGCGTGTGCAGCCACCTCAATTCGCCGTCAGTGGCCGCACGAGGGCCCAACAACACTGCTCCGGGATGGTCGAATGCGCCATATTCCCTCAGCAGGTCGTAGGTATAGCGCAGGCGTACCGGCCGCATGGGATGATCAGAACGCAGCTCATGTTGGGAGAGAGCATCTTCATAGATAAAAGCGGCACGGCGCATGGTATTAGCCTCGTTTTCATGAATCAAGATAGAGTTTTATATGTCCATCCGAGTCTATTCAACGCGATGTTGGCGGTCAAGGCAGGCCCAAAATAGTGCAAATCCGCATTCAGCGCTATACGGGAAATTCCCGCATTTTGCGTATTATTAAGTTGGGCAATAGTCTGCCCTAACTGGTTGCGTCTGTCCTGGAATAGTTCATTTTTTAATTTTGGACAGCAGCCTATGATTTAGGAGCGAGCAAAATGGTCAACGGAAACGGCATCGACGATGGTTTCCAAGAACGCCTGAGACAGGCAGAATCCGCCGAACGGGAGATGCAACGCCTTCAACCCCTAGCTGCAGAGGCGCCTCAGTTACGACTGCAGCAAGCCAAGGCCCAAAAAGAAGAAGAACGTATGCGTGCCAAGGAAGACGCACTCTCCAAAGCCCGATTCTCAGCCCAATCGGCATCAGATAAGCAGAACCGGGTGCCAGAACTCCTAGTCCAAGCAGCCCGCGCCGTCATTGAACTCTACACTCTGCTCAAAGACGTTGACAGCTCCCGCCGTCAGGCCATGGAAGCACTGGCCATCGCCGACCGGGTCGATTATGACATCGAATTGGAAGAAGGCGAAGAACACGAGCGCTCCCTAGACCGGGACACCCGTGGGCTCGCCTACGCCCTAGCCGCTCGCCACGGTGACGGCAAGGTCAGACAATTGCTGGAGGAGCTCGACCCGGAGTTCTCCATGCTTAGGGGTTGCAACTTGGATGAACCTCTCTACCGCGACGTGGCCAACTTCGTGGTCCGCCACGCTGTGCCTCGGGAAGCCGCACCTCAAGCCATGATGGTCAGTGGTCCCGACTTGGCGCCCATAGTAGAGCCTGAGACAACCCCCACGGAAGCTTCAGACTCGGATATCTAGTCCTCTTTGATTACGCCCTAGCTCCCGAATCAATCCCCAACCGGAATACCCTTAAGGGAGGCTTTGATATGGCTTCTTTTGACCAGTACTCCAACAAGTACCAGAGCATCCGCATGGAGCGCCGAAACGGCATCTTGCAGATGACCTTCCACACCGACAACGGCCCGCTGCAGTGGGGCGGTGTGCCCCACACCGAATTCTCCCAGGTGTTTGTCGATGTTGGCAGCGACCCGGAAAACCGGATCATCATCATGACCGGCACAGGTGACATTTTCACCGGCCCGCCCGGGACTGCCGCTGGCACGCCCAAACGCGCTCCCAAAGAATGGGACCAGACCTACTGGGAAGGAAAACGCATCCTGACCAGCCTGCTGGACATCGAGGTCCCCATTATCAGTGCCATCAACGGCCCGGCGCTAAGACACTCCGAGATTCCCCTGCTCTGCGACATCGTACTGGCATCAGACACCGCCGCATTCCAGGATTCCGGCCACTTCATGAGCGGCCTGGTCCCAGGTGACGGTATGCACATCGTCTACCCGCTGCTGCTGGGCCTGAACCGTGGGCGTTATTTCCTGCTCACCGGCCAGAAGATCGAGGCAGAAGAGGCCAAGACCTTGGGGTTAGTCAACGAGGTCATGCCCCAGGCCAATCTCCTCCCCCGAGCCTGGGAATTGGCAGAGCAGATGGCCAAGCAGTCAGACATTGTCCTTCGTTACAGCAGAGTGGCCATGACTCTGGTCGTGAAACGTCAGATACAGGACCTGTTGGGCTATGGATTGGCGCTGGAAGGACTCGGATCAGCCGATACCATGTTGAACCAGGCCTAAACCAGAAAACAGCACACCCCGTTATGTCTGATGGGAATCCGGCACCGCGACACTAAAGGGCTTGTATAACCGAGCCTAATCTGGGAAGATGTGGCTATGCGAATAGGTGCTTTTGAACTTAACGAACCGCTTCCTGAGCTGAAAGACCCCCACGTTTTCGCCATGGTGCGCCCCTGGGTAGATGTTGGCAGTGTGGGTACCCTCACCTTGAACCGCCTGGAACGCTTCATGGGTTCCAAAGAACTGGGCAGACTTGATCGACCGGGCACCTTCTTCGACTTCACCCGGTACCGCCCCAACATGCGGCTGGTGGACGGCAAACGTGAAGTCAAGATACCCAACAGTATCATCCGCTACGCCATCACCGACGAAGGCCCCGACTGCCTGTTCCTGCACCTCATGGAGCCCCACTCCAACGGCGAGGACTACACCGATTCCATACTAGATGTGGTCAACCACTTTAACGTGAAGCGGTACTGCCGTTTGGGTGCCATGTATGACGCGGTGCCCCACACTCGCCCCTTGTTGGTGACTGGCAGTTTGGGCGACGTGCAACAGAACCGGCCTGTCGCCAACTTCAAGCTCCGCCAGAGCACCTACCAAGGTCCCACCACGATCATGAACCTGCTCTCGGAAGGGATAGAAAAGGCAGACATCGAGTCCATTAACTTCATGGTGCACCTACCCCAGTACGTGCAGTTGGAAGAGGACTACGCTGGCACTTCCCGTATGATCGAGGTCCTGTCTTCGGTGTACAACAACATCCCCGCCGATCTGGCTCCTGTACGCCGGGGACAGCGTCAGTACCGTGAGTTGAATTCCACCCTAGACCGGAACACCGAGCTGAAGACACTGATCCAGCAGATGGAAGCCTACTACGACGCCCAACTGGACTCGGAAGATGCCGCGGCTTCTGAAGCTGCATCATCGTCTTCTTCCTCCACCGGTGAGCCAGCCTCTGAGACCACGTTGTCACCAGAGATTGAAAGGTTCCTCAACGAACTGGGCGGACGCCTCGACTCCGAAGAGTAACCGGCCCTCTACCTTTCACTCCTAGTTCCCTTTAGACCGCCCCCTTAGAAACTCACTACCTTCTTTTCTGCTTGCTATAATTGCGATTGTCCGTGAACCTAACCCCAACACGTTTTCCGTGAAGGTGTCTCCCAGATGGAGCTCAAGGTTTTTATTGAAGGCTGCTTTGAGCAGCAATACAAATGCATGCTCAGGGCGGTGGAAGGGCTATCTCCCGAGGAGATGGCCTGGACCCCCAACGACCAATGCTCATCCATCGCGTTCTTGGTCTGGCACTATGGCCGCACCTTGGACCGCTGGCTGCACACTCGGCTGAAGAGCGACGCCCAGATATGGGAGAGTACCGACTGGCCTGAAAGACTGGGCCGAGCGCCAGCCAAGGGTGACGACACCGGCTACGGCTTCACGCCCGAAGACCTGCAAGCATTCAGTATGTCCGATACCGCCTTACTTCTTGAGTACGTGGCGGCCATCCGGAAAGAGAGCTCCGAGTACTTCGCGTCACTCAGCGAGTCCGATTTCGACAGCTTTGAAGTGACCAACCCCAGGGGAGGCACAATCTCTCTGGCGGTCATGTGCCAGCAACTCATCTGGGAGTTCAACCAGCACGGCGGCCAGATCAGTTACATGCGAGGAGAGCAGCGAGGGCTTGAAGACACTGGATATTCAGGCGGGCTGCTGGAATCCCACGCTGAAAAGCCTAGTACCTAAAATCAGGTCTGAAACGGGGCCACCAAATAGCCAATGCGCCTTGCTGGCAAAGTGGCCCTATGCTATCCTTTTGAAGTTCCCTCAGGCGTGATTTTCGCCAATTCTACGCGTAATTCGGTGACATGACTCAACCAGCAGGCACCCATAAAGGCGTTATCTTTTCCGGCATGCGGCCCACCGGGCTGCTCCATCTTGGCAATTACATGGGAGCCCTGCAAAACTGGGTCACCTTGCAAGAAGACTACAACTGCATCTACTGCGCCGTGGACATCCACGCCCTGACCACTGTGGAATCCAGCGAAGACATCCAGTCCATCAAGCCCAATATCGAAGACATGGTATTGGACTGGCTGGCAGCCGGGATCGACCCGGAAAACAGCACCGTCTTCGTTCAGTCTCATGTGCCCGAGGTGATGTCTCTCCACACCCTGCTCAGCATGGTCACTCCCCTCGGTTGGCTGACTCGCGTGCCCACCTTCAAGGACAAGGTACGCCAGATGCACGAGACCGAGGAGACGG
>CAYVIG010000076.1:0-10737 GCA_964451445.1 uncultured Dehalococcoidia bacterium
CCGCCAATGTCACCCTAAGCGAAGCCGAAGGGTCTGCCAAATCCACTATGGTAGATTCTTTCCCGGCGCGTCGGGAGCACACCCCAGAATGACATACCAGGGGAACGGTTCCGTGCATCAAGTAAGGACTCCAATCTCGCTAATACCCCACCGCGTAGGCTTCGCACCGTGGATCAGCCCCGCCCTGCAGCACCTTGGTTTGCGGATTGCGGGTGATGGCACCATACAGGGCTGAGCCTTCCCACCAATCTGGGTAACGCTCGATGGTGTGGCCCTTCTTCCGGAGTCCTTCGGCTGAATCCTCTGAGATTCGACCCTCCAACCGCAGCATGCCAGGTTCGTATTTGCCCGGCCAGCCAGACTGCTGGAAGTTATAGCTGTAGAACCTGGGTTCTTCAACTGCTTCTTGAGCGTCGCGGCCAAACTCCAGTATGTTCAACAACAGTTGCAGTGTCCCTTGGGGGATGTGGTCGCCACCGTGAGCCCCTAGGGCAATCACCGGCTCGCCGTCGCGCAGCACCAAGGCCGGAGCTGGGGTGAGCCTAGGCCGCTTGCCACCTTCCACCGATGCAGCATGGTCCTCGGTGATCCGCGACTGACTACCTCGCAGAGAGAAAGCCAATCCGGTCCCAGGGATGATCGGTCCGCCATTCTTGGTGCCCTCACTGGGCGTGGCGGAGAAGATGCTGCCCTCGCTGTCGATTACCGCAAAGTAGGAAGTACCGCCGCCGGTGGGTCCGGCGATGGCCGCTGGCTTTTCAGAGTCCCTCGGCGAGGTTGGCCCACCGTTGATCGTTGCCTTTCCGTTGCGCGGGTCTCCGGCGGGAGGGGTTCCTGGCCAGGCCATATCAGGGTCTATGAGACCACGTCGCAGGCTTAGATATTCCTCGGAGAGCATCTCTTTCATGGGAACATCGGTGAACTTGGGATCGCCGACATACTGCTCGCGGTCGGCAAAGGCTAGGTTCAACGCCTGGCTCACCGTGTGGATGTATTCAGGTGAGTTATGGCCCATGGATGCCAGGTCGAATCCCTCCAGTATCTTGAGCGCTTGAGGGAAGGTTGGACCTTGCCCCCAAGGACCAGTGCTGTAGACGTCATATCCCCTGTAATTCACCGTCACCGGAGCGCCCACGGTCACGTGGTAATTGGCCAGGTCTTCTGCCGTGAGCAGGCCGCCCATCTCCTGGTTGAATGCAACGATCTTGCGGCTGAGTTCGCCGGTGTAGATATCGTCTCGGGCCGCCACTAGAGCAGCCTCTCGACCCTTGCCCTTGTTGGAGTTCTCGATCTCGGCCAGTTTTGACAGCGAGTTCGCCAAGTCCTTCTGGTAGAACATCTCGCCTTGCTTGGGGCTGCGGCCGCCTGGAAGGTATATCTCCGCTGTGGACGGGTAGGTGTTGTAGGCGTCAAAGGCAGTGACAAACCGTCCGGCCAGGTAACGGAACATTGGGAAGCCGTTTCCCGCCAGATCAATGGCCGCAGACGCCACTTCACCGAAGCTCATGGTGCCAAACCTGGAAAGGGAGGTGATCCACGAATCGGCAGCGGCTGGAGTCAAAGACCGCAAGACGCCTGGTGGGTAATTGCCGCCGTGGTTCTTCTTGAAATACTCCACCGAAGCCGCTTTGGGCCACACGCCCAGTCCGTCCACTTCCACGACCTCTTTCTTGTCGGCCAGGTAGATGACAGTGGGGGCGACGCCCAAGAAGCTGCAATCATCGACGTGCACCACGTTCAGGGCCAGCCCAACGGCCACCCCAGCGTCGATGGCATTACCACCCTTTCTCAATACATCCAATCCCGCCATGGCGGCGGCGGGGTGACTAGCAACCACCATGCCATTGGTGCCCTGCATCAACGGGCGCAGGCTGGTTAACGAAGTTCCTGGTACGGGCATTTCAATTACCTCAAATATTCTTGGTTTAAGCTCCGTGGATTTGTCTAGACTTCTCCGGCAGCATGGTCGATGAAACCCTGGGCGAACTCCCAGAATTTGTAGACGTCAGCGAAATTAGATGCCAATCCCATGGATATGCGGACCGCTCCGGCACTCTTGCCGTCCCGGTCTTCCAAAACACTCAGGAATTGCTCAAAGGTCATGCGCTCACCGTCGGCGAATGCAGCAGCCATGTCTTCCTGGGTTAGACCGTGGGCCAACTCACCAGCGCCAGGGTTGCAGAAGCAGCCGGTGCGCAGGGATATTCCAGCACGTCCGGCCTGGGCATCGATTCGACGATGGTCGATCAGCGCGTCCTGAGGGTCATAAAAATTCACGGTCAACGTCCCACCGCGGGATTCCATGTCTGTGGGCCCGTAGACTCGAACCACCCCGGTGCCGTTGCTGTGCCGCAGGGCCAGCAGACTTCCAAGGAGCCAGGAAGTCAGCGAAGCAACCCGGTCATGGATGGTCTCAATGCCAATATTTTGCAAATGCCTCAGCCCAATCTCCACCGCCGGGATATTCAGGTAGTTGAGAGTCCCTTCTTCGAAAGCCTGTTCGCCTTCAGCCAGGAAATGTTTCTCGGCTTGCACCGACGCTATGGTGATCGTACCGCCGGCAAACCAGGGCCGGACCAGTTTATCGAGGGCGGTCTTACGGGCCAGCAGGCACCCCACACCCGTGGGATAGCCAAACATCTTATAAAAGGACAACGGCACAAAGTCTGGGAGTACTTCCGCCAGGTCCAGGCGGTTGGATGGAGCGAAAGCGGCGCAGTCCAACAGCACGTCCCATCCCCGTTCCTGGGCATACTTGGTCCATTTCATGGGGTGCTGTACTCCAGAGAAATTGGACTGGGACGGATAGGAGAACAGGTTGTGCCCGCCCGGGTTGGGCTGGTCTAGCTCTGCCCGGAGTTGGTCTTCATCTAAACGCAGATCGGGCGGCACCACACGCACGTAGGTGACATCAGCGTCATTGGTGCGGGCGAACTCCCTCACCCCGTTGATGGAATTATGGTTGTCAAAGGCCAGCAGGTACCGGTCGCCGGCCTGGAAGGGGTAGGCCTCGCCCACCAGCTTGATGGCTCCAGTGGCATTAGGAGTGAAAATGGCCACGTATTCGTCCGGCGGAGCGTTGAAATACTCCAATACGAAAGCACGAGCCTGTTCACCCAGTTCTGTTGTCGCGGATGACGCAGGGCTGTCCGAATGGGGGTTCCCGAATATCCCACCTTCTAGCAGGTCTGACAACTGACGAATCTGGGAGTCGGCGTACAACCCACCGCCGGTATAATCAAGGAAGACCTGGCCCAGCCGATCCAAACGTCCGTACTCAGAGGCGCGCAGTTCATCCAACTGACTGGTGGATTCGTAGACCGGTGTCGCCTTCAGAAAATCCTGAAAAGCCTGGTCCATGCTGCCCCGAGGCATATTTCGGGATGCGGTCATATCCCCTCAAAACTCAGGCTCGAATCAAACAAGAGCATTCTAGCAAAATCCCCACTCCAGCGGTGACGTCTCAGCATTATCAATGTGTCAAATAATCCTGCGGGTTTGGAATCGGCCTTTATGGGGAGTAAACTGACTCAAACGGTCTTCCCCTTTGGGGTAAGGACAAACAAAGTTCCGGAGGAAGCTTGATATGAATACGCCTAATCGGATGAAATTCGGCTCCTTCCTTGGCCCGTTCCACAGGGTCGGAGAGAACCCCACACTGGCCCTGGACCGAGACCTTGAATTGGTCGAATGGATGGACAACCTGGGCTATGACGAAGTATGGGTTGGTGAACATCACTCAGCTGGATGGGAGATCATCTCTTCTCCAGAGGTCTTCCTGGCCGCCGCATCCCAGCGGACCCGCTACATCAAACTTGGCACCGGAGTGGTCAGCCTGCCCTACCACCACCCGTTGATGGTCGCCAACCGGATGGTCCAGCTTGACCACATGAGTAGGGGTCGTGCACTTTTCGGTGTGGGACCAGGCGCTCTGCCAGGCGATGCCTACATGATGGGCATTCCCCACGAGAAACAACGGGAGCGCATGGATGAGTCACTTACCATCATCATGCGGTTGTTCAACGAGACCGAGCCAATCACCTATAAGTCAGACTGGTTTGAACTCAACGAAGGTATGCTGCAACTGCGGCCCTACCAACAGCCTCATATGCCCATCGCTGTGGCCTCGATTCAGACCCCGGCGGGTGTTGCTCTGGCAGGGAAACATGGAGCATCGGTGTTGACAATCACCGTGCCTCGCGACCGATCAGCGGGCCCGGCAGACCTCAAAGGCCTCTGGGGGATCGCCGAAGAATCCGCCGCCGAACACGGTCAGACCATGGACCGCAACGAATGGAGATTAGTGCTCCCAGTCCATCTGGCCGAGACTCGAAAGGAAGCCTTGGACGATGTCCGCATGGGCTCGGCCCAGTACCTCCGTGAGTACTCGGAAGGCACCAACGGCCGGAAGCCCGTCTTTGATGGCCCCATGGACAAGGTCGTCGATAACATGAGGGACTCCGGAGCCTGGATCGTAGGCACGCCCGACGACTGCATTGAAGCCATCAACAAGCTGCAGGAACAGAGCGGCGGGTTCGGCGGGTTCCTAACCCAGACTGTGGACTGGACCTCTAGGGAGAAGATGCTGCACAGCTACGAGCTACTGGCACGCTACGTGATGCCCCAGTTCCAAGGCACGGTGGCAGCCCCCTTCGCTTCCAACAAATGGGCAGCCGAGCGCCAGGAAACCCTGGTTGCCGGTCGTGTCCGAGCTCTGGACCGCGCCAGACAGGTCTACGCAGACCGCTAAAGATAGACACCCAAACGCATCCTGGAAAGACAAAATGGGCACGGTAATACCGTGCCCATTTTGTTTCCCAAGAAAACAGAAGTTATCAGAGCTTCTTAAATACCCAGCAGTTTCTCCAGGTTTGTGTGTAGGATGGCCTCTTTCTCGGCGTCGGTGAGGCTTTCCAACCCCATGATCCAAGACACTGGCCAGTCAATGGCCATATCGAAGGGCCAGTCAGTGCCGAAGACCACTTTGTCGATTCCCACGCAATCAATGAGATAGCGCAGGGCCAGCTCGCTATGGGTCAGGCAGTCATAGTAGAACTTGTCCAGGTAGGTGCTGGGCGGCTTTTGTAAGTTCTTTCTGGCCTCCTGGCGCACCTCCCATCCACGGTCCATGCGGCCGATGCCATAGCAGGTGTAGCCACCCCCGTGACACAGACAAATCTTGAGGTCTGGGCAGGCATCCATCACCCCTCCGAAAACCAACGAAGCAAAGGTGACTGCCCTATCTGCCGGGTTTCCGATGGAATTTGGCAGGTGATAACGGTTGATGCGTTGATTGACCACCGTGTCACCGCCCTGGTGCACCAAGATCACCGCGCCCAGGCTTTCCACAGCCTTCCAGAACGGCAGGAATTTCTTTTCATCAAAGGTCTCCCCGTTGACATTGTCGCCAATCATGGCTCCTTTGAGACCTAACTTCATGCTCCGTTCCAACTCGGCAATGGAATCCTTGATGTCCTGCATGGGCAGTGTCGAGAACCCGGCAAACCGGTCCGGCTGGGCTTTGACCAACTCGGCAACGTAGTCGTTGCATTCTGCCGTCATCTTCTTAGCTGTGGCCGCTTCGCCCTCGTAGTTATAGAAGTAGGCGTTGGTGGACAGCACCTGGACATCCACGCCCAGTGAATTCATGTCGGCCAGTCGTTCTTCAGGCGTCCAAGTGATCTTGGGGTTGTTGCGGTGAACGGCCATGGCGTCGACGGGCATCCCGTGCCATGACTCGCCCCTCTTGCTGGCCTCCACGAATCCAACCGGTGTGATGTGCGCGTGGATATCAATGGTTCGCATGGATGCTCCTAATTCTTTAGTGTCGATGGGGATATTTATCCCTTCCCCGTTCGGGGGGAAGCTTAGGATGGGGGCAACGTTTCAAATTCAACCAAACTTGCCGAGAAACGCCTTCCCTCACCCTAGCCCTCCCCCATGCGAGGGGGAGGGGATTATTTTCTAAGCGCCTACGACCCTTACGCGGTGGTTATTGCTGTCGGCTACAAATATGTTGCCTTGGTCATCTATGCCACAGCCGTGGGGGCGATCCATGGCAGCATCGGTGGCTGAACCACCGTCGCCCTCGCCGCCCAACCGTCCACCGGCGATGGTTGTAACTATCCCAGTGTTGACATTGATGCGTCGGATGGCGTGGTTCTCGGTGTCGACGACCACAACATTGTCCTGAGCATCGCAGCGAATTCCTTTGGGAGAACCCCAGGTTGCCGTCAAAGCCGGACCGCCGTCGCCTTCATAGCCGCGCTCCCCGTTGCCGCCCACGGTGCTCATGATTCCGCTGGGGTCGATCATGCGAATGCCGGTGCCCTCGCGTTCGGCCACGTACATGTTGCCCTTGCTGTCCAGGCACACAGCCCTGGAACCCAGGAAGCTGGCCTCTAGGGCTGGTTTGCCATCGCCAGTGCGCCCTTTCTCCCCGTTGCCTGCGACTGTATTGGCGATTCCAGTGGCCAGGTCCAGACGGCGAATTCGCTGATCCTGGATGTCGGCAATCAACAGACCACCTTTGCCGTCCAAGAAGCAGTCGTTCGGCTCTCGGAACATTGCCTGGTTGCCAGGCCCGCCGTCGCCGCTGTAGCCGACCTCTCCGGTTCCGGCCACGGTGGTGATTATCCCAGTGGCGGCGTCTACCTTTCGCACCACGGCATTCAAACGGTCAACTATGTAGATGTCGCCGTTGGTATCCACCTGTAGTGAGTATGGTTCCTGCATGGTCGCCTGGGTGGCTGGGCCGCCGTCTCCGCTATAGCCCAACTCGCCGCTACCGGCCACGGTGGTCACGACGCCGCTGGTCTTATCGACCCGCCGGACGATGTGGTTCTTGGCCTCGGCGAAATACAGGTTACCAGCGGAATCAAATTCGCACATGAACGGTTCATTACAGAGCGCCTGGCCTGCCGGGCCGCCGTCTCCGGCATAGCCACTTTCTCCAGTGCCAGCATAGGTCACAATTTTTCCAGCTTCGAATGCCATTTAGTTAATACTCCATGGTTTGGTTGGGATGCCAACCCCCCTAAATCCCCCTAAATCCCCCTTTTCAAAGGTGGGGCTTTAATCCTTCCCAATTTTATAAAGGGGCCGAGGGGGATTTACGCGGATTTCGTCTCTTTGTTGTACCAGTCCAATATCTCACTTCCGGTCATGAATACGACTTCATCGTGTTGTTTGATGTACTCAAAGATCTTGTCGTAGTACTTGATGCGGTGGGCCGCACCGGTGATGTAAGGGTGGGTGGATACGCACATTATGCGTGCGCTCTCTTCCCCCTCCCGGTACAGGGTGTCAAAGTGGTCTTTGGCCCGCTCGAATAGTTCCGGTGAGCGGTGGTGTTGCACCATGTACACGGGTATGTCATTCAGTTCCACGGTATACGGCACGGACACCAGGTTGCCCGATTTGACCTTCATGGGATACGGCTGGTCGTCATTACACCAGTCGGCCACGTACTCAATCCCTTCTTCTGCCAGGATGTCTGGGGTATCAAATGTCTCGGCCAATCCGGGCCCCATCCAGCCTCTGGGGGCGGTGCCGGTGAATTCCTTGATGGTATCGATGGTCTTCCGAATAGCGACCCGCTCGTCCGGTTCCTTGTTGATCACCCGCTGGATGTAGCTGTGGGCCAACATCTCCCAGCCAGACTTCATGCTCTCAGTCACCAAAGTTGGATAGCTGTTACAGACCGAGGCATTGAGACTCACCGTCGCCCGTATGCCGTAGTTATCCAGCACCTGTTTCATCCGCCAGAACCCGACCCTGAGTCCATAGTCGAACCAGCCAAAGTTGGGAATGTCCGGTATGACCGACACCCCTTGAGGCGTCGGCAACACCGTGCGGGCCATGGGTTCATTTATATCCCACTCCTCCACATTGATGACCGGCCACACAGCCACCCGAGCGCCTCCAGGCAGCTTCAGGGGCTTGCGGTCAAAGATTGAAGAAAATTCAGCTCTGGGGTTAGACATTGTTGCTCCTCAAAATAGATGGGAGGCGCAGAAATTCCCTTCGGCCTCCATTTACGAAAGAGGGAAGAGTTCAAGTCCCCTTTTATAAAGGGGGATTTAGGGGGATTTCTACAGCTTCATCGCCGCCAAGCCAATCTTCGCCAGGTCTTCGTCCTCTTCGGCGGCTAGTCCGCTCACGCCGATGCCTCCCATGATGGAGCCGCTGGCCGGATGAAGAATAACCACTCCGCCCTGAACCGCAGCCAACATGGGGTCGCCCATCTCGGCGACCGTACGACCTTGACCGGCCAAGCGCTCGGCGTAGTCTTTGGAGTCCTGTCCGGAGAGAGCGCAGGTATAGGCTTTGCGAATGGCCATCCGCTTGGGCACTTCACGGCATCGGTCCATGCGTCCATAGCTAATCATGCCGCCGGTGTCGTCGACGATGGCGATGGCCAACGGCCGGTCCGGTTCCTTGTTGGCCTCGGCCAAGATGGCAGCTATTGCGTCCTGTGCCTGGCCCAAGCCCAACATCGGTTTGTCATACATAAGAAAATCCCCCGTAGAATGGTATGCGCCATTCTAACTGGGGGGTAAGTGCGTGGCAAGGAAGACGGAAATCCCTTGCTAGAGCAGGCCCCCGATCGTGAGCCAGTAGAAGACGATGTAGGTTCCGGCGATCACCATCAGGGCCGACCCCAATGGTTGGATGTAGGGTAGAGCCTTCCTGAGAGCGCCCATCATGGCAGTCTTGAAGAAGGCCATTCCCAGGGTCAGAGCCATGATTACCAGCCCCATTCCCAGGGCGAACAGCAGGAAGTCTGACAGCATAGAAGATGCTCCGACACCGGCGACGCTGAGGCCCACCACCGCCAGGAATATGGGTAGGGTGCAGCTCAACGATGCTGTGCCGTAGCTGATGCCGAATATGAAGTAACCCTTCATGCTGACCTGTGCCGGATTGCCCATGTGATTGGCAGCCCTGGCGGCCACTCCGGTGTAAAGCTTGCCGCCTCCGACCATCCAGGCACCAACCAAGACCAAGCCGATTCCGATGACCAGACCCAGCCATTGCAGGAGGTCGCTGACAAAGTTGGCGCCAAGGCCGATTATGGCCCCAACCACTCCGAACAAAACCACGAAGCCGGCGGTCACGGTCAGACCAACCAAGATAGCCCTACCAAAATGCCTGACCGGGTTGGTCTGCGGTGTCTCGCCAGACTCGTCACCCAAGTACATACCCAGATAGGCTGGAAGCATGGCAAAGCCACAAGGGTTCACCGCAGATGCCATCCCCGCTGCCAGGGCGAACAGGGCAGATGCCCCGACCAACCCTCCCAGCCATGAACCTGAATCACCGGACAGCCTTTCCATAAACAGGTTGACGCCGTCTATTCCGGTGTCATTACCTATGATCAGCGCGCCGATCAACGCCGATGCCAGAGCCACTGCAGACACTGCTATCGGAGCAAAAATGGTGCGCATGATGTCGCGATTATTTAAGTTGATCATCCTACTAATTGGTCAAAACATCTCTCTATTAAGCTCCATGCGGGCAACCACATCCTGGGTGTTTTATCCCAGCGACGCCAACCGATCGGGCACGCTATCTGTTACTAGTTATACGTTCCGACCATCGCAGTGAGTTTCTCGTCGCTTCAAATCCAAAGTCAATAAGACCATTTTATCCAACGGAGAAGACTAGACCTACGCCAGGCCGGAGTAGCATGTTAATTCAGGTTTTGAACCAACACTTCACTAGTTGAGATGCCTTTGAACACCCGGGGATGCATAACCTCGGCCAGTCCCTCCAAAACATCAACAACCCGGGGACCATGCCTAGTCGGAATTCGCCCGTCAAACAGGAATACCTGGTCGCGCTGCACCGCGGGCAGGTCAGCCCAACCAGGCAGGTTCGTCAATTTCTTCGACGTCTCCTTGAGGACTTTATCCGGCTCAAAGGCGCAGGGCATCACCATCAGACATTCAGGAGCATAATCGACGATCTCATCCCAACTCAACTCCCTGGAGAGGCCTCCGGGAATAGCCAATCGCTCCTCTCCTCCGGCGATTCCAACCATCTCAGGCACCCACTGGCCGGTGTTCCGGAGGGGGGCCAACCAGTCCAGGCACAGCACCCGGGGTCGGGAGCCATTCTGTGGAGCTTGGTCTTTCACTCGTCGAATCCTCAACTGCAAGGAATCAGCCAAATCATTGGCTTGGCGGGCTTCACCAGCCGCAGTTCCGATCAGTCGGATATTTTGAATGACATCGGACAAAAACCTGGGCCGTATGGTCAATATCTTTGGCTCGTAGTCCAACACCTGGGCCGCGGTCTGGAACACCGAACCAACGCCGATGGCACAGACCTCGCACAATTCCTGGGTGATGATCAGGTCGGGTCCTATCTCCCGCAGTAGGTCAGCGTCGATCCAATAAAGGGGATTACCGTTGGCCCGCGCCTGCTGCACTATGGCGTCGATCTCTTCGCTGGGCAGGTGGGAGTTGCAGCGAACGCTCCGGCTGACCACTGGCTTGTTGGCGGCGTCTTCCGGGTAGTCGCAGGCGTAAGAAACGCCCACCAATTGGTCTCCCAATCCCAGGGCGTAGACGATCTCAGTGGCGCTTGGTAACAGCGAGCATATCCGCATGATCCAAGTATAAGATGCCCATCTCCGGTGAATCAAATCCTAGCGGAATTAGGCCCGAACCATGCTAAAATTGCGTCGCACTAGTTAGTCATATTCGCGTAACGAAAGTTTGAGGGCCGATA
>CAYVIG010000077.1:0-4275 GCA_964451445.1 uncultured Dehalococcoidia bacterium
GGAACCCGTTGTTACCATCGGCGTCTTCGCCGGTGTGCATCAGGGGCATCGGTTTCTACTGCGTCCGGTGGTTGAACTGGCTGGCGACCAGTACGTTCCCACCGTAGTTACCTTCTCCAACCGGCCCATAACCGTTATCAGGCCCGGGACCGAACCCAGTTACCTTACCACGCTTGATCAGCGGGTGGATCTCATCAAACAACAGGGCATCGAGGTCGTCGTCTGCCTGGAATTCACCCCTGAACTTGCCAGCATAAGCGCGGAAGAATTCGCAAATCTCCTGGCTGGTTCCCTCAACATGAAGGGACTGGTGATGGGCCCTGATTCAGCCATTGGCAAGGACCGCCAGGGTGATCTGGCCTTCATGAAGCAACAAGGGGAAAAACTCGGCTTTTGGGCGCAGTCGGTCGAGACCTTTGAAATCGATGGTCAGCCAGTGAAGAGCCGCCGCATTCGTGACGCGGTTTCCAACGGCAGCCTAGAGGTTTGCCCAGAACTGTTGGGTAGAAATTATTTCCTCTCGGGAGAAGTTGTTGTGGGTGACCAGCGAGGCCGTACCCTGGGATTCCCCACTGCCAATGTTGAAGTCGATCCGGAGATGCGGCTGCCTGGGGATGGTATCTACGCCACCTGGGCGATGATTGACGGCAAACGTCATCAGTCCGCCACCAGCATTGGCGTCCGACCAACCTTTGATCTGACCCAGAGACTGGTGGAAGTATTCGTCATGGACTTCAGCGGCGATCTCTATGGTAAAGCCCTCGGCGTGGAGTTCATCAAGAAGGTCAGAGACCAGGAAAAATTCGACGGCCTGGACGCCCTGATCAAACAGATCCACCAAGACGTTGATAATTGTCGTCAGGTCTTAGACCAGGACCGGAGCGCCTAGTATGACCAGCCACGGCAAGATCAGCCCTGCAGAATTAGAAACAGTAACCACCCGCGGCGTCAGTGAGATAATTTCCCGCGAGGAATTTGTTCGGCTGCTGCAGAGCGGCAAGCAATTGCGCCTGAAGATGGGCTTCGACCCCAGCCGTCCTGACATTCACCTTGGTCACGTGGTCGGCCTCCGCAAACTGCGCGAACTGCAAGACCTGGGGCATCAGGTCATCTTGATCGTCGGCGACTGGACAGCCCAGATAGGCGACCCCAGCGGCCAGTCGGCCACCCGCACCATGCTCTCCCACGAACAGGTGCTTGAGAACGCCCAGTCCTACCTTCGTCAGTTCTTCAAGGTGGTGGATGAGTCCCGCGCCCAGGTCATCTACCAGAGTGAGTGGTTCGGGAAATTCGATCTGGCCAAGGTCATCGAACTGACCGGCCGGTTCACCGTGGCCCAGTTCCTGCAGCGGGCCGATTTTGCCCAGCGTTTTGCGGAGCAGAAGCCCATTGCAATCACAGAGCTTCTCTACCCGCTGCTGCAAGCCTACGACTCGGTGGCCATCGAATCCGATGTGGAGTTTGGTGGCACCGACCAGATGTTCAACCTTCTGGTGGGACGGGAACTCCAGGGAATGGTGGGTCAGACCCCGCAGCAATGTTTCATGATGCCGATCTTGGTGGGCACCGACGGCGTGATGAAGATGAGCAAAAGTCTCGATAACTACGTGGCTGTTGACGAAGACCCTGTGGATATGTATGGCAAGCTGATGTCTGTGTCCGACGACCAGATAATGTCCTACTTCGAGTATCTGACCGACGTTCCGATGACCGAGCTGGCAGCGATCTCCAAAGAACTGGAGAACAACACCCTCAACCCCATGGAGCCGAAGAAGCGTCTGGCCTGGGATGTGACTAACCAGTTCCACGACCGGGATGCCGCTGATGCGGCTCAGGCCCACTTTGAAAGGGTGGTGCAGGGTCGAGACATGCCGTCAGATATTCCAGAGATGTCACTGGCAGAACTGCGCATCCAGGGTGTAGGCGGCGAAAACGAAGTTAGGGTGGACGACTTGATCCTGGCAGCGGGTTTGGCGCCAAGCAAAGCTCAGGTCAAGAGACTGCTGTCCCAGGGCGCAGTGGAACGCATCTCCCAGGAGGGCGATTCCCAGCCGGTGACCGGCGGCGACGCCGGACAGTTGTTACATGCCGGTGACTTGCTCAGGGTCGGCAAACGCCGTTTCGTACGACTCACAGATTCTTAGTCGCCCTCTAGTCATTTTCATCGGGCGATCAAACCGGAGGTAGCCCTTGGATTCCCCTCAGGATATGGACAAATTACGGGAAGCCAGTGCCCGTTGGCGAGACAGGCAGGACCCCTCTGTCCAACGTAAGCCCGAGTTCAAGACTCCCTCTCAAGTGACCGTGAGCCAGGTCTACACGCCTGAGAATATCGCATCTAGCGGATACCTGGCCGACCAGGGAATGCCGGGCGAGTTCCCCTATCTCCGGGGCGTTCATGCTTCTGGATATCGTGGCCGGCTATGGACCATGCGCATGTTCGCTGGGTTCGGCAGGCCTGAAGAAACCAACGCGCGCTTTAAGTTCTTGTTGGAACAGGGTCAGACCGGACTTAGTGTTGCATTCGATATGCCAACCCTGTATGGCTACGACACTGATGATCCTCGCGGGGCCGGAGAGTTTGGCACCTGCGGCGTGGCTGTTTCTTCCTTGGCGGATATGGAGACCCTCTTCCATGGCATCAAGCTGGACAAGATCACCACCTCCATGACCATCAACAGTCCGGCGGCCATCATGTGGGCCATGTACATAGCTCTGGCCGAAAAGCAGGGCGCTTCCCTGGATCGGTTGGGCGGCACGATCCAGAACGATATTCTCAAGGAATACATCGCCCAAAATGAGTACATATTCCCGCCAGACCCATCAGTCAGGCTAGTGGTGGACACCGTGGAGTTTGGCGCCAAACACGTTCCCCGCTGGAACCCTATAAGTATCAGCGGCTACCATATTCGCGAGGCAGGTTCCAACGCCATTCAGGAATTGGCTTTCACGCTGGCAGACGGCTTTGAATATGTGAAGCAAACCCTCGACCGGGGACTCAAGATTGACGAATTCGCGCCCAGGCTCAGCTTCTTCTTCAACTCGCACAACAACTTCTTTGAGGAGGTTGGTAAGTTCAGGGCGGCGCGCCGCATCTGGGCTAGGGAGATGCAGGACACCTTTGGGGCCAAAGATCCCCGGTCACACCAACTGCGGTTCCACGCCCAAACATCAGGCCAGACCCTTACTGCTCAACAACCGGAGAACAACGTCGTTCGGGTGTCGTTCCAGGCCATGGCCGCCGTCTTGGGCGGCTGCCAATCACTCCACACCAACGGCAAAGACGAAGCCTGGGCGCTGCCTTCGGAAGAAGCGGCCTTGCAGGCCTTGCGCACCCAGCAGATAATCGCCCACGAGACCGGTATCACCGATACAGTTGACCCGCTGGGCGGCAGCTACTTCCTGGAAACCATGACCGATACTATGGAAGCTGCCAGTCACGAATATTTCCGGCGCATCGACGATATGGGCGGCGTGATCCCGGCGCTGGAGACTGGATTCCTGCAGCGGGAGATCGCTGACGCCTCTTACGTGTACCAACTGGAGGAAGACCGCCGCGAGCGCATCACCGTGGGGGTGAACGAATACCGGACCGAAGAGGGCACCGATATTCCCTTGCTCCGCGTTGACCGTGAAGGCGAGAAGAAGCAGATTGAGAGCCTGAACGAAGTCCGTCGCACCCGCGACAACCGGGAGGTGTCCCAGCGCCTGAAGGCGTTGGAACAGGCAGCAAGAGGCTCTGAGAACACCATGCCTTACCTAGTGGAAGCCGCCAAGGCCTACGCCACCCTGGGTGAGATGATGGACGTCTTCCGTGACGTGTTCGGCGAGTACAACCCATCCTGGGGTTACTGACCCCCAGCCTGCTTCACCGAGAGAACTGAAAAAGGGCCCTCCTTCTGAGGAAGGAGGGCCCTTTTATCTGAGCTAGTCTAGCTACCTAAGCCGCTTCTTCCAGCTTGTCCCTCTTGGTCTCTTCAATCACCTTGGTCTCCAGGTTGGGCGGTACCTGGTCGTAGTGGTCGAATTCCAGAGAGTAGGTGCCCCGACCATGGCTGACCGAGCGCAGATCCTGGGCGTAACGCTGAACCTCCGCCAACGGCACTTCGGCCTCGATCAGGGTTATGCCGTCGTCTGGAGTCATGCCCAGTATCCGGCCTCGCTTCACGTTGAGGTCACTGATGACCTCACCCGTGTAAGAGTCGGGCACGTTTACGCTGAGCCTGACCACCGGCTCTAACAGCACTGGTTCGGCGTCACCCAGCCCCTGTTTCA
>CAYVIG010000077.1:4302-10725 GCA_964451445.1 uncultured Dehalococcoidia bacterium
CGAAGGACATGCCAGATGAATCGACGTCGTGGTAGCTGCCATCGTAGAGCACTGCTTTCAGGTCAACGAGTGGGAAGCCCGCCAGCGAACCCTCATCTAGTGCCTTGGTCACTCCCTTTTCTACCGACGGTATGTATTCCTTGGGGACCTTGCCGCCAGTGATCTCGGTGGCGAAGGCAAAGCCCTCATCCCGTTCCTGGGGTTCCAGCCGGATCAGCACGTGGCCGAACTGGCCGTGACCGCCCGATTGCTTCTTGTGGCGGTACTCGCTGTTGGCGACTCTGGTGATGGTCTCTCTGTACGGCACCTTGGGCATCTTCACCCGCAGGTCAGCGCCGAACTTGCGCTTGATCTTTTCCAGGGCGACCTCGATCTGTGCGTCTCCTAGACCTGTGATCAGCGATTCGCTGGTGCCAGCGTCGCGGCTGAAGTGCAGGGTTGGATCTTCTTCCACGATCCTGCTGAGGGCCATGGACATCTTGTCTAGGTCATCTTTGGAGGCTGGAGTTACCGCCATCCGGAAGAATCCCACAGGCTGTTTGATCTTAGCAAAAATTACCGGGTTTTCTTTGACGCAGATCGTGTCGCCAGTTAGAGTCTCGCTCAGCTTTCCAATGGCTCCGATGTCACCGGCGGTTATCTCAGCCACGTTCTCCTGGTTCTTGCCCTTGGGCAGGTAGAGTTGGCCGATGCGTTCTGGGTGTTCCCTGTTGCTGTTCCAAACCTCAGAGTTACTCTTGATGGTTCCCTGGTAGACCCGGAATACCGAGAGCTTACCCACGAAAGGGTCGGCAGTCGTCTTGAAGACAAATGCTGCTAGCGGGCTGGCAGGCTCCGTCTCGTACTCGACCGGACCACTGCCGTTCAACATTTCCGTATGTTGACCATCCACGGGGGAAGGCAAGTAAGAACGGGTGGTCTCTAAGAACTCGCCGATTCCGATGGCTTCCGGGGATGAAGAAGCGGCCAAGATCGGGACCAGGTCTCCGGCCAAGACTGCCGTCCTAACGCCGGTGATGATCTCCTCAGGGGAAATCTCCTGGCCGTTCAGGTAGCGGTCGCCGAGTTCGTCATCGTTCTCAGCGGCGGCCTCGATCAGGCGCTCTCGGGCTGCTTCGACCTCATCTGCGACTTCTGCGGGAATGTCGGCTGGGGGGGCGATTATGCTGATGACGCCCTTGAATTCGTTGGCTTCACCCAGCGGCACCTGGAACGGAATACATTTCCGTCCGAAAGATGCCTGGATACCGGCCACATTCTTGGCGAAGCTGGCGTTTTCGCGGTCCATCTTGTTGACCACAAACATGCGAGGAATCTGAGCAGAGTCACACATCTTCCAGGCGCGTTCTGTGCCAACATCGACACCAGTGGGGGCGGAGACGACGATCACGGCTCCCTCAACCACTCTGATGGCGCTCACCACCTCTCCCAGGAAGTCGTCGTAACCCGGGGTATCCAGAAAATTAATCTTGGTGTCATTCTCAATAATCGAAACCAAGGTTGTTTGGATACTGCCACCCCGTTTGATCTCTTCAGGCTCAAAATCTGAAACGGTGTTGCCGTCGGTGATCGTGCCCAGGCGTGTGGTGGCTTTGGTGTGGAACGAGGCGGCTTCGCCCAGCGAAGTCTTGCCGGATCCGGCGTGGCCGAGGATGACCACATTTCTCAGGTCTTTTGCATCCATGTTTTGGCAGTCCTCCCTTTCATCTTGGTGATATGGGGAATGGGCCAACTGGCCTGTACGGCGCAGTGGACGTAGCAATTTGGGGTGGGTTGCTTTACCTGTTGTTAATCCTTGCGGTCGCGCTCGTATGATCTTGGGTAAACAGGGCGACGCACCGCAATGTTCGGCTTAATTCTATGGCTTTTCTGGAAGTCGCGCAATAAGTACTTCGGAAGGGGTGTTTTACGGCCTATGGCAGGTGCTTGATTGACACTCTCACAGCCGAAGATATAATGGGCTACTACCGCCCGGAAAGTCTTTTCGTGCGCTGGCCTTTTGGCCTTGCCGGTGGTGTTGATTCAGCAATAAGATAATTCAATAAAGGCAGGTAATCATGCCCAAGAAAGAGATCGTCAAAACAGATAAAGTCGCCGCCGGGACAGCGCCCCTGTCCCAGGCCACCAAACTAGGTAATTTGGTATTCGTGGCGGGGAATACCGGACGCCACCCCACCAACGGCTCGGTGGGAGACGGAATCAAAGAGCAGACCCGCTACGCGCTTGAGCGTATCTCCCTGATCCTTGAGTCCGCAGGTTCGTCTATAGACAATGTATTGACCAATACCTGCTACGTTTCCAACCGAGACGACTTGGCTGGTTTCAATGAGGTCTATGCCGAGTTCTTCACCGGCGACTACCCGGCACGCACCACAGTTGTGGTCAACTTC
Source organism: uncultured Dehalococcoidia bacterium (assembly GCA_964451445.1). Taxonomy (GTDB): domain Bacteria; phylum Chloroflexota; class Dehalococcoidia; order Lucifugimonadales; family UBA3495; genus UBA9611. The sequence continues at coordinate 6,693 of CAYVIG010000077.1, forward strand.
GGTGACGCCAATAACCTGGTGGAAGTTACCAGCACAGCCTATATCTCAGATTAAGTCTTTGGTCCTGTGATCCCGACCAGACAGGGAGCACAGGTAAGCGGCAACCAACGTACGCAATACCCGGTGTCCCTAGGAAAATTCCTATGACAGCTAGAGCGTATATATTGATTGAGACTCAGGTAGGGAAATCACGGGAAGTCGCTACAGCGCTAAGAGCTCTGTCAGAGGTGCCAACGGTGGACATTATCACCGGCGCTTACGATATCATCGCTCTAGTTGAAGCGTCAGATATGTTAGTCGTGGCAAACGTGGTCACCAGTAATATTCAGATGATCCCCGGGGTCTCTAGGACTATCACCTGCGTAGCCGTCTGATCGGACTCCGTTTAACTCGACGAGATACGATTACCCGACTTTTTTGTAGATAGTGTGGGATCGGTTGGTGGCGTGGGGCCTGATATTTGGCGCCCAATCACCCTTTTCCGACTCTGCGACCCAGCCTTCAGATTGGGGCACATCAGGTGAGTCGATGTCGTACAGGGCAGCGTACCTGGCCATTCCCTCTTTATTGGTTGACTCCACCTTGTAGCGCACACAGCCGTTAACGCCTGGTGCTTTCACGATATTTGGCACGTGTTGGGTGTCATATATTCGGTTGAATTCGTCTTCCATCTCTTCCGGAATATCCATCATCACCAGGTAAGCGTAGTCACCCATTGGGGCCTCCTCTCATTGCAGTGCGTTTCCAGTTTAGGAGAAAATAATTCGCCAGGTTCATGGTTTAGCGCTCTCCACACGGTTGACGCTGGACCAATCTATACTTAGAATTTGTAGCTCAGCGACCGGTTGTTCCGCTCCTTCAGCGGTTCTTTCGCCTCGGCGGACCGGCCGCTCTTTTTTGCCCTTTTTCAGCCTGGATATTTAATACGCCACGCTAGTACGTCAGGGCAGAGGTCGTGCCCTCTGGCAGATCCACGTCCAACGCGTTCAGCGCGTGGGCCAAAGTGTGGTAATAGCCGGTGACCGCCAGGATATCCACCACGCCGGCATCGCCAACCATCGCCCTGACTGCTTCGAAGCTGGCATCAGAGATTCTGTGCTGCCTCAGTAACTCGATCATGAACTGGACTATCGCTGCATCCTTAGTGTCCAGGCCATTGGGTGCCCGATACTCACGGATGGCTGTGATTATCTCGTCAGACAACCCCGCCTCTTTGGCGGCAGGTTGGTTCACCGTCCACACGTAGTGCCCGCAGGCCTCTCTGGCTGCAGTTAGAACGGCCAACGCCTTGATCCTGGGGTCCATGGGCGTGTTGTAACGGGCGTAGGTACCCAGGCCGATCATCGCTGCAGAAGCTTCCGGGTTGTTGAGCAGGGCAGCGTAGTTGCGGGCGACGCCGCCACGGCTAGTTTCAATGTCGTCCCAGATTGCCTGCTCGGCGGCGTCTTTCATGCTCTCTCTAGTGGCGTAAGGCACTCTAGTCATAGTGGCTCTCCCTGATTGTTTCCGGATTGTCTATTTAGCTTATTTGAAATAAAAACAGGCCAGGCCCGTTTAAGTGCCTGGCCTGTCTGAAACATAGTTCTACTAGTTGGCGGCCTGAAGTCCCGCTGGCTCGCCGTCCTTGGCCCACAAGGCCTCCAGGATTACTCCAGGAGACATAGGCAGGTGACCCATGCGGACGCCGGTAGCCCTGGCAATGGCATTGGCGATGGCGGCCATGGGAGGAACTATCGGGACCTCTCCAACTCCTCTGACTCCGTAGGGATGGCCAGGGTTGGCCACTTCCACGATGATCGTGTTGATCATGGTCGTGTCCAGACTGGTGGGCATACGGTAGTCAAGGAATGAAGAATTCTCCATACGGCCTTCGCCATCGTAGGCGTATTCTTCGTTCAGTGCCCAGCCGATGCCCTGGACGACACCACCCTGCATCTGGCCTTCAACATAGCTGGGATGGATGGCCTTGCCTGCGTCCTGGACGATGGTGTAATCGAGAATTGTGACCTTGCCGGTCTCGGGGTCGACTTCCAGGTCTACCACGTGGGTGCCAAAGGCCCCGCCGGCCCCCTTGGGGTCGACGGTGCTCTGGCTGGAGATGCCGCCGCCGGTTCCGGCTAGCTGACCAGCCAGTTCTTTGAAGGTGAATTTCAGATCACCGTCCGACTTGTGTTTGAAGACACCGTCTTCCATCTCAACGTCGTCGGCGGAGACGTCCCAGACGGACGCGGCCCGTGCAATCATCTGTTTCTTGACGTCTTGGGCAGTCTCGTAGGCAGCCCAACCTGTGGCGAAGGTGGTACGACTGCCACCGGTCATGGCGGTGTATCCAATGGAGTCGGTGTCGGCCACGGTGGGATGTACGTCCTCAGCGGCGATGCCCAGCACTTCAGCGGCCTGCATGGCTACGGAAGCCCTAGTGCCGCCGATGTCTGTTGAACCTTCAACCAGGCTGATGGTCCCATCGGCGTTCACAGATATGGAGCAACTGGACTGGAACCCAATGTTGAACCAGAAACCCGAGGCAACGCCCCGACCCCGGTACGAGCCTTTCAGTTCGGTCTTGTACTGGGCTGAGTCCTTCGCCGCTTCCAGACATTCCACGTTGCCGATGACCGGGAAGATTGGTCCATCGATGCGGCGTGCGCCTTCTTTGGCGGCGTTCATCAGCCGGAATTCGATGGGGTCGATGTTCAATTTCTGGGCGAGGGCATCCACTACCTGCTCGCCGGCGAAGGCGACGTTGGGGGCAGCGGGTGCTCGGTAGGGAGCGACCTTTGGCTTGTTGACCAAGACGTCATAGCCGTCGGCCTGCATGTTTTCAATCTCGTAGGGGGCGAAGATGCACTGGGCACCCGCGCTCACCATGGAGCCAGGGAACCCACCGGCTTCGAACGAGAGGTCGGCCTGGGCGGCGGTGATGATTCCGGCCTGAGTGGCACCCATCTTAACCTTCATGGACGTTCCGGATGTGGGTCCGGTGCTCTCAAATGTCTCTTGGCGGGTCATGGTCATCTTGACCGTGCGCCCCGTCTTCTTGGACAGCAGCGCGGCCAGGGGTTCTAGGTAGACCGGGATCTTACCGCCAAAGCCGCCGCCGATCTCCATGGGTACGACCTTGATCATGGACACCGGGAGGTCGAGAAGCGGAGCGATGGCGTCTCTGGCTGTGAAAGCGCCCTGAGTGCTGGTCCAGATGGTGACCTCGCCATTCTCGTTCCATATGGCCGAGGCTGTTTGCGGTTCGATGTATCCCTGGTGCACGGTCTCGTTGCCAAATTCCATTTCGACTACCACATCAGCGACAGCGAAACCATTTTCGATATCACCCTGGGTGAATTGCACGTGGGTGGCAACGTTGCTCTTCTTGTCGGTGCGCTCACCCAGTTCGGTGGTGGTCAGGTTTTCGTGGAGCAGTGGCGCGCCGTCGGCCCTGGCCTGGTCAACGGTCATCACGGCTTGCAAGACTTCGTAATCAACCTTGATCTCGGCCAGTGCAGCCTCGGCTACGTGCTGGTTAACGGCAGCTACAGCGGCCACCGGGTGACCCTTGTATAGGACCTTGGTCCTGGCCATCAGGTTGTCGCTGGCCATCTGGGTGCCGCGAGAGGCGCCGTCCTTGTTGGCACCAGGCATGTCTTGGCCGGTGATAACGGCCTCGACTCCTGCCATGGCCAGAGCATTGCTGGCGTCTATGGACTTGATGATCGCGTGGGCATGGGGACTGCGGAGCACCTTGCCGTAATACATGCCGGCGGTCTGGAAGTCGGTGCCATACTTGGCCCTTCCGGTGACTTTATCCGTGCCATCATGGCGAATGGGGCGAGTACCCACAACTTTGTACTCTGAGTTTGACAGGATAATGTTCTCGGCCATGGAGTCTACCTCACCCGTGATTTAGTGCCTAGCTGAATTTGGCAAAATTGTACCACAGCAAGCCGATTCTGTGAGAGAATTGCCGTCGAATATAACCCAGGCCTTTGTAAAAAACGAGGATTGAATGGAACCATTGAAAGACATTAAGGTCCTGGCC
>CAYVIG010000078.1:0-10593 GCA_964451445.1 uncultured Dehalococcoidia bacterium
CCCCGGAACCGGCAAAATAACATCCGCCGAGCGACGGCAAAATGCTCTGAACTCGGAATAAGGAACCCCAATGGCACCTCCAAGAAAACAACCAGGAAATGGTGAAAGTGGCCCAAGCGACGGTGATTTGCGTCTTTCACCTGGAACAGAGAACTACCTGTTGTGTCTTTATAAACTATGGGAAGATGATGAAATTCCCACCATAACTCAACTGACAGAGGCACTGCGCCAACTGCCCGAGACCGAAGGGCTGGGCACATCGGTGCCATCTGTTGCCGGGATGATTCGCCGAATGCAACGTCAAACCCTGGTAGAGGTTGGGTCTGATAAACGCATTAGGCTGACCAAACAAGGTCTTGAAGGTGGCGAAGATATTGCCCGTCGACACCGATTGGCTGAGTGGTTGGTGGTGAAGCTACTGGGCATGGACCTGCATCAAGCCCACAACGAAGCACACCGCCTAGAGCATGGTATGTCCCAGGATTTTCAGGAGAAATTGGTTGAGCGACTAGATTATCCAAAACGCTCCCCGTTTGGTCGCCCCATTCCAGGCTCAGGCGAACCGAAGATGCCAGCCGATGCACTTACCCTTGACTCGTCACAGACTGGAGTGCCATACGTAGTGGATAGGATTCCGGAGGAAGATGCCCAATTACTTCGATTCCTGTCAGATTCGAATATAGTGCCAGAGCAACCAATTACAGTGGCCGAAGCCACTCCATACTTGGGAGTGATGGAAGTAGCCACCAATCACTATCAAGTGTCCATTGGATACAACGTGGCCTGCCAGATCGTGGTTAGGCCTAGCGATGCTTCAGATTCTACAGGGTAATAAACTGGTTTTAAGGATTTTATTGGTCTGCTAGGGTAGCAGAGGGCTAGTCAGACTTTCCTTCTAAATCGCATCTTAACGATTACGAACCTATTTTTGTGGAATTGGATTAAGACGCCTAGATAATCACTCGTCAATTAACGGAACCAAGACCACTAGCCGCATCCCCTTGTCAACACGGTCACCCTCTTCCACAGATACTCGCTGTACGGTTCCCTTCCTGGGGGATTTTACGACCTGCTCAGTCTTCATGGACTCGATTATCACTAGGTCTTGCCCAGCTTGCACACCATCACCGGAGGCGACATGGACCGCTATTACCACACCCGGTACAGGACAGACGATGTCATCGTTGGCGTTTTGGTTAGCCCGCCGAGAGCGACCGACCGGAGTTAGAGGACTGAAAATATACGACTCGCCGGCAACCCAAACATAAACCTGCTGACCATCTCGCTTGGCCATATAAGGAACGATACGGCCACCAGTCAGGCGCAAGGTGCCCTCCCAATGTCGCGGCGATGAGACACCTACATTTACATCAATTACCGTTTCTAGATCAGAATCAGCGGGCTCCGTCGAGAGTGGATGAGTTTGTACCAGCCGACGGGTAGTCAAGGGAACACCGACTTTGGCAGTCCTTGCCAAGGGTTTTGGTTGTCTCGGGGTCCGTCACTTACCTGACGCATGGTGCTATTCCCATTAGCCTGCCAAAAGCTTTCGGAGATCTCAGAGGCAGCAAACTGGAACGAATCTGAGTCCGACGTCGTTAAAACAGAATGATTATCAATGAAACTAGTGTCATAAACGCCAGACAAGAAATCAGGATGGCCTAAGGCTTTTATCAGGAATGGGATGTTGGTAGTAACACCCAATACCGGAAAAGACTCCAACGCCCGAATCATTCTTCCGATGGCACTTATCCGGTCCGGCCCCCAAACCACCAATTTCGCCAGCATAGAGTCATAGTACGCCGTGATCTCCTGACCTTCAGCTACCCCAGAGTCCAAGCGTATACCCATCCCGGAAGGAGGCCGCCAGGCCAGCAATCGCCCAGCTGCCGGCGCAAAGTTGCTGTAAGGGTCCTCGGCGTAGATTCGACACTCCAGGGCATGGCCCGTGGGTCGAATATCGTCCTGTGAAATGATGAGTCTCTCTCCGGCGGCAATGCGTGTTTGCAACTCGACTATGTCCAATCGGAGGGTCTCCTCGGTTACAGGATGTTCCACCTGGATGCGGGCGTTCATCTCCAAAAAGTAGTATTCGCCAGTCTGGGGATCTACAAGAAACTCCACTGTGCCGGCATTCGTGTACCCGGCCGAAACCGCCATCGCCACCGCTGATTTGGCCATGGCACACCTCAGAGTCTCATCCAAAGCAGGAGACGGAGTCTCCTCGATTACCTTCTGGTAGCGACGCTGAACGCTACACTCTCGCTCCATAAGGTGGATGGTTGTCCCGGCGGAGTCAGACAGCACTTGGAACTCCACGTGGCGGGCGGATGGTATGTACCGTTCCAAGAAGACCCGCCCATCGCCAAATGCTGCACTCGCCTCTCGGCTGGCTGACTCTAGCGCCAATTCAAGTTCTTCAATTCGTTCAACTATGCGCATGCCCCGACCGCCACCGCCAGCTGCGGCTTTGATGAGCAACGGGAGCCCTATTTCAGAGACAAGACCGTGCGGTTTTTCATCTCCTGGCAACCAGATAGGCGAGCTTGGCACCACGGGAACTCCAGCTCGTATAGCACCATCTTTAGACCTAATCTTATCGCCTGAAAGTTCGATGGTGTCTGGATCGGGGCCGATAAAAACCAGACCGGCAGACGCACAATCACGGCTGAATTCAGGATTTTCGGACAAAAATCCATAACCTGGATGCACAGCCTCCACACCGCATCTGACGGCAATATCTATAATCTTGGCTCGATTCAAATATGTCTCTTCGGCCGTGGTTCCTCCCAAAGGATAAGCTTCATCGGCGAGACCAACATGGGGTGCATTGGCATCCGGGTCTGCGAACACCGAAACCGTGGCTATGCCCATCGCCTGCAGAGTCTGCAGAACCCTAACAGCTATCTCACCACGATTAGCAACCAAGACTTTGGAAAACATTGTTAGCTACTTCTTCTTAAAACCCAGATTGACGATACTTAGCGACATCACATCCGGAAAACACCCCAGCGACTCTCGGAGACAGGCACGTTCATGGCGGCAGCCAAGCCTAAGCCCACCACATCCCGTGTGTCTTTCGGGTCTATGATTCCGTCATCCCAGAGTCGAGCGGTACTATAGTACGGACTTCCTTCCTCTTCATATTTGTCTATGATGGGCCGTTGCAGGTCCTCCATCTCCTGTTCAGACAAAGTCTTACCCTGCCGGGCTGCCTGGTCTGAACGGACCGACATCAAGACGCCAGCCGCCTGTGGCCCACCCATGACTGAGATGCGCGAGTTAGGCCAAGCCCAAAGAAACCTGGGCTGATAGGCGCGGCCGCACATGCCGTAGTTTCCAGCCCCGAAAGAGCTGCCGATGATTACCGTGAACTTAGGCACAGCGGCGTTGGTCACAGCCATCACCATTTTGGCGCCGTCTTTAGCGATGCCTCCAGCCTCATATTCCCGGCCCACCATAAAACCAGTGATGTTCTGTAAAAAAAGTAGCGGAATCCTTCTATGGGCACAAAGTTCAATGAAATGAGTACCTTTCATGGCACTTTCAGAAAATAGTACACCGTTACTAGCTACGATTCCCACCCGGTAACCCCAGATTCTAGAGAACCCACAGACCAAGGTCTCGCCGTAGTTCTCTTTGAATTCCTGGAATCTACTGCCATCAACTATGCGGGCGATGACTTCTCGTACATCGTATTGCCGCCTAGTGTCAGATGGAATGACCCCGTAGATTTCTTTCGAATCATAAAGCGGCGGCTCCGGATCAAATACCTCCAGCCCTGGGTTTTCAGGATAAACGAAATTCTCCGCTATATTCCTGGCGATGGCCAAGGCGTGTTCGTCATCCTCGGCGTAGTGATCAGCCACTCCAGATTCCCTGGTGTGCACCTCCGCTCCGCCCAAACTCTCAGCATCGACCTCTTCTCCGGTAGCCGCACGCACCAATGGAGGGCCAGCCAGGAATATGGTCCCTTGCTCTTTCACGATAACCACTTCATCACTCATGGCCGGGATATATGCTCCGCCAGCGGTGCAAGAACCCATCACCACAGCTAATTGGGGGATGCTGGAAGCCGACATCTGCGATTGGTTGTAGAAGATACGGCCAAAGTGGTCTCGGTCGGGAAAGACCTCGGACTGCAGCGGCAAGAATGCGCCACCGGAATCCACCAGATAGATGCAGGGCAGACGGTTTTCCAGGGCGATCTCCTGGGCGCGCAGATGCTTTTTCACTGTGATCGGATAATAGGACCCGCCTTTCACCGTGGCGTCATTGGCAACGACAACCACCTGTTTTCCATGGATCATTCCAATTCCGGTGACGATGCCCCCGCCTGGATTGTCGCCGTCATACATCTGCCAGGAGGCCAAGGGGCTGAACTCCAAGAAGGGCGTGCCAGGGTCCAACAATGCTTTCACCCTGTCGCGCACCAGCAACTTCCCCCGACTGATATGAAGCTTGGCAGCGTCGGTGTCACCGCGTTCCCGCACCGACTGCAGGTTCCCTGCTAATTCGGAAGTCAGTGACATAATATGCGCGGCGTTTTCTTGGAACTCAGCTGATTGGGTCTGAATATTTGACTCGATTACGTCCATTGGCCTAATCCACCGCCCGGAAGAGTTCTTGGTAAGAACAAGTTGTTGTATTATGCGTCCAAACCCTGGGATTGCTCAACGCGACTGATTGCGGATACTGCGCTGAGTTTATAATGTCTCCGTCACGCGCCTATCTTAGGATGAAACCACTTAATATGGAGTTGAACATGGACTTTGAACGTAAGAACTATCCTGACTTGCCCCAGCCCGCCGGAGCCTTTCACCATTCCGTCCGATCCGGAAACATGCTGTTCATAGCCGGAAGCACCGCTGGTGGGACCGATGCCGCCACCGGTGACGTTGCCGCTCAAACCGAGGCTATCTTAGACAAGTTTGAGGTAATCCTGAAGGCAAACGGAGCTACGTTGGCCAACGTGATCAAGGTGACCAGCTTTGTGACCGACCTGCGTGAGGGTCCTGCTGCCGGTGAGGTTAGGCTCAGGCGGTTCGCCGGAAATTTCCCAGCCAGCACCCAGGTGCAGGTGGCCGCTCTGGGCACTCCCGACCTCAAGATAGAGATCGACGCCATAGCCATCCTGCAGGACTAATTCCAGGAACCGAATCTACCCATTAAATGGAGAAGATCATGTCCACTGATTGGGGCGACATCTACAAAGAGCTGGGAGCCAGACCGGTGATCAACGCCACTGGCAGCGTCACCATGCTGGGCGGCTCAACACCGGCTCCAGAGGTGTTGGAGGCCATGGATCGGGCCAACGGCGCTTATGTACCTCTCATGGAGCTTGAAGAGCGGGCCGGTGAAGCCATTGCCAAGATGGTGGATGTCCCAGCGGCCTATATCACCTCGGGTGCAGGATCGGCGCTGACGCTGGCCACCGCTGCGTGCATGGCCGGTGACGACGATGTCAAGATCCAGCAGCTTCCAGACACCACCGGCATGAAGAATGAGATTCTCATCCAGGCCAGACAACGGTATTGGTACGACCGCTGCCTGGAACTGGCCGGTGCCAAGCTCGTGCAGTTTGGCACCCCTGATAGCACGTCACGCCAAGACCTGGAAGATGCCATCGGCCCAAATACCGCTGCAGTCCACTATTACGCGGTGATTCAAGAGCCCGACCCCCAAGCCCTCTCTCTGGAGGACACCATTGAGATTGCCCACGCCAAGGGCGTTCCGGTCCTGGTGGACGCCGCAGGTCAGATATATCCCCTGGACCTGTTTGGCAGCTATGTGCGGATGGGCGCCGATTTCCAGTGCACCGCCGCCAAGTACATGAGCTCCCCTCAATCCACTGGCTTGGCCTTTGGCAGCACCGACATGATTCGCAAACTGGCCTTGCAGTCCTTCGTCAGTTATGAAGGGCGGCGAGTGCGGGGCGTTGGTCGACCGCAGAAGGTCGACAGGCAGGAGATGGTGGGAGTAGTCGCCGCGGTTAGACGTTGGATGACCATGAATCACGAGGAACGTCTGGCGGACACTGAGGCCAAGTGCCGTAATATGCTGACGCCACTGCAAGGAATACCGGGAGTCACCGCTGAACTCATCGACAACATCATCGGTCACCAACCCTACGGCGTGACACTTGAAGTTGACTCTGCGGTGACTGGCATTTCCTGCCACGAGATAGTGGACCGCCTGAAAGCAGGCGAACCTCCAATCTGGACCAGGGTCAGAGAGGGCGAAACCGGAATCGTCCTCCATGCTTTTGGCCTGAACGAGGGAGAAGACAAGATCGTCGCCGAAAGAATCGCGGCGTTGCTCAGGAAGTAGAAAGGATTTATGGCTGATCAGAAAAGGAATACCGCCTTAACAATGACCATGGGAATCGCCATCAGCGCGGCGATCACATCTATCACTGGAGACGGGATCTGGGATTGCCATAGGATTAGCCGTGGGCGTCGTATTCGGGGCGAGAGTCCATCAGATCAGTAAAAGCTAAGTAGGCGCCGGCGAAAGTAATTCCCAATGCCACAGAAAGACTTCCAAACGCCGACGATTATCTGAACTCACTGACCAAGGACCAGACGTCGGCTATGGTCGCGGTTCGTGACACGATCTCGGAAAACCTGCCAGAGGGTTATTAATAGACCATCCAACACGGCACTAGCTCTTACCTCATCCCGCTGGAGGCCTACAACGAGCAGTCGCTGTTCTTTGCCACCCTGACTACCCAAAAGAACTACATCACCACCCACCTGATGAATATCTACGGAAATCCTAGGGATGAAGAGCGGGTCTTGGAGAGCTGCAAGGCCACCGGCAAGAAACTGGACATGGGCAAAGCGTGCGTCTGGTTTAAGAATTTGGACGACTTGCCCGTTGCACTTATGGGCGAGGCGATTGCTCGTACGCCGGTTGCTGAGTTCATCCAGATGTAAGAGTCCGTAAAGGGGAAGCCCTAACTGCCGACCATATCTATAACCGACTAATCTCCTCGGGCAGATAGTGGGTAGCCCGAAAGACCCGATTCACCACCGCATTCTCTGCGTCCTCAAAGAAATGGGGATTGATGTACTCCCAGACCACGTCCCCATCCGTGGTAACCTGGAACATCCTCCCGAACATCCCCTCGGTTATTAGTGTGTTGCCGTTGGGAAGCCGGCGTGCCCCTGAGATATAGGGGCTGAAGAAGTTATAAGCTGGATTATCGGAATATTCCCAGACAATCTGATTGGTTTCCGGGTCGACCTCAACCACCCGTGAGAAAGGCAGGGGATGGTGTGCGCTGTGGGAGCCGTTGTCATAGACCAGGATGTTTCCATTGGACAACAGGCTGGGGTCGTGTTGCTGGGCTAGGATCTCATCTCCAAGACGCCAAACAACGTCGCCAGTGCCCTTGTCGATAATCCCAACTGTTGAGATGTTCCTGAAGCTGAACATTACTTTGTCATTGTCCAATGGCACCACCGTGTTGCCGTGACTCCACTCATCCCTGGAGTCATTGAAGGTAATCACATCACGTCCGAGATCAAGGTGCTCGGCGGCGTGCCACTCCCAGACCCGCTTGCCCGTGGAATCGACTTCAACGATCACGTCGGCCCACATGCCGTTCTCACCTGTTATCGGGTTACCGCCCTTCACCTGAGCTGCCAATCCTTCGTCAACGAGTTCAACGGTCAAGTAGATTGCCCCACCGGAAGACGTTCTTCTAGCGTCATGATGGTGATCTTTATCTCGGTGTTCCCAGACCTTATTGCCATCCCAGTCAACCTCCATCATGACCCCGCCTTTGAAGCGCTTCCATGATTGGAACCGGTCCCATCCATCGTCCTGCAGCTTGCCGCCATAGAACAGGTTGCCGTTGGGCAGCAGGTACCCGTAGAGACCTGGTGGGTCGGGCATCTTCCAGTGGTGCACTTCTTCACCGTCCACATTCAGGAGATACACATCGCCGGGTCCGTTCATCGGGGCGTATAAGACATAACCAGGGCAGGCCCGATCTCGGTCCAAGGCAGTCAGGCCGGTCCTGGTAGACCTTCTACGGGTTTGATCATCAATCGTCATACATCACCAGATAGCGTTATACCCAACAGGGCAGTTGATTCGTGAAGCTTATGTTCCATTACATGATACACAACCGAAATACTCATTATTTGGCAAATTCTAATCTAATGGTCAATATGATTTAGAGTTCACATAACACATGCGGAGTACATTGGAAATGCCGCCGCAGCAAGATGAGATGCAAGTCTCTATTAAAAGAATCAAAGCGATGAATGGATATTACTCTGAATATTATGTTGTCATGCGTTTTACCAGCCAGAAATACCTGCCAATCACTCACCTTGGGACGCTGAATAGCGGAATATTTTCACTGACTAACTTTGGTAAAAAGAAAGCCCCCTGCTGACGGGCAGGGGGCTTTCTTTTTACCAAAGTTAGTCACGGCCTCCAGAGCCAACTACACCGGCCACGGCTTGGATTCTTCCGGTGGCGGCGGAGCATCCGCTGGTGCGGGCTCCAACCAGTCTTCAGAAATCGTCTCCGTAATACCGTTATCCACAGTAACGTAATATTCCGGCGGAGTATCCGGTTCCCGCTCCAGAAAGGTCCCAGTCCAGTCTTGAAACAGCTGCGGCGCGATTATCGCCAAAGACCCTTTAGCGCCCTCTGATGGTGGCCTAAAGTGCCCCCCGTCTCGAAGTTTTATCAGCACCCGCTGATCGACTTTATAGATGTGATGCCTTATAACCATGAGTTCGCCTCATCGGGCTTTCATTTGGTTGCCGGTGTACTGGATTTTAATGCATGGGCGAGAAGCTGGAAGGCACCATAATCTTGTTCTCCTGGCGAATCATGCCAGGTGCGCCAGAAGGCCAACCTTCGATCTTGGTACCTCGAACCTCGTCCCGGTGAGCCAGGTCCTTGTAAGGCCAAACGTGCATCCAGCGGTTCAAGCCACCAAATTCAGTGTACATTCCAGCGGCGAGCGGGGAATACTTCTCCCGATTCTCAATCGCAGCTCCCCAGCGCTCTAGCAACCCGGGTATGGAACCAGGCTCGTAGGTGTAGGTGCGCATCTCATAGATGCCGCCGAGAGCTTGATCGCCGCCCATGGGCCTCATGAACGGAGCAGGGTGCCAAATCTCAGAGTTCATGTTCAGGATGTTGCCGGGGGTTATCTTTGGCGGCCAGTTCGGGTCTTTACCAGCAGCAGCCCGGACCTTATCGCGCTCTGCCAAGTCTTCATAAGCCCACACGTGGATAATCTGGTTTAAGGGGCCGATCTCTGTATGCCAGAAAGCGGCGATAGGTCCGTACTTCTCCCGATGGGGCAAGGCCTCAGCGAAAGCCTCTTCTGCCTGGGCGATGGCTCGGGGTTTCAAATCGTAGGTGCGTACTTCGTAGATCATCTCGTTCTCCGTAGCAAATTATTTCTCATACCTGTGCCGTTGATTCGGGGGATATCATATCCTGCTGAACTTCCCAGCCGCCAGTGTACCAAATTCAGATGACCCTAACCGAACGAATAGACTCGAACCTTCATGCACATTATCCAACAGAACCAGGCTGTGCGATATGTCGAGGCACAAAAATACTGCTCTGAATGTTCGAGGCAGTATGTATCTGGGACAGACTATTTCCGAGATGACCGGAGATATTTCGGGGTTAGTCCCTAGCGCGGGCGACTCCGTCGCGGCGGACACGCTTGCGGTCTAGAGCCGAGAGAGCCATTTTCCGAAGTCGATAACTCTGGGGTGTCACCTCCAGAAGTTCATCGTCGGAGATGAATTCCAGGGCCTCTTCCAGGCTCATATTGACGGTGGCGTTCAGCCGTTTTGCCACGTCAGCCGTGGACGAACGCATGTTCGTCAGCTTCTTCTCTTTACAGACATTGATCTCGATGTCACCTTCGCGACGGTGCGAGCCGACGATCATACCTTCATAAACCTGGGTACCCGGGTCGATGAAGGTATCGCCGCGTCCTTGCGCGTTGAGCAGACCGTAGGTTACAGCCATGCCCCGTTCTGAAGCTACCAGCACTCCACCGGGCTGGTCCTTGATCTCACCTTCCATGGGCTCATAGGAGGAGAATCTGCTGTTCTTAACCCCGTCACCACGGCAGGTGCGAAGGAAGAAAGAGTTAAAGCCGATCAATCCACGGGTGGGAATCTTGTATTCCAGATGAACATATCCATTCTCGTCGTAACGCATGTCCCTAAGTTGGGCCAGACGTCCGGATAGGTACTCGGTAAGCGCACCCACGTATTCGTCGTTGGTGCTGATGTTCAGTATCTCGTAGGGCTCGTAAATCTTACCGTCGATGACCTTGATCACTGGCTCAGGTTTTGAGACCTGAAACTCAAATTGTTCTCGGCGCATGGTCTCAACCAAGATTGAGAGGTGCAGTTCGCCACGGCCCGCCACGACGAACACGTCAGAGCTGGAGGTGGGTTCGACCTGAAGACTCACATTGGTCCGCAACTCTCTAAAGAGGCGGTCACGTAGGTTTCTCGAGGTGCAATGCTCACCCTCTTTACCCATGAACGGCGAAGTGCTGACACCAAATGTCATGCGTACCGTAGGCTCTTC
>CAYVIG010000079.1:0-10510 GCA_964451445.1 uncultured Dehalococcoidia bacterium
CACCAGAGTTTCCGCATGGTGAGACAATGCATCCAGCAGATCGAGCCGGGCCCGACCCGCGCCGATGTTCCCCTGATCCTCAGGCCAAAACCTGGAACAGAAGCCTACGGCCGAGTTGAGGCTTCCAAGGGCGAACTGGCCTTCTATGTCGTTTCTGACGGCGGTATAAGCCCCTATCGAATGAAGGTACGCTCGCCGTCGCTGATGAACCTGACTGTGACTGAGCATTTGCTAGTGGGCTGGAAACTGGCGGACATGATCGTGACCCTGGGAAGCCTGGACATCAACTTGGGTGAAGTGGACCGATGAACTGCGTTCTAGGTTCCGATAACATCCTGAATGATACCGTCTTGTACCGTGTGATTTACGAGGCTGTTGGCCGCGTATTGCCCTGTGAGCTGTCCTATGTCCTGGCCGGAGTGGTCATTATGCTGATACTGGTCAACGGCGTGCTGCTGGGTGCCGGTCTCTTCTCTTGGGTGGAACGCAGACTTATCGGTCGGTTCCACAACCGCATCGGGCCGAACCGCTGGGGCCCATTTGGCATGCTCCAGCCCATGGCCGACCTTGTCAAATTACTCACTAAAGAAGACCTGACTCCCAGGGGTGCCGACCGGATATTATTTGCCATCGTTCCCGTGGCCATGGTGGCTCCGGTGATCCTGACGATGGCCGTGGTGCCCTTTGCCAAAGACACTGCGCTGACAAACTTGAACGTGGGTGTCCTGTACATCCTGGCCGTGACGTCCATAACGTCCATCGCCATATTCATGGCGGGTTGGGCCTCGGATAACAGATACGCCATGTTCGGCGCGTCTCGCGGCGTTGCCGTCTTGATCAGTTACGAAGTTCCGGTGGTCATGTCGTTGCTTGGCGTGGTTCTGGTCGCTGGTTCCATGTCCCTGGATGACGTGGTTTCTGCCCAAACAGTCCCGTTCCTCCTGGTACAGCCGATGGCCTTCTTTGTCTTCCTGGCTGGAACATCGGCAGAATTGAACCGGACTCCCTTTGACCTCGCCGAGGCCGAATCTGAGCTTATTGCCGGATTTCACACCGAATACAGCGGTGTGAAATTCGCTCTGATCCAAGCCGCTGAGTTTGGCGCAGTGCTCACATCTTCAGCAGTTATGGTCACCCTGTTCCTGAGCGGCTGGTCTGGCCCCTTCTCTGCTTACCTGGGTTGGGCCTGGTTCCTTTTGAAGATAGGCGTTCTGGCCTTCATATTCAGTTGGGTCCGGGCCACGTTCCCGAGATTGCGCATTGACCAACTGCTGGCCTTTGCCTGGAAGTTCTTGCTGCCCCTCAGCATCATCAACCTGTTCGCTACAGCGTTGGAAGTCTACTTCCTGCGCGACGACGCTGGAATCCTGGCCACATCAGACCTTTGGATCATGGCAGGAATCAATTTCGGAGTGGCCTTCGCCTGCTTGATAATCTTCGGCACCCTAATCAAAGAAAAAGTCCGTCCGGCGGGCCCCATTACCGGCGCCACCCTTTCGACCGGGGAGGCTGATTAAGATGTACGGAATAAACATGGCCAAGGGTCTGTTGGTGACCCTAAAGAACTTCACCAAGAAGCCTTTCACCGTTCAATACCCCGAGGAACGGGTCAAGCAGCACCCACGGTTCCGTGGAGAGGAATTTGTCTGGTATGAGGAGCGCTGCACCGGCTGTGCCTCCTGCGCCAAGTACTGCCCGCTGGGAATCATCAAAATCGTGACCGCCCCCAGTGAGACCGCTCCCGCCCAGGGCGACAAGTATCGCCTGGAGCTTTTCGACATCTCGATCAATAGATGTATGTTCTGCGGATTATGCGTCGAGGCCTGCCCTTATGACGCGTTGTATATGGGTAGTGGATTTGAGCAGGGACAATATTCCAGGAAGGAAATGGTCATTGATATCGATCACCTGCGTCAGGCCGACAAACACCCCAGCACCTTCTTCCGGCCCCAACTTGAGGATACCGGCTACGACCCCAGGGGTGGCCGTCCCCTTCACTGGCAAGAGGTTGGTCGGGAGGGATGGCAGTGGCATCAGCGCGAAAAGATGGGCATGAGAATCGATAGGCCCGTGCCAGCCGACCTTATTCATAGCGAGCCGCCCGTGGACTCTTCATTTGTCGAAGACAGTCCTGCTCCATCTACCCCAACAACCGAAGGGGAAGCTGAGTAAATGCTCTTTCAGGACATAGTTTTCTGGATACTGTCCGTGATGGCCGTTGGCGCAGCGTTGGGCGTGGTGTTGGTACCCAACCTGTTCCGCGCCGCATTGCTTTTGATAGTGGTATTTGTCGCCGTGGCCGGGATGTTCATCCTGCTCAGCGCCGAGTTCCTGGCGGTAGTTCAGATACTGATCTACGTGGGCGCCATCGCCATCTTAATCATCTTTGCCATCATGCTGACCAGAGATGTCCAGCGCGGCAATCTGCCCAACCGGATGCACATACCGGCGGCGGTTTTTGCCGCTCTGCTGTTCTCGGCTTTGGTAGCTGTGGCCGTTGAGACCAAGTGGGATTTCCTGCCCGCCGAACAGCAAGAACGTGTGGAGTTGGTACAGGTCAATGCAGTGACCACGCTGACCGGTGAAACCCTGGACAAGGAGGGCGTTAGCCCCGAGGAACAAGAAGAGGTCCAAGGGTCCGGCCTGGCTGACCTGTTGATAAGCGATTACGTGCTGCCATTTGAGGCAGTATCGGTCCTGTTGCTGGCGGCGCTGATCGGCGCGCTGGTACTGGTGCGCCCCAATCCGGAATCGGGGAGAGGCTAGCGCAGAATGTCGTTTGAAGCATTTCTGATCGTCGCGGCAATCCTGTTCTGCATCGGGCTCTACGGAGCCCTTGCCCGACGGAACGTGCTGGCTGTGTTGATGTCCATCGAACTGATGTTCAACGCGGTCAACATAACCCTGGTGGCCATGGCCAAATACCTGGCTCCTGCAGGTCTTCAAGACGACATAAGTACCGTGCTCACAGGGCAGGTGTTCGCGGTGTTTGTCATCACTGTGGCCGCTGCTGAGATCGCCCTGGGACTGGGCATAGTATTCGCCATGTACCGAACCAACGAAACGGTGGACCTGTCAGAGGCCACCCAATTGCAGCACTGAAATATGTGGGTTGAATTTAAAAAGGCGCCAAACTTGATGTTGGCTGAGATGTGGAAAGAAGTCCTCGAAGGTGAGGGTCTACCAGCACGCATCCTACCGGAGGGAGACATATTGGACTGGGCCGAACGGGCCCCGTTCAATGTCCTCGTTCCTAAGGGCAAAGAACATGTCGCCGAAGAGATACTGCGGAAACTATAGATGGTTAGTGAAGCGGTGATATGGTCCATATTCCTGTTACCCCTCGGCTCCTTTGTGTTCGCCGCATTGGTGGTGAGACCGTTCTTCAACCGCTATTCCCTGATTAGCGGTCTGGCGACCATTGCCGCTTTGGGCATCTCATTGGGATTCTCCATATGGCCTCTGCGCTCGGTAATCCTGGGCTACCGCCTAGAATTTGTGCCCTTTGAGTGGCTGGCAGTCGGCGATGCAACCATCGAGATGGGCCTTCTGGTTGACCCACTGACCGCCCTGATGCTGGTGGTGGTTACCGGAGTCAGTCTGCTGGTACAGATCTACTCGCTGGGCTATATGAAAGGCGACCCCAGCTTCTCTCGTTATTACGCCTATATGTCACTGTTCACAGCGGCCATGCTGGGTCTGGTACTGTCGGTCAACATCATCCAGCTCTACATGTTCTGGGAGTTGGTCGGTGTGTCTTCCTATCTATTGATAGGGTTCTGGCACGAACGACCTGCAGCCGCCGCCGCAGCCAAGAAGGCCTTCATCATCACCCGCATCGGTGATGTGGGTTTCCTAATCGCCATACTGTACCTGTTCACCCAGGCCGATAGCTTTGCCGCCGCCGGTTTGAACTCCTTCCATATCCCGGACATCTGGCAGGCCGCCCAGCCGGAAGCCGCCGCTGGCGCGTTACTTGGCGGCGCGGCCCTCACCTGGCTGGCCTTGGGCATCTTTGCCGGAGCGGCCGGTAAATCGGGCCAGTTCCCGATGCACACCTGGCTCCCTGACGCTATGGAAGGTCCCACTCCGGTCAGCGCACTGATTCACGCCGCAACCATGGTCGCGGCCGGCGTCTTCCTGGTGGCCAGGTTCTTCCCGGTGTTCGAGCATTCCATCGATGCCATGACTGTGGTGGCCCTGGTGGGCGCGTTTACGGCAGTGTTTGCGGCTTCGATGGGTCTGGTGATGAACGACATCAAACGAGTCATGGCGTATTCGACTGTCAGCCAGTTGGGCTACATGATGGCGGCTTTGGGCCTGGGGTTGTACGCTCCAGCCATCTTTCACCTGGTGACCCACGCGGCGTTCAAAGCCCTGTTGTTCCTCGGAGCGGGCAGCGTCAATCATGCCACCGGCACCTTTGATATGCGCTACATGGGCGGACTTAGGAAGGTCATGCCTTTCACCTATGTGTTGGTGCTGATCGCTGGGTTGGCCCTGGTTGGAATCATTCCTCTGGCCGGCTTCTGGAGCAAGGACGAGATTCTGCTTGGAGCCTGGAACGGCACCGAACTGGTGGATACCTGGGTCAACCGGGTGACTTTCTTTGCGTTGATTGCGGGTGTGGTTGCCACCGCTTTCTATACCATCCGGATGCTCGTACTGACCTTCCACGGAGAATTCCGTGGTGGGATAGAAAAAGAGATGGAAGAACAGGCCGCCGACCCCGCAGCCGAGGTGAGTCACGGCGCCCACGGTGGTGTTCACCTACACGAGTCGCCATTCGTGATGGTCCTGCCGATGTTGGTTTTGGGCGTGATTGCCGTGTTCGTCGGCTACATAGCCAACCCGCAGTGGGTGGACGAATTTGGCATCCCGCAGCACTGGATAACCGCCTTCCTGTCCGACGGGCTGGCGGAAGCCAAGGGCTTGGTAGTAGGCCATCACGACACCTTGGAATTCAACCGCGGCATGGCCCTTGTCTCCACACTGGCCGCGCTTTCGGGAATCGGTCTAGCCGCGCTGGTCTACTTGAAACGCCGTGGTCAGGGAGCGGACCCCTTGGAACGGATCAAGCCCGTTCACACCCTACTCACCCAGAAATATTACATGGATGTCTTGTATGAGGACATGGTTGTCCGAAGGGGGTTCTACCGGGTCTTTGCCGGGACATTGGATTGGCTGGAAAAGAACCTAGTGGATGGCACGGTAGACTTGATCGGATGGTTCTTCAGGAACATCGGAACGGCCATTGGCAAGTTCCAGACCGGGCATGTGCAGACCTACGCAACCGTGATCGCATTTGGCGTTCTAGCGATAATCTTGGCGCTCTTGTTGGTTGATTAACCATGGGAATTAAGTAGATGGTAGAAGGCTACAACGGACTATTGACGGCGACGGTGTTCCTGCCTGCGGTGGGAGCCCTGATATTGCTGTTGGCTGTCAAAGGGGATAAGAACATACGGAATTTTGCCGTTGTTATCGCTTTGGCCGACCTGGTCCTGTCTTTGGTGGTCTTCAGCTTCTTTGACCGCTCGGATGGCGCCGACCGGTTCCAATTTGTCGACAAGGCCACCTGGATTCCCGATGTGGGATTGAACGCCAACTTCTTCCTGACGGTGGACGGCCTTAGCGCCCCGTTGGTGGCATTGACCGGACTACTGGGCATGTGCGCGGTGTTGGCTTCCTGGCATGTCGGGCTTCGAGTCAAAGAGTATTTTGTCTGGCTGCTCGTGCTCCAAACGGCGGTTATGGGGGTATTCACCTCCATGGACCTGCTGCTCTTCTTCCTCTTCTGGGAGGTCGAGTTGGTTCCCATGTTCATGCTCATCTCGGTCTGGGGCAGCGGTCGAAAAGAATACTCGGCCATGAAATTCCTGATCTTTACCATCCTGGGCAGCGGGTTCATGTTGGTGGGTATCGTGGCGGTCTACCTCACCCCGGGTGTGGGCACCTTCGACATGGTCGAACTCTCAACTAAGGCCACGATGTTGACCTCGGCCGGGCTACTGATTCCCATGGGCGGGTTGTTCTGGCTCTTCTTTGTTGGCTTTGCCATCAAACTGCCCACCTGGCCGGTGCATACCTGGTTGCCCGACGCTCACACCGATGCACCGACTGCGGCCAGTGTGATGCTGGCTGGTGTCTTGCTAAAGATGGGCGGTTACGGTCTGCTCAGGATTAACGTGGGTATGTTCCCCTCTCAGGCCGATAAGTTCGCCTGGGTGTTGGTGGTCTTGGGTGTGGTCAGTGTGCTCTACGGCGCGGTTATAACCATGCGGCAGACTGACTTGAAACGACTGATAGCTTATTCCAGCGTCAGCCATATGGGCTTGGTGCTGGTAGGTATAGGTTCTGTCGGTATCTCACAGGGCACACTGTCCATGACGGGTCTGAACGGTGCGGCGATGCAACTATTCACTCACGGCACGGTCACGGGATTGTTGTTCTTGTCCGTTGGCCTTGTCTACGAAAAGACCCACACCCGCTACATCCCCGATCTTGGCGGTCTGGCTGGCCGGATGCCGATAGTGGCGGCGGCCATGCTCATCGCCGGTCTGGCGTCCCTCGGGTTGCCAGGACTGAGCGGCTTTGTGTCCGAGCTATTGGTGTTCCTGGGCGCTTATCAGGCCTATGACTGGCCCACGGCGTTGGCCGTAGTGGGAATCGTCCTGGCCGCCGGTTACATCCTCTGGATGATGCAGCGCACGTTCTTTGGCGTACGGAGGGAGTCCTTCGATGACCTGCCAGACGCCTCTTTGGTTGAAGCCCTACCGCTGGGTTTGATGCTAATAACCATCATTGGAGTCGGCGTCTATCCCGCGATCCTGACCGACGTCTTTGAATCGGGACTGAACCCCATGGTGGATGTCCTTAATGGGGTGATTAATCCGTAATGTCAGTCCACGATTTTTATGTCCTATCACCCTACCTCGCAATGGCCGGAGCTGCGCTCCTAATAATATTGCTCGACCTGGCTCTCCCGAAAAAGAGCCTGCTGCCGTATCTGACCTTTGCCGCTCTGGCCGGGCCGTTGGTCATGAGCGTGATACAGGTCTATGACCTGGGAAGCACAAGCAACCTTTTGGAGGGTGCCGACGCCTTCTCCACAGAAGAGCCAAGCATTCTCCTAGGTGCGATATCCGTTGATCGGTTCGCACTGTTCTTCAACTTCCTGATCATCGGGTCGGTGGCTCTGACCGCCCTGGCCTCGGCCGATTACGTGAAGAACATGGAGCGGTTCCAGGGTGAATATATCGCCCTGATATTGTTCGCCGCCACCGGAATGATGCTCCTGGCAGCGGCCACTGAGTTGATTACCATCTATGTCTCTCTTGAACTGACCACCCTGCCGATGGCCGCTTTGACTGCCTTCCTGATGAACCAACGTTCCAGTGAAGCAGGCATGAAGTTCCTGATTATAGGTGGTGTCAGCTCGGCTCTGATGCTCTATGGCATGGCTCTGGTCTTTGGGTTTACCGGCAGCACCGAACTGGCCGAGATATCCAACGCCGTTGGGAAAGCCACCGGTGATATGCCCTTCGGCAACTACGCGTTGTTCGTAGGCATCATCCTGATGATTGCTGGGTTCGGCTTCAAGCTTTCCGCCGCCCCGTTCCAGATGTGGGTGCCCGATGTTTACGAGGGCGGACCCACTCCGGTGATAGCGTTCCTCTCGGTGGCCAGCAAGGCCGCCGCCTTTGCAATCGTGATACGCGTCTTCTTCACTGGCTTCTTTGATGTGGCATTGGATTGGGGAATCCTGATCGCTGGAATCGCTGCTGCGTCCATGGTCATCGGTAACCTGGTGGCCATCAGCCAGAGCAATATCCGGCGTTTGTTCGGATACAGCACCGTCTCCCACGCCGGATATATCCTGGTGGGGGTCGCTGCTGGAGTGAAATCCGGAGAAGGAGTTTTAAAGATCCCAGAGTTTGCAGCCATCGGCTTAGACTCCGTTTTGTTCTATCTGGTGGCCTATGCGGTGGCCAACCTCACCGCCTTCTTTGCCATAACCATAATCAGTTCTAAGATAAAGAGCGACCAGATCAGCGACTACGCAGGTCTGTCAACCAGAAACCCGGCATTGGCAATCCTGTTGGCCCTATCGTTGCTGGCCCTGGTTGGCGTGCCGCCGACGGGTATATTCATAGCTAAGCTATACGTCTTCACCGCCGCAGTGGATAGTGGACTGGTCTGGCTGGCCATACTGGGCGTGATCAATAGCGCCGTCTCTGCTTACTACTACGTGCGCATAATCAAGGTGATGTTCACCCAACAGAGCGCTTCGGAAGAAAAGATCACTGCTTCACCCGCCCCTTGGTTGGCCCTGTGGGTGGCTGGAGCGGCTATGGTATTTATGGGAATAGCTCCAGGATTCGTGATGGAGGCCGCCCAGTATGCGGTCAAAGCTCTGGCGGTGTAGAGTGTCTTTGAACTTTGGATTGCTCACTACGGAAATACGCCTGGAGGCAATCTAATGGAAATAGGTTCATAATTAAGAACCCGTAAATAAGAGCGGGTTCATATAAAACACGAAACCTAGGTAAAACGGAAAGCGCCAAGACGCCGGTAGATACACGATGAAAAACATCGGGATCATTTACAACGCCAGAGTGCCCGAGGCCCTTGATCTGAGCACGGCCATCCTCCATGACCTCGACCTGTCCGAGGATAGCTGGTTGGCCCCGGCTGAAAATATGGAAAACCTGCTGCCCAAAGCCGAGAACACCGACCTTGTGGTCACTGTGGGAGGCGACGGCACCATACTTCGTGCCACCACCTTCACCGGTCCTGCTGGCATCCCCATGGTTGGAATCAACATGGGGCGTCTCGGCTTCATGACCGAACTTCAGGTAGATGAGGCGATGGGGAAGCTGCCGCTCTATTTCAACAGCGGTTCCAGGCTGGACGAGCGCAATATGCTGCAGGCGACGGTGTTCAAGGCCAACGGTGGCGAAACAGAAGGCCCGTTCCATGCATTGAACGATATGGTGTTGACTCGCGGGGCTGTTTCTCGGGTGGTAACCGTGGCCGGTACCATAGACGGCGCTCCGGTGACGACCTTCCGGGCCGACGGTGTAATCCTGTCTACCGCCACTGGCAGCACCGGGTATAACCTGGCCGTGGGCGGGCCAATCTTGGACCCGGAGTCCGATGCCATTGTGCTGAAGACCGTGGCGGCCCATATGGGACTGAGCGCTGCCATGGTGTTGAAAGCGTCCACCGAGGTGGGTCTTACCCTGGAAGGCTATCAAACCGCCATTTTGAGCATCGATGGGATCATCGATCATCCCATAGACCTGGGCGACCGGGTCGAGTTGAAACAAAGCCCCCACAAGGCCCGTTTCCTGCGGGCCCACGCTCCCAGCTATTTCTTTGGGACGCTGACCCGCCGTTTGGGATTCAGCCTCCGTGGTCAATAAACATGTCTGAAGACTACTCACTAGACTCTATTAAAGAAACAAAGATCGGCACCAAGCGCATCTATGAAGGAAGAATCATAAGTGTGCGGGAAGATACAGTAGAACTGCCGGACGGCAAGAGAGCAAAGAGGGAAGTCATCGAGCATTCCGCCGCTGTGTGCATCGTGCCAGTGGATGAAAATGGCAACGTCCTTCTCGTGCGCCAGTTCCGCATTCCCACTGATGGCCCTCTATTGGAAGTACCCGCCGGTGGCGTGGAAGATGGTGAGGTTTCCGAGGAAGCAGTGCTTCGGGAGCTACAAGAAGAGATTGGTTACACAGCCGGCAAGCTACAGCACCTCTCCAGTTTCTGGGTCGCTCCAGGCTGGGCCACCGAGTTCATGCATGCCTACCTGGCCACTGAATTAACGCCCTCCCGGCTGGAAGCGGACGAGGACGAGAACATACAGGTGGTCCGCCTCCCATTTAATGATGTGGTCGCCATGTTCGAGACCGGGGAGATTCAGGACGGAAAGACCATCGCGTCCATGTTGCTGGCGCAGCCATTTCTGTCCTAGAGATTCAAACAGTAAAAGACTAATATTGGTTCGGATTAAGGCCAATACTATTCAGCCGGACTTATTTGGGGAACGCTGGATAGTTGGACTCCTTTTTTGATATATTATGTGGCGGTCTTCGGGCTGTTCTTAAAGATACGTCTTCAAGAGCAGACGCCAGCGGGAGATCAACTGATCGTTTAAGGCGAATTTGGAGGATATAGACAAGCATGCTCGAGCATGATGTCCTGGTAATCGGTGCAGGTCTGGCGGGAATGCGGGCGGCCATCGCGGCCCGTGCCAGCGGTGCCACCACAGCAATCATCAGTAAAGTACATCCGGTACGTAGCCACTCCAATGCGGCCCAGGGAGGCATCAATGCTGCCCTAACCGACCGCGGCGACGAGTGGGAAGACCATGCATATGACACGGTAAAGGGCAGCGACTTCCTGGGTGACCAGGATGCCATTGAGGTCATGTGCAAGGCGGCCGGTCAGGCGCTCATCGATATGGAGCACTTCGGCGTCACGTTCAACCGAGACGACG
>CAYVIG010000080.1:0-10492 GCA_964451445.1 uncultured Dehalococcoidia bacterium
CACCGCGGAATAACCGTCAGTCACCACGCCGTCCACTGGCATTTTCTCTCCCGGACGCACCAACACAGTGTCACCAATCATCACCTGATCGACCGGGATATCCACTTCTTTCCCGTAGCGCACAACCCGCGCTGATGTCGGCCTCAGTCCAATGAGCCTTCGGATAGCTTCGGACGTCCTGCCCCGTGCTCCGGCTTCCAGGAACCGCCCCAGGAGAATCAGGGCCACGATGATTGCGGCCGTGTCGAAGTAAACTTTCGCTTCGATGCCATGGTCGGCCAGCACACCTGGTGAGAAAGCATCAAGCAACACTACTGCCACGCTATAGCCGTAGGCGACGCTGGAGCCCAAGGCAATCAGCGTATGCATGTTGGAGGTGCCGTGGCGCAGGGCGCTAAATCCGGAAGAGTAGAAATTGGAACCGGCCCAGAACTGAACTGGAGTAGCCAAAGCCCACAACAAGAACGGGTAATACCCCTGCCCCATGAATGTGGTGACCCAGGGGAAAACGTCAAACGTGCCTAAGAAAAGCAAAATCGCGCCAGAACCAGCCACGATCAGCCGGTTGCGCAACACACGTATCTCTTTGACCTTGGAGAGACGTTCCAGTTCCCTTTCCAGATCGCTCGAGTCGTTGAATCCCTCGACGCGGTAACCGGCGCCTTCAACCGCTGCCTGTAGGTCGGAAATCTCAGCGATGCCAGGGACGAATTCCACCGAAGCCCTTTCCACTCCCAAGTTCACGTTGGCTTCAGACACCCCAGGCACTTCACGAAGGACGCCCTCGATGTGCATCACACAAGCAGCACAGGTCATACCGCCGATGTTCAATGACGCTGACTGGGTGCCCAGCTTGTAGCCGGCCCCGGAGACTGCGTCTTGTATCTCGTGAAATTCCACTTCTGTGGCGTCAAACTCGACTGAAGCCTTTTCAGTGCCCAGGTTGACTGTGGCCTCTACCACGCCTGGAACGTCGTTGAGAGCGTTCTCCACGTGACCTACGCAGGCGGCACAGGTCATGCCCTCCACAGATAGGTTCAGTTTCTTGATGTTCTTATCTGTCGTTGCCATATCGCTTTTCCAATTCGTCTGCTGTCCAAGCCTTTGATGTCTTTAATTCAGCGGAGATTTGTGGCGTGGCGGCCTATACGCCGTCAGCAAAGATCAAGTTCCCATTTGATGCGTTGTGACGGATCTTTTTCAGGTCGGCATATTCCGTCGAGTTATACCATTCTTTAGCCCGAGCGATGCTCTCGAATTCCAGCACCACCAAACGTTTGGGGGTCCAAGCACCCTCCAATACTTCACCGGAAACCCCGCGAACTAGGTATCTACCACCATATGCGGCCACGGTACCTGGAACACTAGCCGCGTATTGCGAGTAGGTGACCGGGTCTGTGACTTCAATATCGCCAACGATATAGCCCGCCTTGCCGCTGTCGCTTCCCTCGGCGTGGGGCTCCACTCCCTCGGCCACCAACAGCGTGCCGGTAGACGCGCTCTGCCGGAGCTTGGTGAGTTCTTTGTATTCGTCTGAGTAGTACCAGGACTTCACGGTCTCAACGTCTTTGTACTCTGCCAACACAAAGCGTCTTGGGTTCCAATCTCCTTCGCAGGGTTCACACTTACCCGGGCCGCGAACTAGGTATCTACCACCGTAGGCGCCACTGCTCAAGGGCACCCGTACCGCGTACTCGGCAAAGATATCCGGGTTCGTCACATTGATGTCGCCAATCACGTATGCGGACATTATTCTTCTCTGCTACTTATTGGACAAGATATAGAGGTCTTTAAGTTCATCGACGATCTCTTCGGCGCGTCCGGTCTGGATGCCTTCCACCACGCACGATTTCAGATGGCCTTCCAGCAGGAGGCTTTCCATTTTCTCAATCGCCCTGCGGACGGCGTAAGTCTGCTTCAAGACATCGACACAATATTTATCTTCTTCCAGCATCTTTCTGATACCGGCAAGGTGACCTTCAATATAACTCAGCCGCTTGAGTGCGTCCCATTTTGCTTCAGGAAACATGAACTTCCCTCCAACCCGTACCCCCTGGGGGTGGGTATATCCTCCCATGATACGCCTACCTCATGGTCTGGTCAATTAAGGATATGGCTCTAAACCACGTACCCGTTGCGGCGGTCCCAGTCGTCTGATTCCTGACTCCTCTCTGACGCGTTGCCGTAGCCGCCGCCACCGGAAGATAGACAGTAGACGTGGTCTCCTGGTTGAACCACAACCTCGGTCTCTTTGGAGCCTAGAATCCGCTCCGTGTCATCGTTAAGAATCCGGTAGTCGTGGGGTAGGCCGTCTTCACCGTTGAACAGTCCAAACGGAGGCACCACAATCCCGTCTCCGGCGGTGTTCAAGTAGGCGGGGCCCTCGCCCTGGTACACCAGGTCACAGATGCCACCCAGTCCGCCACGCCAGGCGCCTTGGCCGCCCGAATTTGGACGTAGCTCGTGCCTGCGGATGAAGAACGGGAACCGCTCTTCTGTGACTTCGATGCTGGGACTGCGGATGCCACCGGCCACGTTGACCTCGCCCACATTGGACCAGCCGTCATAGCCATAGGCCGCGCCGCCGCCGCCACGGGCCAGGAAGAAGTGCCAGATGAATTGCCTGCCAGTGCGCGGGTCCTTGCCGGTGATGGCGTAACGCAAACGCCTAGAGAATCCGGCGTTCACGGATTGCGGGACAGCTTGGGCCAAGGCTTTGAACACCGCCTCGACTATCTCCTCGGCACAGTGGTTGGTGCTCATGCACACCGGAGCCGGTGGATTGGCGTTTACTATCAACCCCTTGGGGGCAATAATCTCCACCGGCCTCATTGAGCCCTCGTTCTTGGCCACGTGGGCTGGTGCCACGTACATGATGGCAGCATGGGCCAGGGATCGAGTGTTGGCGTAGGCGCTATTGATGAACCCTGTCACCTGGGTGCTCGACTCCCCAAGGTCTATGGACATGGAATCACCGGCAATGGTGACCTTGGCCCGAATAGGTATCAGCTTGTTATCAAAACCGTCGTCGTCGACCAACGACTCGCCGTGGTAGACGCCATCTGGCCACTCTGATATGAACTGCCGAACCTGCCGCTCGGTGGCACCGAGTATCTCTTCCACTGCCGCCAGCAGCCTTTCAGAGCCGTAGCTTTCCAGCAGATTACCAATCCGTTGGGCCGCAATCATCACTGAGCCTATCTGGGCGTTCAGGTCCCCCAGGAAATTCTCGGGCTGTCTCACGTTGGCCGAGAGCATCTGCAAAACATCTTCCCGGGGCGCTCCCCGGTCGTACAGTTTCAGAGGGGGAATCCGTATTCCTTCCTGAAATATCTCGTTGGCGCGGGGATTATAGCCGCCGTGGGTACCGCCGCCAACATCGCTGTGGTGGGCACGGTTCACCGCATAGAACAGTAGTCGCCCCTGGTGAAACACCGGCCTGGTTATGGTGATATCCGGCAGATGGCTCCCGCCGAAATAGGGGTCATTCAGGATGAATAGATCACCTTCTGAGATGGAATCGCCGAAATAGTCTCGGACCGCCGCACCCGCCACCGGCAATGCACTGACGTGAACGGGGATTCCCTCGCCCTGGGCCACCAACTGGCAGTTGCCGTCTAGGATGGCCGTCGAAAAATCCCGACTGGAGTTCAGTATCTGGGACATGGCCGTCCGCAGCATGACCTCGGTCATCTCCAGGGCGATCGACTCCAGTCGGTGTTCAACCACCGCCAACGTGACCGGGTCAGGCCTGTCCGCGGGCATAGTCTGGCTGGTCTCAGTTGTGGCCGACTCCAGGGAAACCGATAGTTCGATGCCGCCGTAGGGGTCGACGGTCGCCGAATCTCCCGGCTCGATTAGGACGGTGGTGAAGTTGGATTCCAATACCGCCGGGCCGTTCACCGTACTACCCGTAGACAGATCGCCGATCTCGTAAACCGGTGCATCAACCCACCCTCCAAAATAGATTTTTCTCCGCCCTTTTTCTTTGGGCTGTGCCGCGTTGGCACTTTCCAGTGGCGGCGGGTCCAGCTTGGGCAGCCGACCGACCACGCTAACCCTCAGAGTCACCAGGCGTATCTCCTGCTCAGATTGGCTGTAGGAATACAGCTCCTGGTAGCGCTGGTGGAAGTTGGCCTCCCATTGAGAGATCAGCGCCTGTTCGTCCTGGGCCAGATCAGGGATTACTACGTTCACCTCGTAGATCTGGTCCAGGTAGCGCATATCTGCAGTAACTGTCACTTCTATGTTGGACTCGGACACTCCCTGGGCGAGCAGTTTATCCCGTCCTTCAGATTCCATATCAGAAATCAGGCTTCTTATGGATCCGAGGTCCATCCCAAGTAATGCCGCCGGATGCGAGCGAGAATAGTCGTATTTCAAATCGGTGGCGAGCATCCCGTGTGCTGACAGAACCGCAGCCGCAGCGGGGATGATTACTTTACCTACCTGCAGTTGCTTGGCCACTTTACCGGCGTGGAGTCCCGCAGCGCCACCAAAGGCCATCATCGCAAACCGGCGCGGGTCAACGCCGCGCTGTACCGACATCAGGCGAATTCCCTCTGCGATAGACGTAGATACCACCTCAGAGATGCCCTCAGCAGCCTCGATCATGGAGAGATTTACCGGCTCTGCCACATGGGTCAGTATGGCCTTCTCCGCCAGGCTAGTATCCAACTTCGCCGCGCCGCCCAGGAAGTTGCCTGCGTCCAGGTAGCCCAGAGCCAGGTTGGCGTCGGTGACTGTCGGCCGGTCACCGCCTTTGTCATAGGCAGCCGGGCCAGGCGTGGCTCCGGCGCTCTCCGGTCCGACGTGCATGATCCCACCGGGGCCGACCGACGCTATGCTCCCGCCACCAGCGCCCATGGTGTGGATATCAATCATTGGGACAGATATCTTCCACCCAGCCTCAAATTTCTCGGTGCTCAGGTGCGGTTCACCGTTCTCAATCAACGAAATATCGGTGCTGGTCCCGCCCATGTCAAAAGCGATGATGTCAGATGCGCCCACCAATCCACCGTATGCAGCAGCTCCGGCAACACCTCCAGCGGGTCCTGATAGGATGGACCGCACCGCCAGACGACGCGAGTCCTCAATGGGTGCAACTCCGCCGTTGGACTGCATGATCAGGAAATCCCCAGCCTGTTGGAAGGAGGTCAGGCGATTTTGCAGGTTCTCGAGATAGCGACCCAACACCGGCCCCACGTAGGAATTAATGACAGTGGTGCTGAGGCGGTCAAACTCTTTTATCTGCGGGATGACCTGGGAAGAAAGTGAGGTGTACATCCCAGGGAACTTGACTCGGATGATCTCTCCAACCCTGTCTTCGTGTTCTGGATTCAGATAAGAGAACAAAAAACAGACTGCCAACGCCTCCACACCCTCGTCTTTGAGGTTGTCCAATGCGGCGTTCAAAGCATCCTCGTCCAGGGAATCTTTCACGCTGCCATCGGCCAGTACACGCTCCGGAACATCCGCTCGGAGGTATCTGGGTACCAGCGGGTCCACCGGCGTCATGCGCAGGTTGTATCGGTCTTCTTTCAGGCCTTCTCGCATCTCCAGCAGGTCCCTGAAACCGTCGGTGGTGAGTAGGCCTACCTTGGCCCCTTTGCGTTCCACCAAGGTGTTGGTCGCTACCGTGCTGCCGTGGATAATCATGTCAGCCGACGCCAGGAAATCTTCCAAAGAAAGGCCGTGGGCTCCGGCCGCATCATTGAGTCCCAGAATCAACCCTTCTGACGGATCATTGGGCGTCGATGCTGTCTTGAAATAGCGGGGAGGTTGGCCTTCTTGGGCAACAACAAAGTCGGTGAACGTACCACCAACGTCGATTCCGATCACATACACGGTCAGACACACTTCCTAAATTTTTCAGGCATAGTTCAAGTTAGTAGGTCGCCCTATGCTACAGAGTTAAGCCAGGCGTTTGGACTGCCTTGCAAAGTAACTTCTCTGATACCTTGAGTACGACCCACAAAGCCTTTGTCAGTCAGAAAAGATGTGACAGCTCGGCCCAGAGCCCCGCCCAGGTGATGACCAGGCTCGGTCCAGTCAAGGCAGCCTAAAGCAAAATTCCGGGTGGACTTTGCCGCCTCAGCCACGGGCACCCCCAATTCCTCCATTGCCTGTAAACCTCTGGGTGTCAAAGCGTAGCCCACCCGGTTTCCCGAGGCCGGAGCCGGAGTTTCTTCAAGCCATTTCAAACCTAGCATCTCGTCCATCAGAGCCATGCCAGCAACTCCGGCCAAGTGTCCGTAGCAGGTACGCGCCTGCCTAAGGGGAGTATCTCGCTTAACTTCCCGTTTGGATTGTGGGCTGAACTTCAGCCTTACTCTGATCGGTTCTTGGTTGTGAGCCATGTTTGACCTCCAATTTGTCTGCAGAGGTTCCCGTATAAGCAAAAGGCGGGGCCTGCGCTTCCGCTGGCCCCGCCATTGTCGTTCCGGTTTTAGTCAGAGAGGAAATCCCTCAGCCACCGCCGATGGCGGGGAGAAAGTGCACCTCGCTGTTTTCCTGCACCTTGTCCAACATACCCAGTAGGCTCACCTCTCCGTCGATGATCACCGCGAGTCCCGGAACCAAGTCTTCTTCCATATCGTCGCAGAGGAATTCCCTGATACCCGGATGGAGCGCCTCCAGGTTATTGATCAGCCGGCGGACGGTGGTGCCTTCCACCTGAACCTGTTGCTTGCCGCCAGTCAATTGCTGCAGCTTTGGCGGTATCCAGACCTCCGCCATCCTTTGTTACTTACCTTCTTTGGCCCAGAGAGCCTCCAGAACCTTGTCTGGAGACATGGGCAGGTCGTTCATCCGGACGCCGATGGCGTCGTAGATGGCGTTGGATATGGCAGCCATCGGAGGAACGATCGGCACTTCACCGACGCCTCGGACACCGTAGGGGTGACTGGGGTTGGCGACCTCGACGATTATCGTGTCGATCATTGGCAGATCCAGCGTCGTAGGCATGCGGTAGTCCAGGAAGCTGCTGTTCTCCAGAGCGCCGTCGTCGTTGTAGATGTAGGCCTCATTGAGAGCCCAGCCGATTCCTTGCACTGCGCCGCCCTGGATCTGACCCTCCACGTAGGCGGGGTGGATGGCCTTTCCAGCGTCCTGGGCGGCAGTGTAGCGGAGAATCTCCACCTTGCCGGTGTCTGTATCGACTTCCACATCGACCACGTGGACTCCGATGGACGGGCCTGGGCCGGGAGGGTTGACACCAGCGGAGCAGACGATCGGGCCGCCAGTGGGAATCATCCGTGCGGCAATCTGCTTGAAATTCAACTTTAATTCCGGGTCCGAGATGTGCTGCAAGACCGCTTCTTTGTACTCGACATCGGTATCTGGTATCTCCCAGATCTTGGCGGCACGTTCTACCATCTGCTGTTTCACGCTCTGGGCGGCGTTGTAACAGGCCCAACCGGTCTTGAAGGTCACGCTGCTGCCGCCGGTGTTGGAGGTGAAGCCGATGGTGTCAGTATCGCCAACCTGGGGTTTGATATCTGTGACGGGCAGACCCAGGACTTCGGCGACGTGCATGGCCATAGCGGACCGGCTGCCGCCGATGTCAGGTGAACCCTCGGTCAAACTGACGGTCCCATCCGAGTTGACCACTAGGACTGCCGAAGCGGGGCCGGAGTTATTGGCCCACCATCCGGTGGCAATTCCACGTCCTCTAAGTTTGCCTTCCAGCTTGGTGTTGTAATGCTGGTGGTCTTTAACTGCCTGCAAAGTCTCCGTATAACCGACAAGTGGTGTCATGGGGCCAGTTACCCGGCGTACACCCTCGGATGCGATGTTCATCAAGCGGAAATCCAAGGCGTCAATTCCCAGTTTTTCCGCTAGCTCGTCCATGGCCGTCTCCATGGCAAATGCCGAAGCAGGGGCGCCTGGAGCTCGGTAGGCTGCAGCCTTTGGGCGGTTGACCACCACGTCGACGGCCTTAAGATGGCCGTTTGGAATGTCGTATTGACCCATCATGCACTGGATACCAGCGCCGACGGGAGAGCCAGGGAATGCGCCTGCTTCGTAGACCAATTCGGCTTCGGCGGCAATCAGTTTGCCTTCTTTGGTCGCTCCCAGTTTGACCTTGATCTGAGTTCCCGACGTGGGGCCAGTGGACTCGAAGACCTCACGGCGATTCAGTTGAATCTTTACCGGACGGCCAGCCTTGCGGGAAAGCAGCGCGGCAACGGGCTCCACGTAGGTGATGCCCTTGGCACCAAAACCACCGCCAATCTCCATCGGGACCGCTTTGACCTGCCCCACCGGTATGCCCAGGAACCGGGCGGTGTGGTCACGGACTGTGAACTGCCCCTGGCTGCTGGAGAAGATGGTCAATTTGCCATCTGCCTGCCACTGAGCCACGCCGGCTTGGGGCTCGATATACCCCTGGTGAACCGCCTGGGTTGTGGTTGTCTTTTCAACGATGAAATCGGCATCTTTGAAACCCTGTTCGACGTCTCCCAGGTTGAATTCAAACTCGTTGGCTACGTTGGTGCGCATGCTGTCGGCGTCATCATCCAGTAGTCCGCCGGGCCTCAGGGCGGGGCTGGAGACGGATGCCAGCCGCTCATGCAGGATCGGAGCGTCCGGTTTCATGCCTTCTTCAGCGGTCAATACGGGTTTTAGTACCTCGTAATCCACTTTGATTAGGTCCATTGCTTCTTCGGCAACGTGGATGCTCGTTGCGGCCACCGCGGCGATGGCGTGGCCCTTGTATAGAGCTTTGCCTCTAGCGAGCACATTCATACTCAAGAAACCCAGGTTATGGATGGAGCCTTCTGCGAGGTCAACCAACTTCATGGAAGTCTCTGGCCAGTCTGCGGAAGTGACCACCGCGTAGACGCCCGGGTGGACCTCCGCCGCGCTGGTGTCCACCGATTTGATGACTGCGTGGGCGTGGGGGCTGCGAAGGATCTTTCCGTACAGCATCCCAGGCAGAATGGTGTCTGCCCCATATTTGGCGCGACCGGTTACCTTGTCAGCTCCGTCATGGCGGATCGGTGAGGATCCGACTGTGTCAAATTCTTCATTGGAGAGGACCGTATTGGGCTTGTACTCAAGCATTCTCTCGCTCCTAGCTGTTAGCTCTTAATAATTCGAAATGGATTTAGGCGTCCACGGGCACGGATTGTCTAGTTGATAAACATAGGAAATAAGCCTTGGCGTATATTATCACAATCCCAGGTGCAGGCCCACGTCTGGATTACCAGCAAATCAGACTGACAGAGGGCACCTTGTCCTTGACGCCAAGGCCAGACTGCTAAAGATTATGACAATTGAATTTACTGACCCTTTTTGGGTACTGTACTGCCCTGTATCAGTTGAGATATACTGCCACAGCAATTTATGCACGGCTGGGGACAACCTGCAGACTCCCCATCTGAAAAACGGTACCGGAGTGGTTATTTAGGATGCGCTTCCCTCGATTACGCGCCCAACGGGCATTCGTTGTTCTCTTCCTGATTGGCATAATTTTGATGGCCACCACAGCCAGCCACGGGTGTACGGTTAGCGGCTCCTAGCCAACCGACTGTAGCCTTCTCGAAGGTACCGAATAGTCCTTTCCAAGACGCCGGTACCGTTGTTC
The DNA here is from genome assembly GCA_964451445.1 of uncultured Dehalococcoidia bacterium. Lineage (GTDB taxonomy): Bacteria > Chloroflexota > Dehalococcoidia > Lucifugimonadales > UBA3495 > UBA9611. Next base: position 9,590 of record CAYVIG010000080.1, read on the forward strand.
AGTTTTAACTTCTCTGTTGATTCTTCCTATCAACTCAGGACCCTGAGATCAACCAGAACTTGATGTTTCATCTCTAAAGGTGACTTGATTTTCGTCCCTATCGAATATCGTCAAGCTGGCGTATAAAAATAAGGAGGCAGTCATGCCGGATCAAGAATCCAACGCAGACCTGAATGTTCTATCTGAAGACCCCCTTTGCGCGGGTGTATTCCTGCCAAACCTAGACGTACCTATCTCCCCCACTGAAGGCCACTTCATCCGCAGCCACTTCTCAGCTCCCCAAATCAATTCCTCAGATTGGTCACTCCCCGTCACCGGCGAGATCAACAACGCCCTGAACCTCTCTTACGACGACCTGCTAAAGATGCCCAGTCACGAAGTCGTCAGTCTCATGGAATGCGCCGGCAATAGCCGCTCAACCATGCAACCCCCAGCAGAGGGTGTTCAATGGGACAACGGTGCGGTTAGCGTCTCCCGCTGGAAGGGAGTTTCGGTCAAGACCGTTCTGGAACAGGCGGGGCTCAAACCCTCCGCCACCGATGTCTTGTTTGAAGGCATCGACTCTGGCACAGAACCCCACTCAGGCGGAAAACTGACCTATGCAATGAGTGTGCCCATGGAAAAACTGCTGAATGAAGACACCCTTCTGGCCTATAAGATGAACGGAGAGACCCTACCCAAGGACCATGGTTTTCCCATCAGGTTGCTGGTCCCAGGTTGGTACGGCATGGCCTCCGTGAAATGGTTGGACAAGATCACGGTCTTGGACCATCCTAACGGCGGGTTCCACGAGATGGACTACCGCATCTACCCCGCCACTGACGGCAAGAATGACGCTGAAGTACAGCGCGTTACCTCGCTTAAGGTGAAATCCCTGATTAGCACACCCGCCAAGGGTTCTGT
>CAYVIG010000081.1:0-10490 GCA_964451445.1 uncultured Dehalococcoidia bacterium
AACCGGAACTCAAATGGGGTTCGGCCATAAGGGAAGACAGGGATGGGGGGGGCCAGGTTCCAGCCGGTGAAGGCACGAGCACAGGCCTTAGCGTCATCCTCTGTGTAGTTGGACTCGCCGTCCATACCAACGCCGATGGAGAAGAGCTCCAACAATTCACGACCGTAGTTCTCATTGACGGCCGTCTTGTGGCTTTCGATGTTATCCAGGTAGTAGAGCATGGCTGGGTCGGTCGACAGCATCATTAGCATGTCCTTGAAGTTACCCATGCCCATGTCTCGGAACTTGTCAATTTGGATCGCAGTGGTGCGTGCGTTATCCACTTTGTTGTCACCAGCACAGAGAATTGTGTGCCAGAAGAGAGACATCTTCTCTTTCAGCTGGTATTTGTTATTAATCATTCGGTAGACCCATTCGGTCTGGCCGGTCTCGATGGCGGCCTTGTCGAAGTAGGAAGGATAGGCGCGGTACATTAGGTCTTCATCTATTCCTGGGTCGTCCCCTGGGTTAAGCAGTTCGTTGACCACGCTGTCGTATCCCTGGGCCACGCGTGTTTCGATTTCATCACGGCTGGCGCTATAACCGGCGCGGCGCAGAAGGTGAGCCATCAGGGCGATATCTTGGTTGGGCATTCACTCCTCCTTCTTTGAGGGAATCTGTTAATAAAACGCGGAATATTGAAAAACCGCACTAATGAATCTGTTTGTATTTAATAATTTGGGCTATCTGATGTCAATGCTACATATCGCCTTAGTTACGCCTAGCCCATCAGTCTAGACAGTAATTCGGCAAGATATAGGAGATAACAGAAAGGAACTCCAGGTATCGCTGAAGAATTTAGCTCGGGATTAACCGCTGCCTGTCAGTAAACAAGACCAAAGTAAACAGTAAAATCTCGAAGAGATCGGTCTGTCCGTTTTTAATACTATGCTCCGATTACTTCTAGATCAGAGATTTGAGCCACAGCGCCAAGATATCGCAACAGACATGCCTACCGCAAAACAGATGTTTCTGGTCTGGCTGCTATAGAATAGGCTTACTGAATTTGTCCGATCTTTCAGCCACGGAACTAACTCGAAGAATGAGGAGTAAGCAGTGGAACTGTTATTAGAGCTTTTTCATGATTACTTTCGTCGTCTTCACCAGACGGTTTTAGACGCTGACGAAGATAATTCTGGCAGAGGGATTTTGGGGACGGTGGAAGGTCGCGAATCTAGTGAAGATGTCGAGATAGGGATTGATGAAGTTGCTTACAAACTCTTCGCTGATGTGTTGGCTGAGTACCAAGCTGATAATCCAGGCCTTTTGAACGCTTGGGTTAGGCATGAACATGACCACGGGGGTTCTGGGACCACTAACCCTGACATACGCATAGACCTTGACCCTATCGATGGTAGTGATGAGTATTTACGTAAAATCAGAAATTCTGTCTATAGTGTCGTTTGTGCCAGGGATGCCGATACCTTCCAGCCCCTAGTAGCCTCGACCCTTGATGTGCATGCTGGGATGATCTATTCAGTTGGTCAAGATGGTCAGGTTTCAATTGAATTTCTTAGGAGTGGACGAGTCACCACTGCGGACCTAGCAGGGCATACTGCACTTGCTGATACAGGCGTTGTTGGTGCGGTTTACGTCGGCCGCATGAAGTATCTTTCACCTTGGATGGCGGCCTTAGAGGAGACATTGTCTCGCCCTGAACATGCCGGAATAGCCCTTCACGGTAAAGGTGGCTCATTTGTTTATGCGTTTATAGCTGCCGGTGTTTTCTCTTTTTACGTGATGCCTGATGAGCCAGTCGACGAAGTATTGCCGGGCTTAGCCTTTGCCGAGCTTGCGGGTTTTCCGGTATTGGTACGCGAGGGCGTTGGTAATTGGGTGCAGTTTGACATGAGGTCTCACGGTGAATGGGAGCGCGTGCCATTTTTGGTCGTGGCCTGCACCAATGAGTTGGCTGCGGAATTGACTGCTGCTGTAGACCGGGTGGTCGCTTAGGACCTGGGCCATGCTGATTGGAGTTGTTTCAGATACTCACGGATTCTATGACCCACGCTTGCCGTTACTACTTGAAGGCGTGGAGCACATACTCCATGCTGGCGATATCGGTAGAGGAGAGATAATAGAGCAGTTGACCGAGATTGCACCTGTAACGGCGGTGCGTGGCAACAACGACCGTGAAGGTCCAGAGTCGGAATACCCCACAGTGGAGATTATCGGATTAGGAGACTGTCGAATCTATCTCACCCACATAGTAAAGGTACCTGAAATTGGTGATGATACTGGAATAGCTCCTTACCTTGAGCAGGAAATCGACGCGGTGGTATTTGGTCATAGCCATTATGCTTTCCATGAAAAACGAGATGGGCTGACATTTTTTAACCCGGGTGCGGCTGGCAAACGGCGCTTCAAGGTGGTGCCAAGCATTGGGCTGTTGGAATTAAGTTCGGGTCGTGTTGAAGGTCGGATCTTGATTCTCTGAGAAAGAAATCTCTGCGTTATGCCAGGCTATAAAGAACGATAAGGTTGCCGAACCGAGAGTCAAATCCTAGAGGGTTAAACCGTCTGAAAGGGCCCGATGAACTGTGGGTTGGTTGAATAAACACCCAGATAATACGAATGATGACCTCGGCAGTGTAACCGCCCCACTAAACTCTAGTCCGTCTCCGAATAACCTATTCGGAGACGGATTATCCTCCTGAGAAGCATAAATACTTACCCTGACCAGGGTGTGTGTAGTATGCCTTCCCTGGATACTGGCACTGGACCAATCTGATGCTTGAATGTTATTGAGGCAATGACGTGGGGCGTTCTAGGTTCTCAACCAAGAATGACCAAAGGCATCGTTAGTGTTGATATGGTTTGTGGATGGGTAGATATATTTCGAATCATCCACGAAATACTCTAAAATAGAGTAGGCTCGAAACGATTCTATGCTTAATTCAGAACGAGTTAGCTAAGATGTTTGTCTACACGGGAGATATTTGGCTTTGCCTGTTTGTGAATCATGTCAGAACCTGATCGATAGTACCTGGGTGTTTTGTCGGTTTTGTGGGAACCAGATTATCAATAAAATCCGGTTCAGTGATTTGCTGTCAGCTGATGTATACACGTCGTCTTCAGTTTTCATATCTGCTGAAAATTCGAGTAACGATGCAGTTGTATTAGTAGTTGATTTACAAAATCAACAGCATTTATTGGAACAGCATCTGGAGATTGATTCTCATCAAATCGCTTTAATCCGAGGGGAAAATACCGAGTGGTCCCACCTAAGTCATGGGTTACATCACCTTGAAGACGTTCCGATCAATCAAATTGAACGGCTGGTTTTTGTAGACATTGCTCCTCGCCGTATCGAATTCACCATCGAGAACTTACTGTCTAAAGACCCACTACCAATCACGCTTGTATGTCAACTAGAACTTCAAATATCTGACCCTGAGGCGATAGCAAATTGCTTGGAAATTGAACCACAGGTTCTTACCGTTGATGATATCAAGCATCTGCTGTTGCCGGAAATAGAATCGTTCGCCACTGGGTTCTTCGATAAAGAAGTGATTTCGGGGCCATCTCTTGATTCTGATCTTGCCGAGGAATTTGCGGCCCAATTAACTCTAAATATCTCTCCTGTGAATGGGCGCTATGGACTAACTGTCAGCCAAGAGTTGTCGGTAGATATCTATAGAGAAATGTGGATCGAAGACTCCGATAATTCGGTTTTAGACGTGATCTCTTCAACAAAAGATACGTCTGGCGTCGTGATATCGGAATCCCCGTCTATATCTGGACCATCTTTTCTGGCTTTAACGGAAGAAACCATCATTGCGTATCCCGTCAGAAGAAGAGCATCCATTTTAAATATATTGCGGTTGAAAGTTATTTCACGGCAATATTCTTTGTTAGATGGTAGTGCCAGGTTGGTTGACTTGGTAGCGACTATGGATCCGGAACAACTTATATCCGCGGACTTGATAGACCGGATATTTGAATCTGTTCAAGGGTTTATTGGCGATGCTGACAAGGCAAATGCCCTATTAATTAAGCGCTTAGAACTTGAGATAAAGTACGAACGTATGAGGATTTCACTTATCCATCAGTATGGATTAAGTGACGAACGGCTCGTACTAGAAGATTTAAGATGTGGAATTGAAATCCAATCTATTTGGGAAATCGAACGGGATAAAGTTCTGCTGTCTATTGACCATAGACGGGAAATTTTACGCTCCGGGAATCAACAAGAGCTTGAACAACAGACGTCGAATCAACCGGGCATTAATCCCAATATCGTTGGTCTGGGCCTGGAGTGGTACGCGCGCTATAAAGAAATCAAAAGAGAAGACTATGTCAGCCTAGCTAATTCCGATTTAGATATTCAGCATAAACAAGGCATGATGGAGCTTGAAAGAGAAGCAGCTTCATTAGCAATTAAATTGAAAGAGAAAGATGAGGATCACAAACGTAAGCTAGAGGAAATAGAAGCGTTATCAAAGGTGGGCATTGAAACGCTGATAGCTTTCGCTGGACCTGAACAAGGCGAATTGTTACTCCAACTGGCTAAGACGAGATCATTGCAAGGATATACGCCGGAACAGATTCTAGCGCTGCAAGGAACCGATAGTCCAAATATGGAAGGCGCTATCCGAGAGATTGGGATGGCTTTAGCTGCAAACGGTAAAGAGTCAGAATTCTTAAGCTTTAATGGTTCGCCTGATAGCCAGGACATTGGAATTTTAAGTAGGACAATCGCCGAATCCATAGATACAGTTAGAAGTAATCATCTAGTGGCTGGAGGCACTAAGGGACACGCGAATGGAACTACGAACCTACTTCCCCCAGTGTCATCTGGTCATGAGACTATGACCATACTTTTTAGCGATATTAAAGGGTCTACCGAGATTACCGATAGGCTTGGTGACATAGCTGCTCAGGAGTTGTTTCGAGAGCATAACAATATCGTTAGAGAACAGGTAACAGTGTTCAAAGGGTATGAAATAAAATCCATGGGCGATGGATTTATGCTGGCATTTCCGAGCGCATTGAATGGAATTCTTTGCGCTATAACAATCCAGAAGATGTTGCGAGAACATAACGAATCGACTCGAAGGGAGTCTATCTTAGTCCGAATGGGCCTGCATGCGGGAGAGGTCATTCGGGAGAACCAGGATTACTTCGGTAGGAACGTTATTCTAGCGTCACGGATATCATCTCACGCTAGAGAGAACCAAATTCTCGTATCATCCATATTGAAAGAAATGACCGCTAGTTTCAGTGAGTTGGAATTTGAGTCGCCTTTGGAGGTAGAACTTAAAGGTCTTTCGGGTAATACCTTGATCTACCCGATTAATTGGTAGGAATCCGTTTTCAATCACATAAGCTAAATGGATTTCAAAGTTTTATACAAAAGCTAATTCCCTAGCTACGTCGCTCATATATTTGTACATATTCCAGTCCGAGATATGCTGGGATAGAGCGGGTACATATTTATTGGTATCTTTGTCTAATATTGCTGTAAATGGTGAGCTTAACGGGTAATCCCGTGGACAAAGAAATACTAGTTCTTCACTCTTCCGATTATCAGTAGAAGCTCTTATACGGCATCTACCGTCTTCACTTTTAGTTACTTGTACGGTTAGTTTCTGATCTTGCAGCCTTGTTATTTCATCATCTAATCGTTCTCGCCCTACCCGCGAGTCGTACCAACATATCTTTGATAATTCGTCGATTACTGTGTTGCCGCCATGGGATATTTCCCAATCTATCTGATGAGCTGAACCATCACGGATGACGAACGGGGATATTGTTACTCTGCTATCCGTTAATGAGCATATAGGGGTCAAGAGTTCATTTAACCCTATGTTTATATTCGAGATTTCGTCCATGGCATTTAACACATCTCCCTGACTGGGATTAGGGTATTCAATGGGGTGTTTATGCCACAGCCCAAGGTAGTTCACACCGAAGTACTCATTCAAGAGATTTAGAGTTTGTTGAGAGTAATCTGTATCTTTGGTGAAGTGGTGTTTTGAGCTATTCCAGATCAACCCTGGGCCAGAACAGTGAGTTACGATTGTGTGCGAATCGGTCCGAGCCCCAACAAGTATCCCTCCGGTTTCTTTTTCAGGGTTGCGTCTGCATTCAATTTCAATCGCTTCTATGACATCTTGTGAGATTGAATACTTATTCATAATTGCTTCTGTCTGGTTCTTCGATATTAGGGAGAATCCCACAGGTTCGGCAATCCGGTACTCTCGGAACTGTCACGAAATATCTAGACAAAGGTGTACCAAATAATGGTCCATCGCTCGGTTTAGCTGAATTGACCCAAATAATCATTTGGTCATCTGAGTTGTTGAAAATTGGTATATCTTCTTCGCTTAACGCTGATAGAGCTATCCGTACGTGTAAATTAGCTATAAATCCAACATCGATACCTAAGCCAGGTTCGTGAGGCATATCGGGTTCGTCAGTATAATCCCCTCCTAACGCTATAGACATCGTTCCGGAAGTATTTGCTAGGCCGTGACGAACGCATGCGTAACAGCCGCCGCGGTCTGGAGTTACTAGCACTACTTCTCCTGCGAATGCACGCTCATATACGCCACCGTAAACGGCGGTAACTCGCTTTGATACGCAAGCTTCATTAATCATATATTTGGACATCTCGGTGTCCGTAGCTACGAATACTAGGTCTACAGAATCGACGATGGTTTCTAATAACTCCGTTTGTTCTGTTACATCGATCTCGTAACATTCAATAACTGCGGAGGAGTTGTGTTGAATGATTCTGTCCCTGATTGCCCGGGTTTTCCAACGTCCAATATCAACTGACCCACAGGTATGACGAGATATGTTCTCCACCTGCAACCGATCAAAATCGACAAGAATGAAGGAACTAACCCCGGATTTAGCTAATTCGACCGCACCAAACCCGCCCCCGCTTCCGAGTCCAATCACAGCAACTTTCTTTTGTTGCATCTTGGATACGTCAACGAGAGGCATTATTCGGTCAAAAGCCCGAGATGGATCACCTATTAATTCGACTGACATTAAAGTTTTTGTTCGTTTATCGGGATCTAGATAGTAACCCGACATCGAATTCGGGGATTCTGTGTTAACGGACAACAATAAAAACGGGGTGGTGAGATCAATCGAATCAAATATTGAGTTATCTGAAATAGGACTAAATGCATCTCCGGCCACTAGGCAGGGTAGGATGCGAGGGAGGTTTGTGTATGGGTAGGTGTTGCTAGGATCGGTAGTTTCTAGCCGGATATGACCTTCATCCGGTCTAAATATTCCGATACATTCTTGCCATAGACGCGGTTTTGATAATGAGGAACCTTTACTTTGCTCAACGAGTAGCTTTTGTACTTTCTCGGAGACTACTAGTATCAATGCAGCAGAATCGTGCGGTTCCATAAATTTGTTCTACGCCAACAAATGAAAATTAGCCCGGACAATATATGCGAGTAGGCTAATATTCGTATTTTTTAATAGGCGGGCGATATTTCTAACTCGTCTGCTTCTGGTCGTGGCCAATCTCCTGTTTCAAGCCAAGCTTCGTAGCAGTGTAGCCAAAGAGAGACCCACGACATCACTGTTGCTCCCGTCGTGTTGATTTGCCACGCCTTATCGTCTTTGTGAAAAAGGCAGAGATGGCCATCTGGATATATGTGTCGGCTTCTCTCGATTTTTGGCTCTATCACGTAAGCCTTCGGTGGTCTGTATGGGAAAGCAGCGGGGTACGATAATCTGACCGAATATGATTTTCCTGACCAGGTAGTTACAGTTCCGTTCCAGTGGGCGGTTTCATCTTTTGTGAATTCGAGATTCATATTAGGGTAGAAACGGCCCATTGCCTGTTTTTCTTGCACCAGCAACTGGTTTTTGACCCGATACCATTGTTTGGGGGATGCATACCACGTATTTTCTTTTATCGTCGCTACAGGGTGACCGTCTTTAGTTATTATCGAATCACCCTTAATCGTGATTTCGTCGGTACCTATGACAGTCCCCATTGAGATTGCGACTTCCCCGCTTTCCATGGCTGCTACTACATTGGCCCATTGTTCGGAGCATTCGAGGCAAAGTTCACTGTTAGCGTTAGAGTGAACAGAACAGAATATTTTCAGACACTTCGGGCATTTGGCCATGTCATCGGATAGACCTTTTGTGTTGCACATGGAACACGCCTGAGTGCGCGATTCAACACAAAAAGAGCAAAGCCTAAGGGTTTTGTCGAAGTGGTCAGTGCAGATAGGGTCTCGGCCACACTCTGGACATCGGAACGATTTGTCTTGATAAACTCGTTCGCCGCCGTAAGCGCAATAATCTTGTGAACTGACATTGTTGTAGACATTGGTAACTCTGTCGCCTATCTCTACATTAGATGCGCCGGCAGTTGAGGGATCTGTTTGCCTGGCCATCTCCAGGTTCACGACGTTATCCCCTAAGGGTTGCGCTAAAGATTCGATTGTGGTGGTTCCCGGATCAGTTACGGACGCTATGGGATCGTCTCCTATCATTTGCACGGGACCGCCACATTTGTCGCAGAATTTTTGTCCCTGGTCTGATGGGTATTTAATATCGCAATTACTACAGTAGAGCATGTGTCACCAACAGAGATTTTCCTCGACCCTTGCACAACCCTTCTTTGATTATATAACAAGGTCGCTAAAGGGATAATTCCAATCTCAAAACTGCATTCTATTGAGTATCTATGCTAGTCATGACACTGGGACTAGCATTTTGGGGAGGTTGTTATCTAGACCTGATGAACGGAAATATTTAGACAGTTCATCAAGTCTGCAATAGTTGCACAGGTAATCGGAAATTTATACTCAAATCCGAGATCGGAATGAATCGATTATGCTCAACTAACGTGCAAGTGAACGTGTCATATAGTCCTAGCGTTGGACTTGCGAATACCGTCTCTGACGTCACGGTGTGCCCTAAGTTTTCTGTATTCGTCCATCTCGTCGTTGTTCCGGTCGATATAGTGAATGATTCAAGCGGAGCTAACGCGTTTGGGACATCCCTAACTCCTGCGGTTGGCGTCGGCTCAGGAGTTAGGGAATACGACCTTTAAGGAGAAACGACCTTCAGGTGATAATCGCCGGTACTTCGATCTCTATAGGACCTTGGGACGACCGAATAGGTAGAACCGCCAGATAATGCGACCTGCATGATGGCAGAGTTGTAGGTGCCTCCGACAGGCCCGGTCAGTACCCCGCGGTAGACTGCGGTCTGTATAGCAGACCTATTGTCGTCATTACTCTTCAATGCAGGGCTTGCACGACTAGCAGAGTCCCCTTCATAGAGATATAGGTGAGTGTCTATCGCCCCTGTCTCCGTCCACATGAAGATGTCCACTGTCGTGTCTTCAGTCACTGTAAGAAGCCACGGGTAGAACTCCCCTTCTGCTGAGATGGTTGCTGAGACATCTTCGTTGATCGTGATCGTCCGTTCTACCTGAGGGGCAGGTGCGTCTTCCACTTTCGGCCCAACGACCTTCAAGCGGTAATCGCCGGTACTTCGGTCTCTATAAGACCTTGGGACGACCGAATAAGTCGATCCACCAGACAATTGGACCTGGATGATGGCAGAGTTGTAACGGCCTCCGACAGGCCCGGTCAGGACCCCGTCAGCAACTCCAGCCAGTACCTCAGCGTTATTGTCGTCGTTACTCTTTAATACAGGGCTTATAGGACTAGCAGAGTCCCCTTCATACAGATACAGGAAGGTGTCTATCTCTCCTGTCTCGGTCCACATGAAGATGTCTACTACCGTGTCTTCGTCCACTGTAAGTAGCCACGGATAGAACTCCCCTGCCGCCGAGATGGTGCCTGAGACACCTTCGTCGACTATGATCTCACGTTCGTCCTGAGGAACTGGCTCAGGTGTTTCTACCGCTTCCGGTCCAACGACCTTCAAGTGGTAATCGCCAGTGCCTCGGTTCCGGTAAGACCTTGGGACGACCGAATAGGTCGATCCACCAGACAATGGGACCTGCATGATGGCAGAGTTATAGCGGCCTCCTACGGGTCCTGTCAGTACCTCGGCGGAAACTGCGGCGAGGACTGCTGCGTTATTGTCGTCGTTATTGTTAGCGACAGGGCTTGTCGGACTAACAGAGTCCCCTTCATACAGAGCTACGAGGGTGTCTAGTGTCCCAGTTTCCGAGTACATGTAGATGTCAACTATCGTGGTTTCATCCACTGTAAGGAGCCAGGGTTCGAAGGCTCCTGCCACTGAGATGGTGCCTGTGACCTCCTCGTTGATCAAGATCTCTCGGTCTACATCAGGCATAGGCATAGGCGTCGGTGTCGGTGTCGGTGTCGGCTCCGGTGTCGGCGTTGGCGGTACAGGAGTTGGCACAGGCGTCGGTGTAGACCCCGGTACAGGAGTGGGTGTCGGCCCAGGCACAGGCGTGGGCTGCGGCGCAGGAACGGGTATCGACACACGCGCCAACGACCATGATGGGTATGCGTTCCCGT
>CAYVIG010000082.1:0-10338 GCA_964451445.1 uncultured Dehalococcoidia bacterium
GGTGATCAGCATGTGCTCCTGGAATCTTCCGGTGGCTACTGTCAGCCCTGTCTCCCGAAACAACTGGACCGTATGTTCGTAAAGACGCTTGGCGTCATCCGCGCCTGCTGCCTGATTGAAGTCGGGCCTGCGTCCTTTGCGAGTGTCGGCGTAGAGGGTGAACTGACTTACCATCAGCAATCCGGCACCTATATCCATGGATGACAGGTTGAAGCGGTTGTCATTGTCGGCGAATATTCGCAGGTTCGAGACCTTCTCCACCAGATACTTGGCATCAACTTCATCATCGTCTTTGGACACCCCAAGTAGGACGACCAATCCAGGTCCAATTGCGCCCACGATCTCATCATCCACGGAAACAGATGCCTCAGTGACTCTTTGGACCAGTGCTCTCATCTGCTCATCGCTGAAATTCTACTCAAAGATTTTTAGGGAAAGAGGCGGTTGGGCCACTGAGATAGTTCAACACTGGGCTGCAGCCAACTTTGAGGGCAAATACCCTGGTTAGCTGGAACTGGCCGGAGTGGAGGAAGCGCTGCTGGACTCAGAAGACGAAGCAGAAGAACTGTCGCTGTTTGAGCTTGATGCAGTGTCAGACTTTGAATCCGATGAGGCCTTGGAGTCGGTGGAAGCCTTGGAATCAGACGACGAAGAGCTGTCGCTACTCTTGCTTTCAACGGGAGGGCTTGGTCGCCCGTAGTCGGTGGTGTAGAAACCGCTGCCTTTGTAAATGACGGGGACTGCGTGGTATACCCGTTGTCCTTCTCCGGAACATTTTGGGCAAGTTCCTTTGCCGGCTTCTGCGAAGGTCTGCACCAATTCAAATTCTTCTTTGCAGCTTTCGCAACGGTAATCGTATCGAGGCACGGGTACACTCCTGAATGTGAATACCCTTTGGCAATCCCAATGGACAAATGCTAAGGGCAACCAACCCAATTTAACAGCGGCACATTTGGCTGTCAACGCGCCTAATGGGCCTCTCAATGGGGGCGTGGGCACGATTTCAGCGGCTATAGGCCATTAATGAAAAAGGCCGTACTGTGGCCTTCACGAAAACAGGCGGCTCAAATGGCCGCCTGATAAAGACATCGATTTGTGACACGTCCAATCGCCCCATCCAGTCAAGGTTGAGACAGTTGAAGGCGGCCTAGCGTCGGTTTTGGCGACGGCGACGGCGCGCGGCCCTCTGGGCTGCCAAACGCTCTTTCTGAGCCTTGGACCGGAAGAAGCGACGGTCTTTGAGTTCGCGCAATATGCCCGAATGTTGAACCGAGGCTCGGAATCTATTTACCAGGCTCTCCGGGTTCTCGCCCTCGCGAGGTGTGACATAGGCCATGCGAATCTCCAATCGTTGCCGGACAATCTATTACAGCTAATTTACCACAGGCTCAATTCCCAATCAACCAGCCCGTAGGTCTTCTAGGCGTGGGGCTAGGCTCCAGAAGCCCGTTTGGCTCCCACCTCTCCCAGGTACTCCAGTACATCTGCCAAAGGTAGGACATCGGCGTATTTCTGGTTCATGTCGAAGAGATTTATGGCGTGGGCGGCCTCGTGCCGGTCAAACACGCCCTCTTCGCAGACGATCATGCGGAAACGACTGGTGCAGCCGTCCAACACGCTGGCCCGGACACAACCGCTGGTGGACTCACCCACGGCGATGATGGTGTCTACGCCCAGCGCATTTAAGTGTCCCATCAGTGGCGTGCCCCAAAAGGCGCTAGGTGAGCTCTTGCGGATGACCGGTTCGCCGTCGATGGGTGCGACCTCGTCGATGATGTCAAAGCGGCGGTCGCGTCGTTCGACGGCTTCGGGGCTGCGATCGGAGTTGCCGTAAATCTCGCGGCCCACGCTCCAACCAGCCAGTCCGTCGTCTTCGCGTCCGGTGGCATGCACCACCGGTATGCCCGCGTTTCTAGCGGCTGCCAGCAGCGTCTGGAGGGCCGGGATAGCGTCCCAGGCCGCCAGACCGCAACTGGACGGCCATTCCTTGGTGGCTTCCATAATCGGCTGAGGTTTGTCGCCAAACACCCAGCGGTAGAGGTCAATCAGCAACAGGGCAGGCTTTTCACCGAATCCCACCTGCTTGGTTTCCGCTAGCGCCACGTGAGCCTTGTCCTGCTCCGATAGGAACTTGTCCCAGACTCTCTCAGCCATTTGTCACCACTTAATTTAGTCAACTCAGAATGAGTTAGGTTGGACCTATTCCTTGGTTTCGAATCCAGCTTCTTTCCAGCCTTCCATCCCGTCTGCCATGTAGGTCACGTTATCGAATCCCATCTCTTGGAGTATTTGGGCGCCAACGGCTGCCCTATTACCCAGTCTTCAAGTCGTGATAATCTGAACGTTGGGGTCCGACAGACGTGGATCCAGCTTGGACCGATCCTCTGCGGCGGCGTCCAGTTCTTCCACGGAGATAAAGATCGTGTTGTCGACCTGCTCACTCAGGGGAACGTTCTCCTTGAGTCGCGTCTCAATCAATAGGATCTCGGGTTTCTCGTCTAGTTGCTTCTTGCTTTCCACAGCGCTCACGGGTTTGGTCTTGCCCTTGGCAGCCTCTACCCGCTGTCTGAAATCATCGGTCATCGATGCGCCTCCCAAATTATATTTAGGTTCATATCATAGTCTAAATAGCAGGTATCGGAAAGCAATTTTGTCTCATCGCATTTAGCGGTGTGCTACCATTTTTGGGCGCAAATGGACGCGAATTACAAGAACACGGAGGCTGGAACTCATGCGCTGGCTTTTGATCTTGGCTTTCATGGCGATATTTGGAGTGGCATGTGGGTCGTCTTCCGATTCCGATTCAAGCACCGACGCAAACACTAATTCAGAAACTGAAACAGAGGTAAACATGGCAGAAGATACAGTTACAACGGCTTCAGGGCTGCAGATCAAGACACTGGTTGTCGGAACGGGAGAAAAGGCTGAAGTTGGAAAGACAGTGTCGGTCCATTACACCGGATGGTTGATGGACGGAACCAAGTTCGACAGCTCAGTTGATCGGGGCCAACAATTTGAGTTCCCACTTGGCGCAGGACGGGTGATCAAAGGCTGGGAAGAGGGCGTGGCAACCATGAACGTCGGCGGCAAGGTGGAGTTGATCATGCCACCCGAGTTGGCGTACGGAGCAGGCGGCGCCGGGGGGGTGATTCCCCCGAACGCCACCCTTAGGTTCGAAGTAGAGTTCTTTGGCCAGAGGTAGCCTGTCTAAAGGGCAGGTTAGACCCTAGTCTTTGAAATTAGGTGCGACTTTCTCCGCGAACAGCTTCATGCTGTTTGCGGAGACTTCGTAGGGCATGGCGCCCAGTCGGAAGTGGATGATCACGCCGCCCACGCCGGAGTCATATGCCTGCTGAATTCTCTCAGATACGGTGTCTGGTGATCCGAATACCACGCCGTGTTCCAATGAGTTTCTGGCTGCTCCAACCGCCCCAGAGGCCTGTGCCCGCAGTTCATCGGTGGTGTTCATACGATCGCGGTTAGTCTGGAGATAAGCCCGCATCTCTTTGAAATAAGGGACACAGATCTTCTCCGCTTCCGCATCGGTCTCGGCCACGAAGATGTTGCGCCAAACCCAGGAGTCAGCCACGCCCTTGGCCACGACTTCATCAGAGTGACCGGCCTCGGACATGGTGGCCCGATACTGGTTCATCCGGTCTTTGGTGACCTCATCACTCTGGACGTTCATCATGAACGGGCGGCCTTCTCTGGCCATCTCCAGCGTAGATTCTAAGCCGGAACAGGCACGGATCATCGGGGGGTAGGGCTTCTGGTACACCCGAGGCCGCAGCTCCGGCAATTCCACCTGCCAGAACTTGCCTTCGTGCTTGTAATCCTTGGTGGTCCAGGCCTTAACCAGGATATCTTCCACTTCCAGCAGCATTTCATGGGCTTCGTCTGGATCTATGCCAAACCCACGGAACTCGTAGAAGTTATAGGCGGTGCCCCGACCGACACCCACGACCATGCGGCCCTTGCTGATGTTATCCACCAGGGCGATCTGCTCGGCGAATCTGATCGGATGATGCAGGGCCATCTGGGCCACGGCAAACCCGATCTTGATCTTCTTGGTTCTGGCGGCTATAGCGGCGGCAAAGGTGGTTGGGTCCACGTAGGCACAACCACCGTCAAAATGGTGCTCGGCTAGCCAGATGGTGTCGTAACCTAGTTCTTCGGAAAGTTCCGCTTCCCGAAGCGATTCTTCAATGACATCGTAATCGCCTTCGGGGGTCTTGCTTTCGGGGAATAGGAAGTTACTAAACTTCATGGTGTTTCGGTGTCTCCTCGGGAAATGATCGCCCTTCACTGTCTGCGCCAGTGTAGACGCTAGCACCGCTGCCATGGGGTGTCAATTCAGTCGCCCGATCGAGCGGCAAGATCAGCAAATACCTGCCGCCATTTCTCAGCGCCGCCGTCGGCGTAACCGGCTCGGTAGGCGATGACGCCCTTGTGGTCAAAGGCGATCTTGGTGGACTGCTGAAGTATCTTCAGGTCTTGTAAGATTCCGGCGTCAATCTCGGCCACCGGCCACGGGTAGCCCTCCGTCTGTGCGTAGGACTCCAGCTTTTCGATGCTCTCGAATTGACTCTGGCCAATGGCGTAAAAATCCACATCTTCGGTAAACTCTGGGTAGATATCCTTCATGCTCCGCAACTCGGAGCGACAGACGGGTCACCAGGTTGTAAAGAAGAACAAGAACACCGGTTTGCCCTGGCTGGCTAGGGCAGCGGTTGATTGTCCGGTGCCGTCGGATAGAGTGAAATCAAAGTCAGGGACGAAATCACCTACGTCGAGGCCAACCGCAGGCTGAATTTTCATGCTGGCACCAGGAGCGGCTGCGGCAGTGTATTCAGTTGCTGGGGTGCTCGTTGACTGGGCGGATGACGATTCGGCAGTTTGCGCTGATGATGGGCTTTCGGTCGGCGGGCCCTGTGTGGCTGAAGTGCCGCAGGCCAACAAACCCATGACTGTCAAAGACAATAGGATTGCTAGGATTCGCGGCATTTTGAATTATCCCCAACCGCTGGGGAATAATGCTCCCGGTGGTCTAATTTTTCCACTGCTGATTTCTCTACGATGGGCCTAAGGCCCAGCCCATAGGTTCAATGTGGTGCTGAAATTATTACGGAAATCTGGGTTAATTTTGATTCGTGAATTGGTTTAGTTAGCAAAAATAGCGCCTGGGTTTCACGCTGTTTCAGGCTCAAAATGTTATACTCGGCTCGACGCGGTGGTACTAACAGCGGCTCGCCGTGAAGGATTAGGATGAATCAGGCTTCACCCGAACGTGCGGGGTTTTATTTCAACCTGGGCGTAGCATATTCCGCCATGGGCGAATATGAAAGCGCTATTGAGGCCTATGATGAGGCCCTGCGCTTGGATCCAGGCTACTCTGCGGCCTACCACAACCGTGGCAAGCTCTACCACGACCTTGGCCAAAACGACCGAGCCATCGAAGACTACAACCAAGCGGTGGAATTCAATCTTGAATCCGCCGCCGCATACAACAACCGCGGCATCGCCAATTACGAAAAGGGTGAGATCGCCGACGCGATCAAAGATTACGACGAAGCTGTCAGGATAAATTCCGACTATATTGTCGCCTACAACAATCGCGGAAACGCGTACAGAGCCCTTGGTGAGAATGCCCGTGCGATAGCGAATTACGATGAGGCGATCGCACGAGACCCGGAGAATGCGGCGGCTTATAACAACCGGGGGACAGCCTACCACGCTCTGGGCGAGAACGAGCGTGCCATCGAGGACTATGACGAGGCCATCCGGAACAACCCGGAATACGCCGTGGCCTACAACAACCGGGGCAATGCCAACAACGACCTCTCCCAACCGGAACGAGCTCTCCGGGACTACGACCAAGCGATCCGCTTGGCACCCACCGAGGCCGATGTTTATATAAACAGGGGGAACACACTGAACGAACTGGCACAGTACGACCGCGCCATATTGGATTACGGCGAAGCCATACAGTTGAACCCCGCCTATGCAGAGGCCTATCACAACAGGGCAGTGGCCTATAACCGCCTGGGTAATTACGAAGAATCGGAAAGGGATTTCGCCAAAGTGGCCGAACTTGAAGCACTGGCCGAGAACGGACCGACAGAAGTCACCCAATAAGACCCAAGCTAACTTGAGGCGGCCAAATTAAAAGACCCCCGTGACGTAGTCGTCACGGGGGTCTTTTGGTTCTCCATGGAGTGTGTTAGGCGGCCAGGCTCTTCTTGGCTGCGGCCTTACCCTTAGAGGTCGATGGCTTAATCGAGTCCTCAGATTCGTCGGCAGAGGAGTCCAACTTTTCGTCGATTTCGCCCTCCCCCAGGATTGGAGTCTCAATCGAGGCTGACTTGTCAGCGTTCAAAGTTTCGGTGGAGTCCTTGCCAAATTCTTCTACCGTCGGCAGAAGGGTATTGCAGATCTCCATCACTGAGGAACGGATACCGTCGGAAACGCTCTGGGTGGTCTGCCGAATGAAGAACTCAGCTTTCAAGCGGGCGTTGGACTCGGTGCTTTCTGCCCTGGTCTGGGAGGCGTTGATGATGGCTTGGGCCTCAAGACGGGCTTTACCCAAGATTTCCTGAACTTCGTTTTGTGCCGAGGCCAAGTCCGATTCAGCATCGGATTTGGCCTTGCTCAAGATCTTTTCGCTGTCTCCTTGCGCCTTGCTGAGCATCTTCTCGCTTTCAGACTGGGCCTTGATCAACAGCTTCTCGCTCTCAGATTGGGCATTCTTGAAGGTCTTTTCGCTTTCCTCATGGGCCTCAGCCGCTGCCTCACTGATGAGGGTCTCACTTCGACGCTTGGCGTTTTCAATGGTCTGATCAGCGTCTATCTTGGCTTTTTCGGAAGCCTGGGCGATTATCTTGGCACCCTCAGCCTCACTCTCTTGCCTGGCATGTTCGGTGATCTCTTGTGCCAATGCTTCTGCCTGGACAACGGTCCGCTCAGCGAGCTTTAGCAGCATGGATTGTTTGTCTCCTGACGCATTTGCTTGCGTGCTTGCATCAAGTCCTTGGGACTCTTGACCGTTTTCTGCCATCAGAGTTACGCTCCCTTAACAAATTCGCTGACGAATAGCGAGATTGTGTTGCCAAAAATTTATGTTACGTACTTAATTTGTTGAGTACCGACACACCCACGGGGAGTGTAATTCGGTATCCGTCAAGTGTCAAATAACCGTATAAACAATTGAGTGCAAACCCTCGATACTTGACGAAAAATATCGTCTACATCTACGGGATTTATTTAGTCGAATACGTAATAAACTGCGATAGGCTATAGATGAATTCGAAAAACCAAAATCTGGCCACGCGACATAGCGAGAGTCCTGCCTTGTCATGAACCGGATTACGACGGAATGCTGTATGTGAGAGGCGAAACCAGTCGTAATAAGGACCGGGGTAATTAGTCCGTCGCTTGAGGGGTTGGTCTAAAGTAGAATGACAATACCGGGCAAATTATAGGGCAATGAAAGTCTCGCTTATGTGACTTTGGGTCGATTTGTTTGTCAACGCACGGATAGATCGGAGCGAGATTATGACCGATGCGCGGTACTCAAGCCGAACAGCAGATTCTTTGGGGGGTCGATGGAAAATAACAAATGGGAAAGACGGCTGGACGGATACCTCGATTTCGTGTCGTCTTCCCTTGAGTGGGTACCGTCAATAAAGTATCGATTCGGCACTTTACCAGCGTTGTTAGTTTCCCCGTTTGCCACAATAGTGTTCATCCTAAAAGTTGGTATCACGTTCCCCTTAGGATTATTCCTGGCCGCCGGAAGATTCCTAGAGTAACGGTCAACCTGTCCCATAGGGAAAAATTAGAGTGGACGCATCACCGTCCACTCTTTGTTTGCGTGTAGCGGGCGATGGAATTCGAACTCAAGACACCTTGCTTAAGAAGCAAGCACTCTATCACTGAGTTACCTCAGATCAGTTATCGGTGTAGTCAGAAGTTATATCGATATTTTGGATCGAAAATATCATTAATTTGAGGCCGAAAATTTATCCTGTGGTTTTTGTGTTCGGATTTTCCCTTTAAACCAATGAGAGAGCGTTTCGTGCTTTCTCTCAGCTACGGCAATAGCAGGTAATATGAGGATTCCCAAAATGAGCAGAATTGCTCGCAGACGACGTGATTGGTATTCGAATTTCACAATATGATCACCGGGGGTGATCCTAACACCGACGAATCCTGGCATCAGCATAAGAGCATTCTCGTCACTTCCATCGATTGTGACATGCCAGTTGGGGTGGTAACTGGCCTTCAACATGATTGTGCTTTCCCTATTAATGGCTACGTTTGCTGTGTAATAGTTGTTTCCGGACTCTTCCATTATGATAATCCCCCGATTTTCGTCTAGTGGGATGTCGGCCTCTGCATAATCGATTTCGAGTTCGGTATTATCCATGGATATTACCGGGTGTTGTTTATTTTTGGTCCTATTGCTGCCTAACCAACTCGCTACTGTGGGTAAAAAATTATCTTTGTTCAAGGCGAAAGTCTTATTTGAATCAACCAGGTCGAAGTAGCCACTGGTCTCGACACGGTAAATATGGTGCTGGCCAAATTTCCCCAGACGTTGAACGAAATCTGGGAAGCTATGTTCTTCAGGTGCGATTACGTATCGGACGTTAAATAGGTTGTAGTGCTCCAATTTAGTCTCGTCAAACTCATCTAATATGTCACTGGTCAACGAATACCGGTGGTACAAAGAGGGCACGGTATCCAGGCCATCAGTAAGTGCAAGTGTCTGTAGGAGGGTGCACCCTACAGAATATTCCATACCCCAGTTACCAAGATCATAATGAATCTTGCCTGTATATATCCGACCTTTTGGAAGTTTCTTAAGCTCGTCAAATGCCATTCTCACGTCGGTCTCTTCGGAATTTTCGAGGACGCTGCATTGTTGCGCTGCATTGGTAAGGTCGTTGACATAGGATCTGCGTTCTATGAAAACTGGCAAAAGGATCGCTAGGGTCGAGATTACGGCAATCGAGGTGTACCAATTGTTGGAGTAGGCAATTACCTTTCTCCAGACGGTACCCAAGGCCACGCCCATGAGGAAAATTCCACCTAAATGGACACCGCCAATAAATCTGAACATGAGTAGGTCTGTGCTCAATGGGAGGACGTCCAAGAGACTGCCCCAGGTGTGCCTGCCAAAGAACATCAGTAGCCAAAGTATGAATATACTTACAGGTAGGAGGTAGAGGGGTTTCCTCCAATTAAATAAACAAATGACTAGACCAGCGCACACTAAAATAGTTAGTGAAGGAAACCGTTTGAAATCGAATAAATCACCTTGGAACAACCCGTTTAGCACTACGGAAGCGCCATGGGAATTATAAAGCAGTGGGTCTATGAATGGGCTAGAATTAAAAAACCGAAAGTCCTGGGCAAAGTCAACAAGGAAAAAAGATGTAATGAATATAACTAATATAGTAATTAGGAAAAGACGTCTTAAACTTCCAAAAAAACTTGGCTCATAGACAGTGCTTTCAGTGTTCTCCAATGGTTTGCGATTTGATTTAGGGGTGCGAGAACTTCTGGAATGACGAGATCGTCTTTGATGGACTCTGGAGTTTGTTCCGGCTTGACGATTGACGTCCAGTTTGAAACGGATTTGAGTAACAAATAGTAATAGACCCAGTGTTATGAACGCCATGTAACCATAAAGTAGATGAGACATGAGTGTTGCTGATAACAATAAGACGGTGGAGAAATAGCCACGCCCTTCCCGTATTGTTTGATATCCGAAGGCAAGCGCGAGAGGCAGTAGTACCATGGCCCATAGCTGGGTATACAGGCCTTGCACACCTACTAGGTAGCTGGAGTAGCTGTACCCAGAAATAGCATTGGTGGCAATAACTGATGCGACGAGTCCGCTCATGCAGGAGATAAGTCGGTCGAAACCCAACTTTCGGGCGGACAAGTAAATTGAAAGTGGAAATATACTGGTTAGGGCATATGTGGACCAGTGTAATATGTCGGCAACAGAAGTGGTACCGAAGGTTAAGAAGTACGATAACCCCACAATTACATGTGGCAGGTGTTGGTAGTAATGGAATAGAGGGTGTCCCAAACCCATGGTGCCCTGCCACGGGTCGGTGAAATTCCTACCATCCTTAATAGACTGTACCACTGATTCGGAGAGTAGAGTGTGGAGTACGATGTCAGTGCCGTCAGTGACATCAACCAAGAAGCTGGGCAATAAATTAATAAGGTTGAATGAGACAGCAACCGTAAGTAGACAAAAAACCGCAAACGACTCACGGTAGAAAAACTGACGTAATCTTTCGACTGTGGGGATGCTAGTTTGTT
>CAYVIG010000083.1:0-10304 GCA_964451445.1 uncultured Dehalococcoidia bacterium
CCAGTAGGCCTTGGTACGCAGGGCTTGCTGCACGGTGAAGTCGACCGGCGCTACCGGCTCTTCCTCGTCACCTTCCACTGGGAACGGCAGGTCAGGTCCTATGCCCTCTCTTTCCGGAGAATGTTTCACCAGCGATGCCAACGGGATGACGATCAACCCCATGAATATGCCGGAGTACAACATCACATCGCGCCATCCAATGGTGCTGACACCCAAGGTGATCAGCGGCAGGATCGCCGCCCCACCGGAGGAAAACCCGGTGATGCAGATAGACATGGCCAGGGACCGGCGGCGTATAAACCATCGGTTGACCGCGCTGATCAGTACCTGGCCCAACCCGGAACTCTTGCCGACCCCGACCACGCCGACGAATATAACGATGAATAGGATGTAATTGTGGACCCAATGGAGGGCGATGAATCCCGAGCTGGCCAGCAAGCCCCCAAAGATGATCATGGGGCGTGAACCGAACCTGTCCACAAGTCGCCCAACGATCGGACCGGCGATGCTGCCTTCGGCCCTGACCAAACTGAAGATCAGAGCCGTCTGGGCACTATTCAGGCCCAGGTCCCTTTTTATGGGGCCAAAGAAGATACCGCTGCTGTTGGAGAAGATGCCGCCCGATAACGTTCCCAACAGGAAAGTCGAAGCCAGGACCCACCATCCATAGTAGGCATTCTTGACCTTAGGCAGCAGAGGCGCATGATTCAGCATAGTTATATCTTGAAGCGGTTATTCCAGTGGTTATTCCAATGGAAATCCACAATTAATATTCCCAACCATGATAATAACTTATCAGCACCTTACCTGCCCTGCCAAACCGGTGACCTCTTTTCTGAAAAAGCCTTGGGACCCTCCGATGCGTCTTCAGAGCCCAACACCTGGTTTCCCACCCTGGCGGTATATTCCATGGATTCTTCCAAGCCGTACCGACGCCAGAAATGGGACACGGCCTTGGTTCCCTGTACGGCCAAGGGTGCATTGGAGCCGATCATCTCCGCGATCTCAACCGCCCTGGGCACCAGTTCATCCGGTTCCAAGACCTGGTGGACAAACCCTAATCGGTGGGCTTCCTCAACTGCAAGGGTGTCCCCGGTCAGCATCAGGTACATGGACTCGCCATAAGGTATCAACCGGGACAGATTATTGATGGCGTAATTGGCCATGATGCCCCGCTTCACTTCAAATAAGCCGAAATAGGCCTCGGTGGAGGCTATCCTTATATCGCAATCACATGCCCTTTCCATACCCGCTCCGATGGCCAGACCGTTTACGGCCGCTATGAACGGCTTTGGATGTCTGCCAAAGGGTTGATTACTCCGGTAACCTTCGATCCGCTGCTCATCAGACAAAGCCGCCGTCTTGCTGGTGTTGGCTGACATTTCCTTTAGGTCTGCCCCAGCAGAAAACGCCCGTCCAGCACCAGTGAGGATGCCAACTCGCATCTCCGGATCAGCGGCAAATTCATCTAACGCATCTCGCAATTCCTGGCGCATGGTCAGGCCCTGGGCGTTAAGCCGGTCGGGCCGGTCCATGGTGAAGATGGCGTAATTGCCTTCGGGAAATCTCTCGTACCTCAGGTCGGGCATCTCGGTCCTCCAAGAAATAAAAGGGGTTGCTGTGGCAGAAATTAGCTGGCCATAATCTCATTTATGGCATCATCAATGAACTCGGCATCCGGAGGATTGAAGCCAGGCCCACCGGCCAAGTGCCCCCAAATGGATTCGATAGGCCGCAGTTCGGCATTGGGCATCTGCGCGACCTCTAGTTCGTTATCTTCCGGTGGAAAATACAGGTCGGTCCGCCCGGGCATGACTATCGCCTTGGCTTTGATGCCAGCCAGGGCTTTGCCAAAATCACCTGAGTATATATCGTTGTTGCTGATGTCCGCGTTCTGCCAGGTCCAAATCATTGCCAGGAGGTCATTAGCATCTGCGCTGGTCCGACGGGCCTCCCAGAACCGAACCAGGTAGTCTTCCAACGACTCATAGCCCAGGTTCAGGTAGACCTCCTCTCGATAGAAGGCCTGGGACACCGCCCAACCGGCGTAGACCCGGCCCATGGCCTTAAGCCCTGTCAGCGGAGGTTCTTCGTAGTTGCCTCCGGCCCAGGCTGCATCCGCAGTGATCGCCGATTTGACTCCTTCCAGGAAGACAAAGTTGTGCCGCGCTGTCTTGGCCGAGCCGCAGATGGGGACTATACGTTCAACCATGTTCGGATAGAGGCTGCCCCATTGGAAGGTCTGCTGGGCCCCCATGGACCAACCGACGACCAAAGAGATCTTCTCGATGCCAAACACTTCCGTTACCAGTCGGTGCTGGCAGGCCACGTTGTCGTACAGACTGGTTCTGGGAAACCAGGCCCGACCTTGGAGTGGCGCGGAGTTGCTGGGCGAACTAGAGACGCCGTTGCCAAACATGTTCGGAACTATGATGAAGTATTTGCTTGGGTCCAGCGCTTTTCCTTCGCCGATGATTCCCTCGTTATGTGTGTGTTGGCCACCAAAGAACGTAGGGAATACCACCACGTTGTCCTTCTTCGCGTTAAGTTGACCGAAGGTCTTGTAGGCCAGCTTGGACCCGACCAGGGTTTCCCCAGATTGCAAAGGCAGGTCTCCAGGCTCAAATATCTCGTAATCCGGCATGTCTTTCACCCAGGGTTCAGTTTCGTACCGCCGAGGGAAAGAATACCACGGGTTTTCTCCCGTCCCGTGTTACCCAACTGGCTTCGTCATGATTGACTACGCACAGTCCAGCTTTTAGACTTGCCTCGCAAATCCAGAAACACAATAAGACGTTTGGAGACAGACGTACCCAACGTTAGATTCTACGGAGGACCATCATGCCCAACGACCCTGTGAATATCTATGAATACGAAGCAATAGCCAAAGACAAAATCGAAAAGGGTCACTACGATTTCATCGCCGGAGCCGCCACCGACGAGATCACTCTCCATCGAACCCGTGAGGTACTTGATTCTTTAGTAATGAAACCTCGCATGATGGTGGACGTGAGTCAGCGCGATCTGAGCACCTCGGTGCTTGGTGAGAAGATCAGCTTCCCAGTGGTGCTCGCCCCCGCCGGTAACCACGGCGCCGCCCACCCCGATGCGGAGATCGCAACGGTCAAAGCGGCAGGAAAAGCGGGCACTGTAATGGCTCTGAGCTCCCACTCAGCTAGGACTCTCGAAGAGGTATCCGAGGCCGCTACCGGCCCCATCTGGTTCCAACAATACTTCTTCAAAGACCCAGAGCTGACTTTGGGGATGGCTGCCCGAGCCGAAGAAGCCGGGTACACCGCCCTCTGCCTCACGTTGGACGCGAAGATATCTCCCAAACGTGAACGCAATATGCGCAACAACTATGTCGGTCCGGTCTCGCCCAACTACGCCCAATTGGACCTTGGCACCCACCATTGGCAGTTCGCTGCCGACGCGCCTGCGGGAGCCATGGATATCCGCGACCAAGCAACCACGTGGAAGGACTTGGAGTGGCTGGCCAGCAAGACCAAGTTACCCCTGGTCGTCAAGGGAATCATGACCGGGGAGGATGGCAGGCTGGCCGCCGAATCCGGCGCCAAAGGGATGATCGTGTCCAACCACGGTACCCGCTATCTGGACACGACTTTCACGACCATAGAGGTCCTGCCAGAGGTGGTTGAGCAGGTGGACGGCAAGGCTGAGGTCTACCTAGACGGTGGTATCCGGCGTGGTTCGGACATCTTCAAAGCCCTGGCCCTAGGAGCCCGTTCTGTGCTGATCGGCCGACCCCTCTTCTGGGGATTGGCAGTGAACGGAGAGGACGGTCTCACCTCGGTGCTGGAGATGCTCCGTTCTGAACTGGATGCCACCATGGGCATCTGTGGCTGCCCCACAGTTGACGATATCGGCTTCGACTCTTTAGGCGGGATATCGCCCCTCCAGCAGATGTTTAACAAACGGGACGGCGGCCGTTAAAGACCGCCAGTCCCAACCTAATTTCCTGAATAACAAGGAGATCACCTGATATGGCTACAGTAGGTTCCGGCAAATACACCTATGAACTGATCGAAAACTGGGGCACTCTGCCCGCAGGCGACACCTTTGGTATGGTGAGCGCCCTGGCCGCCGACTCCCAAGGCCGCATCTTTGCCTTCCAGCGGAAGGAGCCGCCCGTTGTAATCTTTGACCGAGAAGGAACCCTCCTGGAATCCTGGGGCAACGGTTCTTTCGAGTTTGCCCACGGCATCCACATCGCCAACGACATCGTCTACGTGACAGACCGCAACACCTCGGTCTGTATCATGTACACCTTGGACGGCAAACCCATCCAGATGCTGGGCCGGCACGGCGTCCACTCGGATACCGGCTGCGAGAACCCCGGAGACCTAGTCCCAAGGGCCGCCGGGCCTTTTAATTATCCTGCCGAGTTGGTCCCCTCGCCTTCCGGTGACCTCTACGTGGCCGACGGCTACCGTAACTCCCGGGTGCACCGGTTCTCAGAGAACGGCGAGCTCAAGAAGTCCTGGGGCGTTCCCGGAAAAGACGAACCCAACGAGTTCCATCTCCCGCACAGCCTCTTGGTTGACGGGGATAATGTGGTCGTCTGCGACCGGGAGAACCACCGCATCCAGGTCTTTGGCCTGGACGGCCAATTCAAAGAGATCTGGGACGACATCAACCGGCCCATGGACATCTCCATGGACTCCGACGGCAACTACATGGTGAGCGAAGGCCAGAAAGACGGGGCTTCGTCCCGCATCAGCATCCTGGACAAGAAGGGGAGCGTGCTTGCTCGGTGGGAATGCCGCGGCTCTGGTCACGGCAGTTGGATCGACTCCTATGGTGATATCTACCTGGGCGGAGTACCCGGTGGCATCGACAAGTACGTTCGCCAGAGTTAAACCCTCTGGCCAAACGTCGAACCAGGTTGCCAATATATGCAATTAGATTTCTCGAGGTGAAAGATCATGTCAGAAGAGAACAAGGCGCTATTTCAGGGTTTCGTAGATGGAATGAACAACCATGACGTCTCGTTTGTAGACCGGTTGGTGGACTCAAATTTCGTGGATCATGACCCTGCTCCGGGTCAAAAACCGGGACTCGAGGGAATTAAAGAACTGATGCAAATGTTCTTTACAGCGTTCCCGGACATCCATGTCACCGTCAACCGGTTGGTCGCCGACGGTGACGCCGTGGCCGGCGCTGTAACTACCGAAGGCACCCAGGACGGCGACTTCATGGGAATCCCAAAATCCGGCAGGAAGATCTCCATGACCGAGTTGCACATGATGCGGATCGAAGGTGGGAAGATGGTCGAACATTGGGGCGTGAGCGACGGCATGGCCATGATGCAGCAGTTGGGCGTGCTGGACCAGGAGTAGGCAACTGATGCCAGGATCGAACATTCCGGAAGACAACAAATGGGGTGACTCGGAACCAGAGGTCGTCGAGCTGAAGAAAGTTCGAGAATCTCTGGCTGCGGAAGAATGGCGGGACGCCCGCATCTACCGCCACATAGACGAGTACAAGCTCGATTACACCCTCATCGCCACCAAGATCAGCTCCGGTGAACTCCACTATTACGTGCCCCACACCGGCGTGTTCGAACCCTTAAACGTAAAGGGATAACGGGCGGGTATTTTGCTGCCAATGGCAAAGCATCAATAGCCGTATAGCTAATGGTTAAACAAAGAAAATCCGAGGGGTCCGCCTTGGAACCCTGGTTGAACAAAGTACATCTAGGCGATTGTGTCGCGCTGTTAGATTCGATGCCTGCGAATTCAATCGATTTGATGGTGACCGGTCCTCCCTACAACATCAAAAACAGCACAGGGAACGGACTGAAAGACGGTCGCGGCAGCAAGTGGACCAAGCTCGGCCTGCTTGATGGGTAAGATACTCACAACGATACAATGCCCCACGAGGAATATGTCACCTGGCAGCATCATTGCCTTTCTGCGATGATGCGCGTTCTGAAAGAAGACGGAGCGATTCTCTACAACCACAAGTGGAGAATCCAAGGGGATCTTATCCAGGACCGTCACGATATCGTGGATGGCTTCCCAGTTCGCCAGATCATCATCTGGCAGCGAGCAGACGGCATAAACTTCAACTCGGGCTACTTCCTACCCCCTATGAAGTGATCTATCTGATCGCCAAGCCCGGTTTCAACCTTGCCCCAAAAGCCAACACCGCCGGTGATGTATGGCGGATACCCCAAGATAACGACAATCCCCACCCTGCTTCTTTCCTGGTTGAACTTGCTCAACGTTGTATAGAATCGACGAATGCTCAGGTAAACTTAGACCCATTCATGAGGTCGGGCACAACGGCCCTTGCTTCGGAGATTACTAGGCGTCAATGGATCGGCTTGGAACTCTCATCAGAATACTGCACGCTTGCAGAAGAACGTATCTTGGCCAACTGAAATGGAAGCCTTAAATAGTCTATGAGCCGGTTATCAAGCGCGCCAAAAAATATAAGCCCCGGCAAGATTTCCGGGGCTTATATTTTTCTAACCGTGTTTGTTGCCTAATCGTCTGCTGCAGCGGGGGTGGCCTGGTCCGCAGATCGGTCTCTCGCCGGGTCGTACGGGCGGTGGAACGCCGCCATAATCGCGCCCGCAATCATGATTCCCACCACCGCCAGAGCGGCGGTCCGGAAGCCCTCCATGTAGAAGCGCTGCGACTCACTGGCAACCATGAAGGCGATGCCTGTGGGCAGCACCATGGCCATGATTATCGAGGAGAGGGTTGCGCCAGTGGCGTGGCCCAAATCCCTTGTGGTCTCCAACATCCCAGAAGCAAAACCCCGGTGTTCTGTGGGCAATCCACTCATCACCGTGGCATTGTTCACCGTATTGAATACGTTGTTCCCGATGGATATTGGCAGCAGCAACAACGGCAGCAGCCAAAAGTTGACCTCGGCCGCGAATAGCGCCAGCAAGATGAACCCGACCGCTATCGAAACCATGCAGAAGGTCCGCAGCAACTTGGGGCTGTACTTGTCATGGATGCTGCCAGCGATGACTGGAAGCCAGATGCCAAACGACTGGTGCGGTATCAAGATTGCAGTCACAAATATGGGCGACTTGCCCAGACCGTCCTCGATCATGATCGGTATCAGGACCATGGTAGCCAGCATCGATAGATGGAACGCCACGTTGGACACTAGAGACAGGGTGAAATACTTGTGCCTGAAATGCCTGAAGTCTACAAACGGCTGGGCAATCCGACGCTCCACATAGATGAACACCACAAGGAGCACCACGAAGAGAGCGTGCATCGGTAGGTGATACCTCAGTGCGTCACTGGAGGTGAAGGACTCTCCACCGCCATGGACGTGCATCCCGGAGAGCAGGAAGACCACCGCTGAAGCTATCAGTAGTCCGGCTCCGATGAAATCGATGGAGACTGGCGTCTTGGGGAGAGCTTCCACATTCCTTCGGAAGACCGGCATACTCGTCCACAGGACCACCAGTCCGATGGGGAGCATGGTCAGGAACACCAAACGCCAGCTTACAAACTCCAGGAATAACCCAAATACCGCGATTCCGATCAACGTACCCATTCTGGAACCGGATATCGGGAAGGCGTAGGCCCGACCCCGTTCCTCTCGAGTAAAGGCAAATGCCAACATGGCGTTGCCGTTTCCGTGGATCAGCCCGGCTCCCAGGCCCTGTACCCCTCTAAACACGATGACCCAAAACAGGGTCTGTGACGAGGCGATCGCAACAGCGCCCATGGTGATGATAATCGCACCGAAGAAGAATATCTTTGGGTGACCGTATTTATCACCCATCCTAGCTCCCAACAGAACGGTGCTTCCGAGAACCAATAGGTTCAGGATAACGATCAAGGAAGCTTCTTCCAGACTGGTTCCAAAGCTACGAGCCATGCTGGGCAAGGCCAACGTCACGGGCAAGCTGGATAGCTGCACCAATAACTGGCCACCAGTGATGGCCGTCAACACCTGCCGACGCTCAGGCGTGCTAACCACTTCTTTGTAGTTGGAAATTATTCCTAACATAAGATGACTGCGAAAGATTCTTCAAATTGCCAGGGGAAAGGTTCGGTGGCACTCG
Source organism: uncultured Dehalococcoidia bacterium (assembly GCA_964451445.1). GTDB lineage: Bacteria > Chloroflexota > Dehalococcoidia > Lucifugimonadales > UBA3495 > UBA9611. The sequence continues at coordinate 8,063 of CAYVIG010000083.1, forward strand.
AAGGACACTTAATAGCACCACTTCACAATCTATCACCGAGTCAGATGACATGCTACCTCAGGTATCGAGAAATTACTTCTAATTACGCCCAGATAGATGCAGAACTATTTGAATTAGGTTCATCTGCTCGACCTACCAATTTGACACTCCACCGACCCCGACTAGAATAGTGGGGCAAACAACGGCTTGAATCGGCTTCAAAACCGACAATCACACACTTCTGGAACCAAACGGGAGACAACAACATGATTACCAAATTCGGGTCGCTCTATGCCGGACACGTTGACCTGGAAGACATCGGATTCGACGCAACACCGGTTAATGACCGCTGGTTATCCGACAAAAGGCTAGCTTCGGTATTCCCTAAGGCCGAGGCCATCGCCGTCAGAATGGACGAACTAGGTTTCGACACTTTCTGGGCCGCCGAGCACCACTTTCAGCGGGAAGGTTACGAATGCATCCCCAACCTGTTGATGATGTACGTCCACCTGGCCCACCTGACAAAGACTCTAAAGTTTGGCTGCGGGTTCAACGTCAATCCGATGTGGCACCCACTACGATTGGCGGAAGACTACGCCACCGCAGATATCCTTACCAAGGGCCGCGTCATTTTCGGTGTTGGCCGGGGTTATCACTCCAGAGAGGTCGACACCTTTGGCGTGCCAAGCACCCTAACTGACAGTGATTCCAACCGCGAGGTCTTTGAAGAGCAGGTTGAGATCATTATGAAGGCCTTCAATGAAGAGTCTTTCTCCCATGATGGCAAGCATTACAAGCTCCCACCAGAGGTGCCCTACCGTGGTTACACTCTAAAGGAATTGACCCTGGTACCCCGACCATTGACTACGCCGGTAGAGACGTATCAGCCTCTGGTCAGCGCCAGCCAGCATGCCATGGATTTCATGGCCAAACACGGCATCAAGGGAATCATTGGCGGTGGCGCGGCCACCGGAGGTGCATCCGACGATGTGGTCAAACGGTGGCAGGAAACTTTAGCCAAACATGGCAAAGAGACCGAGTTGGGCGGCGATCTCATCATAGGAATAGCGACTTTCATTGACGACACGGAAGAAAAAGCCATCGGCCAGGCCAAGAAATACTTCGAGGAAAACATGAAGATGTTTGCGCCTCTGGGCTTTGTTCGTGGACTCTCAGAAGAGCAACTCACAGCTCTGGGTCGCGGCTCTGAAGCCAGGTCAACGGGCCTACCCACCATGGAAGATGCAGTAAAGGCCGGAGCCTGGGTAGTCGGCCCTCCAGAACGGGTCACCGAACGACTCATGGACCTTCAGAACCGTTACCCCGGCCTGGAAGAAATGAACGTGGGCGCTTCAGTGATGAGCACCGAGCAGTCCATCGTATTGGATCAGCTAGACCTGTTCGGCAAAGAGGTCATGCCAACATTTAAGAATCAAAAGTAATAACCTCAGGACAAGAACCGGAAATAAGAGTCCCGCGTCTTTCCAGAAGCCGTTGATGTATCCTTGTTCATGAGCAAAGCTAATCAGACAAATTAACCACGGCAATAACCTAGCCCGAATTCACTGAAACTCTCACGGAGGAAATGCCGGATGGCCAGCGACAAAGTCCGCCTGACTGAACTCTCCCACTGCGCCGGTTGAGCCGCTAAGCTCAGCCAAGAGGACCTGGTTCAGGTCCTGAAGCACCTACCCATGGTCAGCCATCCGGATCTTCTGGTTGGGAATGACACAGGGGATGACGCGGCCGTTTACCGGCTGGATAACAACACGGCCATAATCGTGACCGTGGACTTCTTCACGCCCATCACCGATGACCCTTACGAATTTGGTTCAGTGGCGGCAGCCAACTCCCTGAGCGATGTCTACGCCATGGGTGGAAAGCCCCTGGTGGCCCTCAACGTTGTCGGGTTCCCCTCCGAACTGGCGGTGGACATGCTGGGCGACGTCCTTAAGGGCGGCTACGACAAGGCCACGGAAGCCGGCTGTCTGATCGTCGGCGGACACACGGTGGATGATGCAGAGCCGAAGTACGGACTCTCCGTTGTTGGCTTGGTTGAACCCGGCAAAGAGGTATCCAACGCCAGCGCCCAACCCGGCGACGTACTAGTTCTCACCAAGCCCATCGGGACCGGGATAATCACCACCGGTTGCAAGCAGGGGATTACTCCAGACGCCATCTTGAAGAACGCCGTAGACGTCATGGCCACTCTGAATAAAGGAGCAGCCGAGGCCATGATGCGAGTGGGAATCAACTCCTGCAC
>CAYVIG010000084.1:0-10047 GCA_964451445.1 uncultured Dehalococcoidia bacterium
TGAAATACCCACCTTTGTCCTAATTCCGAAGGGTGAGGTGGCCATGGGCAAACTAGCCCAGGCCATGATCTACGGCGCCAAAGTCATAATGATCAACGGCAACTTTGACGTTGCCTTGGGTATGGTCAGAGAGTTCACAGAACGGAACGATGTTACTCTGGTCAATTCGGTGAACCCCCACCGGATAGAGGGCCAGAAGACCGCCGCCTTCGAGATAGTGGATAAATTGGGCGACGCCCCAGACATGCTGTTCATTCCCGTTGGAAACGCTGGTAATATCACCGCGTACTGGAAAGGCTTCCGGGAATATCAGGACCTGGGCCGGAGCCAGACCCTCCCTAGGATGATGGGCTTCCAAGCTGAAGGAGCCGCTCCTATCGTCAGGGGAGAGGTCGTAGCCAGGCCCCAGACCATCGCCTCAGCTATACGCATCGGTAACCCTGCCACCTGGAACGGAGCTCTTGAAGCTAGAGACGGCTCCGGCGGCGTGATTGATGCCGTATCTGATGACGAGATACTAGAGGCCTATCGACTTTTGGCAAACAAAGAGGGTATCTTCTGCGAGCCCGCTTCGGCAGCCTCGTTTGCTGGGCTGATGAAGATGCATCGCCAGGGTATGGACCTGCACGACAAACGCATCGTTTGTATCTGTACCGGCAACGGACTTAAGGACCCTGACCTAGCCGTGAGCAGTTCAGGCGGACAGACGATAGAAGTCCCGGCTAATATTGAAGCCCTTGAGGCTGTTACCCTCGGATCCGGCAGTTAAGGGGAACTGAAACGGTTCAGCAGCAACGCATAAAAGAGGCAGTGGCTGAATTATTAGCCGCCATCGGCGATGACCCGACCCGTGAGGGATTGCTAGATACCCCCGACCGGGTTGCTCGTATGTATCAGGATCTGTTTTCTGGTATCGGCGTCAACACAGATGACGCCATCGATACTGCATTCGAAGCTGAGAGTCAGGACCCGGTGATCGTCAGAGGTCTTGGTTTCTATTCTGTGTGTGAACATCATCTGCTGCCATTCTTTGGTGAAGCACGGATGGGTTACATCCCCAGCGGAAAGATCGCCGGCATCAGCAAACTTGCCAGAGCACTGGAAGTTTCAGCGCACCGCCCACAGGTCCAAGAACGTCTAACGGCGGATGTGGCAAACGCCATATTCAACGTCCTCCAACCAGATGGGGTGGTGGTTGAATTGGAAGCTGAGCATCTATGCATGGCCATGCGGGGCGTAAAGAAACCAGGGACCCGGGTACTCACCTCAGCAACTCGCGGCGAATTCAAGAATTATCCATCAGGGCGGGAAGGCCTCCTAGCTCTGATGCACAGTAGCTAGCCCTAGGGCCAGCAGTCGAATACGGCAGGTAGACAGTGGCAAATACACCTATCACATCGTTTCAAGAGATTGAAAATGAATGGGAATCAATCCTCAGGGACAGCCCTGCAGACACACTCTTCCTAACATCCCAGTGGCAGGAAGTATGGTGGGATACCTTTGGTGACGACCACACGATGGTCGGTTTCACCTATCCCGCGTCAAATGAAGTGGCCGCCATCGCCTCTCTGGCCAAGTCTGGAGACACCGTGTCGTTCATGGGCAGTGAAGACACATTTGACTACAATGATTTCCTGATCAGGCCCGGGTATGAAGAAGGCTTCTACCAAACCCTTCTGGAATGCATGGAAGAACAGGGATTCAGCATGCTGCGGTTGGTCTCTCTCAGAGAGACCTCTCCGACATTAGAGATACTTCCAGATATGGCCCGTAAGCTTGGCTATACGGTGGAAGTGGAAGAAGAAGACGTAACCTCAGGCATCGGCCTGCCTGGCACATGGGATGAGTACCTGGGTCTGCTAAACAAGAAAGACCGGCACGAACTCCGTAGAAAGATACGGAGGATGGATTCTCAGACAGATTGGAAATGGTACAGTGTAACCGACCCTGCTGAAGTCAAAGAATGCCTGGGCGAATTCATAAAGCTGATGCGTCAGAGCCGGGCTGACAAAGATGAATTCATGACACCGGAGCGAGAGCGTTTCTTCTACAACATCACCCAACGGATGTCAGAACTTGGTCTGCTACAGCTCTACTTCTTAGAGATGGACGGTACAACGGTGGCCACTAGCCTATGCTTTGACTACGGGGGCTCTCGCCTGTTATACAATAGCGGCTACGACCCCGAGTATGCCTATTACAGTGTGGGATTGCTGCTCAACGCAATGTGTCTGAAGGATGCCATAGAACGGGGACTGACCTATTTCGATTTCCTGCGTGGTCCAGAACCATATAAAGCGCATCTGGGCGGCCAGCAGAGGAACCTATATCAAATGGTGGTAACCAAGAGTTGAGTGTGGAGCGAGCGGCATTCATAACTCTCCACGCCTGTCCCCTGGCGGCACCCGGACAGGGTAAGTCGGGCGGCATGAACGTGTATGTCCGTCGGTTGGCCTCCGCATTGGGCGAAATGGGCATGAAGATAGACATCTTCACCCGTGAACATTCCGATGTTGCCAACCGCATCGAGGACATCGGACCAAACGTACGAGTGATCCACCTCAAGGCCGGAGAACCGGACGCACATCTGGAAGACCTCTACGCCCTGCTTCCGGATTTCCTTGATGAGCTGAACAAGTTCCGAGAGGAAGAAGGGCTTGAGTACGGCGTTGTCCATTCCCATTACTGGCTCTCTGCATGGGTGGGCCGAGAATTATCCCATGAATTGGAAATTCCGCACGTTGTAACATTCCACACTTTGAGCCTGATCAAGATGCAGTCTCGGGCCGGAGAGGTAGAGCAGTCTGAAAGGTCGGTGGTTGAAACCGAGGTCATTGCCACTGCTGACCGGATCATCGCCTTCAGCCCCCACGAACGAGATGCCATGGCCCGGTTATATGACGCAGATTCCGACAAGATCACATTGGCGCCGTGCGGGGTTGACCTGGAAGTGTTCCGGCCGTTGAATCAAAAGACCGTTCGCTCATCCCTTGGGCTGCACGGCGAAAAGATCCTGCTGTACGTTGGCCGTGTTGAGCCGATCAAGGGTCTTGACCTGCTGGTTGAAACCGCCGCTCAGATGGACTCTGAAGAAGGAGTCCGGATGATGGTGGTCGGAGCCGATGTCAACGGTAATCGGGAGATGGACCGGGTACGACAACTGGCCAGGGAAAAAGACCTGGAGGACAAGATCGATTTTGTCGGTCAGGTAGACCACGACGATCTTCCCCTGTACTACAACGCCGCCGACGTGTGCGTGGTGCCGTCATACTACGAGAGTTTTGGGCTGGTTGCGCTGGAATCCATGGCCTGTGGCACGCCCGTGGTCGCCACCAGGGTCGGCGGTCTTTCGACCATCATCAATCACGGCCAGACCGGTTATCTCAAATCATGGCGTTGCCCGGAGGCGTTTGCCAACTCTGTGGAGATGATCATCTCCAGCGACGGTCTCCAGCAGAGTATGGGTGAGGCCGCCCGCAAGCGCGCTGAGGGTATGGGCTGGGATAACGTCGCCGCTTTGATGTGGGATGAGTACACCACATTGACCGGAAACACAGCAGACGGCGATAATAAAAGTTGATTGCTCTGGGTTTCCATGATGACAATGGGTAACTTACTCAGGATTTACCTCTAACGTGACTCTGATTCGCAGAGTATGTTCTATCTATTCCTGTCTTGCGACAATTGGTGGCTGAGCCGAAGGACCGACCATTTTCTCGGAGTAGACTTTGACCCCAGAACCTCGTCAACCGGGCTCCAATCGCCTGCCCCTAGGACCCTTCCGTAGGCCATTAAGGCACGTGCAGCGGACCTTAGGAGCGGGCATATTGGTGATTATGCCCATCGGCATCACTGTGCTGATCCTGAAGTTCTTCTTTGACCTTTTAGACCCAGTATTGAAACCGGCCGTAAATATGATTCCCGGGGAATCTGTAACCGGTACCGGTATCGTTGCCTTGCTAATACTGGTATACATGTTGGGTCTCTTTGCTGCATTGGTCATGGGGCGTCGGCTCATCGCATCTGGGCACCGTATCATGGAGTTGATACCGGTGGTGAAGGGGATCTACGGCACGACCCGTATGGCCGTAGATATCCTTTCCAACTCCAGGTACGGCCATATGAAGGAGGATTCTGAATCCGAGTACACGGGTGTGGTCTTGATCGATTTCCCAAGGCCAGGAATCAGATCAATCGGACTGGTCACATCTAGTATGCTCGATTCCGAAGGTGACGAGGTACTATCGATTTACGTACCGACTACACCAATCCCATCGTCCGGTTTCTTAGTAATCGCCAAGGAATCTGAAGTGGTACGGACGGAAATGAGCGTGGAAGATGCCATGAAGGTGATTATCTCTGGAGGAATTCACCTGGGCTCCGTGTTCCGCTCGGCTGGCTTTCAAGTGCCAGGTAGATCAAGCTCGAACCAGTGACGCTCGCCCATCGTATTGAATCCGGTGGAAGTGTATAGCCGGATCGCCGCGTCGTTGCTACCATCGACTTCCAAACCGATTTCAACCAACCCAATGGAACGTAGATACCGCATCCCGGCGTGTAGTACGTGTCGGCTAACTCCCTTGCCCCGGTAATCAGGAACCACCCCGATCATCCCGATTATCCCCCGTGGACCGTTGTCGCCCGGGACCTTCACCGTCCAACAATACCCAGCGGGCCGATCACCCTCCAACAAGAACAGGATTCCCGCTTTGGAACTGTTGGGCTGGTGAGTCCGGTAATCGATCTGCTCATCGGTGTTTGGACAAAATCCCCAACTGCCGGTGAAGGCGTCATTCTGGACCTTGGTCAGTAGGGGAGTGTCTCCGTCCTGAAAAGACCGCACGGAATACCCTGGTGGCAGGTCGGCTTCGGGTGCCGCGTCTTCATTCCAAAGCATATCTAGGTAGGTGCGAACCTGGGAAAACCCAAGCTGCTCCAGGAGTTTACCTCGTCCGGTACCTGGATTCACACAAATGTGCGCCACGCTGAGCCGCTCCGCTTTTGCCACGGCTACCGCGCGCCGGAGCAATTCCAATTCTTCAGACCCACCCGCCAGTTCGGGCGCGGTCATCACTTCAATGACTGATCGACTGATGGGAAACTCACGGAACACCAGGGCAACACCGGTTATCCGGCCATCCTGTTCCATCACAAGGCAGTCCTCTGTGGGTTCGAATCCAGGTTGTCCCAGAACACCTTGAAACGTGCTGCGGCAGAGTTCGTGGAGTTCGCGATTAGAGCTATTCTGGGAAGCGACGAAGTCGGCCAGGGCAGTATTGTGGTTGTTTGTGAAGTTGACGACTGGCAATGAGGACTTCCAGACTGGTAAACTCTGAAACTGAGCTTGTGAAGGTCACGCTGACGGATTTCGGCGTTGCTGCTTGCGGTAGGCGGAAAATCCCAAGCCCCAACAGAGTAAAATCCTTGCTTGGAATCAGGCGGGGTGAGCTTTGCCGATTGTAGCAGAGTGTACTGCCGCAAACAACGCTCAACGATTCCGTTGATAGCAAGGTAATCCTCATCGAAACGGCTCGTTCATAGCTGAAGATATTTGGCCAAGTTTCGATTACCGTAACTGCAAACTCGAACGTGTTAATACCGTGTTCCTGACCAACAATGAATATGGCCGGTGCCAGTGCCAGAAAACCCAGGAGGCCCGGAACGGATGCCCGAACAAATGGATGAATCCCCGAAGAAAGTCCTAGTGATTACACCCCATCCCGACGACGCCGATTTCTGGTGTTCCGGAACCATTGCTAAATGGCTTGGAGACGGAGCGACAGTGCGTTATGTGCTGTGCACCGATGGCGGCAAAGGAACCACTGATCCCAACATTTCTTCGGCAGAGCTGTCGAAGATTCGGGAGCAGGAACAGGCCGACGCTGTTGAGGCTTTGGGAGTTCAGGAACTGGTTTTATTGCATCATCCAGACGGCTCCCTTGAAGATGATGACGAGTTCCGCCGGGAGTTGGTCCGGCAGATCAGGCAGGTTCAGCCGGACGTTGTCCTCTGCCCTGAACCGTACCGGAAGAACTTGGCGTGGCACCGAGACCACCGAATTGCCGGCCAGGTTGCCTTGGACGCCGTCTTTCCCTGCGCCCGTGACCACCTGCACTTTGTTGAACTGTGGCGGGATGAAGGCCTGGAGCCCCACAAGACCCCGACAATGCTGTTCTGGGGCACCGAGAACGCCGATACCACCATCGACATCACCGAGTCACTGGTGACCAAGATCAAAGCGGTGGCAGCTCACAAGAGTCAGATGGACGGGCGGAACCCCAAGGAGATAGAGGATTACGTCCGCCAGCGCGCCAAAGTTGAAGAAGGTGGCTCAGGCATGGAATACATCGAAGAATTCCGGAAGGTTACTTTCCGGGTTTAAGATTCGTCGCTATTGGGGTTACAAGGCTGCGTCGCCTGGGTCTTGCAACAGAACCGGACGCAGCAGCGGTAGCGCCGGGCCGCCAAACGACAGCAGCCGGTCATGGAACCCCTTGAGGGTGTAGGTGCTCCCCTGTTCCCTTTGGTAGTCCTCTCTTAGTTTGAGAATCATCAATTTGCCCAGGGTGTAGTTCAGATACCCTGGATCAAACGTCCCCCGCAATGCCTCCCGTCTTGCTGGCAACTCTGCCATGTAGGCGTTCTTCATGAAGAACCTGGTAGCCTCATCCAAGGTCATGTCTTCAGTGTGCATCCGGAGGGAGCACATATACCGGCAATTACGCACCAAAGCTTCCAGCAACTGGGTCAACAGCAGTCTGTCCTCGCTCTCCCCGTATTTGGTCTCCAACATCATCTGCTCGGTATAGTGCGCCCACCCTTCGGTGAATGAATAGGCCGTGGCCACGCGGTTGACCAGAGGCAGCTTTTCCCCGTAGCGATTGTGCAGATGATGGACAAAGTGTCCCGGGTATACTTCATGGATGGAGATGATTCTGAGGGTGTCATAGTTGAAATTAGAGAGCCATTCTTCCCTCTGTCTGGTGTCCCAATTGTCTTCCACTGGAGTCACGTAGTAGAAGGACTCTGTGGCCTTGGTCTCCAGGGCTCCTGCGCTGTCCATGGCCGCAAAGGCGTAGCGCATGTAGGTAGGCGTCTCAATCACCTGGCAACGATCCTCTGAGGGCAAGCTGATTAGATCAAAGTCAATCAGCGACTGTCGAATCTCCTCCAGCATGTTCCTTGTTTCTGGAATCAGGTCCTGGGCCTTAGGATGATTGCGTCCGATCTCTTCCACAATCTCTGGAACTGGTCGTCCTGGAGCGATGCGCTGGGCCGCCTCTTTTATCTGAGCTAGATGCTTGTTCAGGTTTGCCTGTCCGATGGCTGCAATTTGGCTTAGAGGAACATCTAAACCCTCTCCAGTGGCCAACATACCCGAATAAAGCTTCGACCCGATGGCAAAACCATCCGGACCACTGGTGCCGCGAGCCTTAAGTCGTTCAGCGAACCCATCGAGGGCCGTAGCCGCGGTCTCTCGGACATTGTTGAACTCTGCGATGATTTCAGGGTCCGTGACGCCTTGCGCTGCGTCTGTCAGGTCCACCCGATAGAAGCGGGCCATACCGGAGTAACTCTCCACGCTCATATCCACTACGTGGGAAGAAAGCTTGTCTGAAAGGGCTTTGTCTAAGACGTCCAAGAAATCGGGGGCTTGTTTCATCACTGCCGTGGCAGAACGAAGTCGGTCTTCTAGGGGAGCGTAGTCACGGCGTATGTACCCGCTGACGTTCAAGTACCCTGCGTGACGCATCGGGTTGTTTTCCAGCGGTTTAAGGTCGTTGAATATGAATAGTTCTCGGCGCAGGAACAACTCCATCATCCGGTAGCTCATCTTGCCTGACTCATCCATCATATCCACGTTCAATGACCGGAGTTCAGTGAGACCGCGTTGCAGCTCTGCCTCTCTTCGGGCGGCCTGTGACGGGGAGAGGTCAGGCAGTTTGCCGTCGTATTGATGCTGGCCGATACGTGACCCGGCAGTGGGGTAGAAATCCCAATGCTCTTTAATTAGCTTTTGGGACAATTCGTCGAATGCTGAACTCGTGTCTGACTGCGCCATGATGCTCCTTAAATCAAAAAGGCGGCCCCTATATCGGGCCGCCTTTGTTCACTGGTTGTTATCAGCGTTTAGAGCAGGGTCTCGCTGATCTGAAACATGGGCTTGATGTCGGTATAGTTGGGGATATCTCCCATGATTGCACGAGCGTGGTTGGTGAATGCCGCGTGGACTTCTTCGACGGTGTTGAAGTAAAGGTGTGCTACGGCTACAAAAGGAGCAGGAGCGTTGGGGTCAGTTCCAGAAACTCCTTTCTCCATCTCTCCGTTCACCAGGCCCATGGGGCCTAGTAGGCTTTGTACCAGGTTGAGATGGGTGGTGGTCCAATACCCATGGTCGAATTTCTTGCCTTCTTCATTTGGATATAAGACAGTTACTTTCAGCATGCGCCGGCTCCTGATTCATTCAAACGATTTGTCTAGCCTCGAGACAGGACAGTTAGCCCAGTTTACTAGGCGTGACGGCGCCTGGCAATGCCAGTCCGCCGCATCATTCTTATTTACTGGCAAGAAGGAGCGGGTCCTTCTGATACAATGAACCGGCTGCGGGAGCGAGCCTGATAAATCCACTGTACTGGTATCCTCGTATTCAAAAAGAGATGTTTCAAAAAACACCGGTCCTACGCCTGCTAAACCCCCGCGTCTTGGGTATAACCGCTGTTCTCCTGGCTCTATTGGCCTTTGTAGCCTGTTCCAGTTCTTCTGACTCTGGAAGCTCCGGTGATGAAACTGCCGACGGATTGGCATTGGTCTGGGAAGCGTGGGATAAGATGAGAGAGAAGTACGCCAGCTCCGAACCTCTCGATTCAGATTCCGTGGTCTCTGGGGCTATAGGCAGCTTTATAGCACGAGTCGATGTTGAGCCGTACCCGTTTCTCACGGAGATAGGACGCATGCGCGGCCAACCACCAACTCATGTCCCAGGGGAGCTAGTTGACCTGTGGCGGGCGGTTGCCAAACATCAGGCTTCAGACCTCGATTTTGACCCTTCAACCATCGCAGAAGCTGTGGTGGCTGGGTTATTAGGTGGCCTTGGTGACTCGTCCGCCGTGTACTTGGATGCCGAGCAATATCCTTTGGCCAAAGAGAGCTTGGCCGGAGGATTGGAAGGCAGTTACCTGGGCATCGGCTCTAGGGTGGTGGAACAAAATGGCCAGATAGTCTTGTTCCCTTTTGCGGGTTCACCTTCAGAGTCTGCCGGAATCCTGCCTGGGGACATCCTAATGACTGTGGCTGGAGAATCGGTGCTCAGCCAGGGCGTTCAGGAGATTGTCGACAAGGTGGCTGGGCCAAAGGGCACGAAAGTAGTCTTGGAAGTCATCAGGGCCGGAGAAAGTCTGCCCGTTGCTGTAGAGGTTTTCCGGGGAGATGTTGAATTACAATCGGTCGCCAGCCAGTTGATTCCAGGTGGGGTGGGCTATCTTCGGATATCCAGGTTCCGCGACAACACCGGCGAACAGGTATTTTCCGCGCTGGAAGAATTGAACCAATTTGACCTGTTGGCTTTGGTGGTTGATCTTAGGACCAACCCCGGAGGTTCCCTAGAAGCAGCTGTGGAGACGGCCAGCCAGTTCTTACCCGACGGTACGGTCTATGGCTACATAGAGGTTAAAGACGGCAATCGTACCGAGATAACCACTGGACCGAATGAGAATCGCCTCGCTCTGGACGACCTTCTGATTGCGGTGTTGGTCAATGGACAAACCGCGCGTGAAGCGGAGACCATGGCCGTAGCCCTCCAGGAGTCTGAGCGAGCCACCTTGTTTGGGATGCCGACTAGGGGTGACGCGTCAGGTTATGAATTTGTAGAACTGAGTGACGGCTCGGCCATGTATCTTCCGGTATCGCGGCGGTACTCTCCGTCGGGCAAGCTCATGGTCCAGAGTGGATTGATTCCAAACGTGACGGTTGAATCCGTCCCAGAAGAAGAGGGATACGGCGGCGAGAGTCAGTTCAACCGCGCCTATGAATTCCTAGATGGTCAGTTGC
>CAYVIG010000084.1:10057-10267 GCA_964451445.1 uncultured Dehalococcoidia bacterium
ATTTTATCTCGACACAAAAACCCCCAATGTTGAAAAACGGCCACTCCTGACGGGAGTGGCCTTTTTACTACTTGGCTGATGCCAGCAACTTTGGTTAGGCGAACTCAACCACGGCGCCGGCTTCTTCCAGTTTGGCCTTGATATCGTCGGCTTCGTCCTTGGCAACGCCTTCCTTGATGGCGGTGGGAGCGGACTCAACCAACTCTTTGG
>CAYVIG010000085.1:0-10205 GCA_964451445.1 uncultured Dehalococcoidia bacterium
ATCATATACATGACCAGTACCATCTATAATAATTCCTAAACGACCCTGAATTGCATGAAATTTCTTTGATGCAGTTACCTTCTTTGCTTTTGCCCGCTGAATATCTCTTGGTACAGTTTCCGAATCAGGCATCTTTAGAGAAAGTCCTTCCCTCTTTAAAAATACCTCAAAGGCGGTATCAGAGTTGATGATCTTTAAACCCAATCCACCAGTAGTTTTACCAGCAATAAATGACTTACCAGATCCAGGCCCCCCAGCCATGAAAACTGCCTTGAAGATATTGGGATCGTAAACTCCCTCTTTTATGAATTGTTCATATGTTATCATATTATTATTTATAAATTTACTAACTAACGAACTCCTTTAGCAGAAAGTTCTCTATTTCTAAGCCCCATATCAACTGACCCTTGTTTTTCATCTTTAATTTGTAAATCCTTAACAGCTGCTGCATTTTCAAAAGAATCTTTCATTACCATCATAGTCATAGAATGGGATTGAGTACTAGGTACAACCAAATGGTGTATTTTAGTTATCATATATCTTCCAGATAATGTACGATCATACGCATCTTTTCCTTCAGCTGAACTCATTGGTTTGTTTGAGGGAATTATTACATTTATTAAATCTCCTACTTGAACACCAGTATTTCCATAAGTTTCAATTCTTAATGTGAAAAATTCTTTCTCTAATTCTCTAGAACGAGATTCTTGTAACCACTCTTTAGAATTATTATCTGTACCTAAAGTATGAAGATTATCACTTCCTGTGGGATGTACAAATACTATTGATTCTGGATATTCTGTAATTGGTTTATCACCAATTTTTGTTTGGGGAACTTGTGGCCCAGAATTTTTTCTATTTTGGTTTGTAGAATTTCTTTTTTTAAATCCATCTTTTATATAATCAAATTCAAATTTTTGAATATTTTTATTAAAAATGTCATGTGTATAAAGAGTAGATGCATACATACCCCCTCTTACATTTAAAAAACTATTTGTATTATTACCAATTTCCCAATGTAAAATAGTTGGTAAAATATAATTTGGATCAACCGAAATATTTCCTGGCGGGGGCGGTTCAAATCTATATGTGTCTTTTTCGATTACAGATAAACTCTTTTTCTGTCCTAATAAACTATCAATCGACCTAAAATGAAAACCATCTTGATTTTCATAAAATAAATAATGAGGGGCTTCTTCAGTAGCACTCATTGCTTCTGTTTTCATAACACCTATTGCATCAAATGGAGAAATGTTGGGCATTACAAATGTTCTAATATTTCTAGTAGGTTCTATATTAATAGGTTTTCTACTTCCTAGATAATTTTTACTTGTTAATATTTCTTTAACTATATTGCTAATATTACCTTTAAAGGATTTTGATACTTTTGTACGAATATTTTTGTAATTTTCTAGGGAAGTAAAATTTAAAATTATGTTTTGGGATCTATCTGATTGATGAATTCTCGCTCCCACATTATAAATTATTGCATGATATTCATTAAAATCTACTTTTTGTCTGCCTGGTGTTCTAAGTGAGAATATTAATCTTTCTTGGCCCATAAATGGTAAAACTTCAGCTAAACCAGCACCATCTTTTATCAAAATACTGCCCGACATAAAGGGTGTTCCTATATTTTGAAAAATATTTAATTCTTGTAATAGTTTTGAAATTTCTACAGGTACACCAGAACTTCCAATTACAACCATACCATCTATAATATAATCGCCTGGATGTTGAAGTGTTTCTTTATCTGCCATATTTTTTTAATGAATCAATATTTAATAGTAGCAGGAATTATATATCCAAGCATTGGGTCAACATCACTACTTTTTCCTACCACTTGAGTATTGGATTTATCAATCGATACTCCAACAGGCGGTGCGCTCATAGACATACCTGCCGTTTTCTGTTCCATGTTAGCAACTGCCTTTTCATGAGCTACTGCAAGTTCTTTCATCTTTGTACCTATAGCACCACCTTGATCTGCTATAGATAAATTTGCCATTTCCATAGGAGTAAGTTCTTCACCTCTTCTAACTTTATCCCTTAAAGCTTTTCGTTCATCTAACATTTTCTTTAGTCCGCCACGAGTTGTATCCATCTTCAAATTCCATAATTTATCAGTATAAAGTTCTTGTCCACCCTTTCCTATTCCTAAAAGATCCAACCATGAAACTTCACCACTTTCTAACATGGATTCTAATGTAGTATCTGTTTTAAAGGCCCCAACCTTTTCTTCAAGTTGTCCTTTTAACCAACTAGAACCAAGATCAACTTTTGTTGAACCCCACTCTCCCTCTGAAAACACATCACCAACAAGACCACTAATAGCTTCTATACCTCTTAGAGTATCAGTAAACATAAGATCAGCAGTATTTGCTATACCACCTTTAATTGCACCCCCCACTCGCATATCCCAATCCTCACCTTCTGTTGCTGTCCATCCAGCTTTCATTCCTCTTACAATCTCAAGGGGTATTAAAACTTTTCTGGCCACAACATCAGCAACTTTCATTGCACCACCAGCAACTACTTTTGCACCTTTCATTAATGGAGAACTTTTCACAGAATCCCAAAGATTTCCTAGAAAACTTGGAGTTTTTACAGGAACATCATCTGCAACTGTGCCTGGCGCCCCATCTGGTGTAGCAGCTGTTACTGTGGTGGATGTTTTGGTAGGTGTCGTTTTTCCTTTAACATTTGCACCCATTGATGCTGCAACATCATCTGAAATCATCACTTGTTTACCATCGATTTCTACCCACCATCTTTTTGTCCTACCCATCTGTTTTTGATATGGTTTGCCTGTTTTGCTCTTTGCTGTAGCATCTGCTTGTTGAGTTTTCAAATCTTCTATGCTTTTTGCGTTTGCCTCCTGTGTCAATTTCAAAACATTTCTTTGTTTTGTTAGTTCATCTATGGAATCTATAGTAACTTGTAATTCTCTACCCAATTTACTATGAGGATCGAATCTCCCCCCTAAAACCTTAATTTTTTTCATGACATTATCTTTTCGTAATGTCAACTCATCTATTTTTAAGGTAGCTTCATCTATTTGTTGAGCTAAACTACTATTCATGTCTAATGCAGAATCGATTTTTAGTGATCTTTTAAGTGCATTTTCTTGATCAGTAAGTGCTTTCATTTTAATTTCAACATCATCAATTTGGGTAGCTAACTTACTCTTTTTACCCACATCAGTTTCTAAATCATGAAGCCCTTTAAGTATATTTTTTTGTGCAGCTAAATTATCTAGCTGTTTTACCACATCATCTAATTGGGTTCTTAAAACACTCTTCACCCCCATACTTTTTGTCATACTTTTTGCCATGTTGACAAGAGATTTCCCCCCCAAACCTACTGATTTTTTAAGTGCATACCAAGCAGCCCAAAGACCACCAATAGCAATACCTAACTGCCATCCCCAATCTAAATCTTGAATCAATTGAGGAATCAAAACATCTATAAATTGTTGTACTTTCTTTTTAAAATCTTCAAACATCTTTTTTAGATTTTTGCCTTTTAACCAAGACAAAGCAAAAAAGGTAAGAAGTAATGCTATTAATTTCAAAATATTATCAAAAAAGTTTCCAGTAGCTTTAACTACAGCACTACCTTTACCTTTTGCCCAATCCCATGCTCCTTTTGCTGCTCTAGTCGAAAGTTTATCTTTACGTTTTTGATCTGCTAGTGCGGTTTTTGCTAGATCTGCTTTTCTTTTTTCAACTCCTTTCATAACTTCTTGAAATGATGCTGTTTGGTCAGCACTTTCATCTTGACTAATTTTAAAAGCCTCAATAAGATCATTTCCTTTAGAGGCAATTTTTGCAGCATCTTCTAATAAAACTTTTTCTTCATCAGATTTTTCTATTATAGCATCTTTAGTTTCTTTAGTTTCTGTGGCTACTTCTTCAGAAGTTATTTTTTGTTCTTCTCCCTGTTTCTGGATTTTTTTAGTAGTTGTTATTAATTCTTCTTCTGCTGTTTTTAATCCCTTAACAGCTTTTAATACAAGTTCATCCTGTTCTTTCATTTCAGAAAGAAGGGCCTCTTGAGTTCCTTCTTCTTTTAGAACAGCAATTACCTTATCTAATTTTCCAGAAACAATAGTTTGCCCTTTACTAATTGTTTCTAAACTTTGCGTTTGTTTAATTTGTTCTTGTTCTGTAGATTCAGCCATATTAATGTTTTCTATTTTGTTCTTCTGTTCTTCTATTTTCTTCTTTAACCCAATCTGCTAATTTAATAAGATAAATATCCCTTTCCCACGGCATCATATTTTCAATATCTGATAAACTCCATTTATAAGTATGCATTAACGTAAAACAACAATCAAAATATGCCTCTAAGCTTATGTGCGAAAGGGCTATTAGAAAAAAGAGTTCATACCCTCAATAGTAACAGTTGATTTTATCTGTGTTTTGGGATTAGTTATTTCTACCTCATGTTTTAATGCTGGCATAGTTTCAAAAAAAGTTTGAATCTTTGCAAACTGATTATGATTTAAACTTTCTAAAAATGTTTTTTTATCAGCATCAGAATAATCCATCACATCAAAAGTTTCTTCACCTTGCCAAATTTGATACATACAATCTTGTATCATTTTAAACATAGTTTCATAAGTATTGTCAGGATCATCTTCATTTACAGAAATAACTGTTGATAAATTTGGATAAGACATTAAAAGTCCAATATCATCTGATAATTGAATTCTAGGATTATGATCATCATCCATTTGTACTTGAAGTTTAGTTAAATCTACTTCAATTCCTACTTCAGTTACACCATCATCTGGACAAATAACTTTTAATTTTGCAATTTCCTCTACTGATTTAGCTCTAATTTGTAAAAAGATATATTCTATATCAAATAAAGGTAATCTATCAACTTCTATTTTATCAAAACAACAATTTTTAATTAAATTTTTAATAGCACTATATAAAGATGCATCAGCACCAGTTTCTTGAGCCATTAATAATAATTTTTCCTCTTTTACAAGGAAAGGTCTAAATTTTATTTCCTCATCAGTAGAGGGTACGACCAGAGTATACTCTGGTACGTTAATTCTTGGTAAAGTCATAATATTCTCACTTTGTTAATGTTAAAATTATCCGAATATGTTTGAGGCATTTGACAATGGCCCCGTTACTATTCCTTGATTCATCGCACCTGTTAGCGGGCCAGAAAGTTCTCCTGGCAAATCTTCCAAGAATGGAAATCCATCCTTTTCATTTCTAAATTCTCCAACCGCAAGATTGATTTGACTGCGATTGCCAACGTCACCCATTTTAAACGGATTCCATTTCTTATATGACCATGTTACATTAAATTCAGCAATAGAATTTGAATTTCCATGACCAAGATCTATTGATCCTACTATTTGTGGAAAACATTGAAATATTTTTACTCCATAATTATTTCTAAATTCTACAGTAGGCATATTATTTTTTGCTTGATTTCCTTCACGAGGCCCATCAACTCCTGTTGCTTTATTAAGCCATGCTGTACCTTTTTTTAAATCACTACTAAGTTGTTCTGCTCCCGGCCTTGCTTTATCCATACTTCCTGCTTTTAATGATCCACCAGAAGCTATTGTTGCTCTAGTAAAAATATCAAATTCTGATGCATATTCATCATAATAATTAAAATTACCAGTTAAATCATTCCAAATTAATTTTTGCCAAGCATCAAAGAAATTCTTAATTTTCATTGCACCATCACAATAAAATGTGGTTTGTAGTGACCCATATGATACACTTTGTGGCCAAGGAAAATGTGAACCATATTGTTTAAGACTTGCAACATTTATTGATTTTTCTGGTATCGTAACTTTACTGCAATATAAATTTAATGTGGTATCTGATCTAGTATCACCAACTCGTACCTCTTTTGCTTCAGCATGGGGGCCACCACCTACCATTTTTGTATTTTCATCATTTTTATTCCATAATGTAGCTGCAACTTTTGCAGCTTCATTATATTTCTGTCTGATTCCAGTTGTGTCTGAAAAATTCATTTTATGAGTTTTCCAATCTAAACCACCACCCCTTACATAACCATCACGCATACCTGGCCTTCTTACCCAATCACCTTTGGGCCTACCATCTTCTTCTGGTGGTGGTTCTCTTTTTGTTCGATCATAAACTGGTTGTACTACTCCTTGAGGTGGATTAAATACCATTTTAAAATTAGCAGGAAATGTAAAACCTTCTGCTTGAGCAATGGCAGTCCTTATCATTTGGATTTCACCCCTTGCATCCTTTTCAAACTCTTTTCTTCCTTTACCATCTTGGATGATTCCGTGTTTTCTCAGGAGTCCTTGAATTCTTCCTTTACCTACTCCAACACGAATATCTTTGTTAAAAATATAATCATCATGAAGTGGTACTTTTACACCTTTTCTAAATATTGCCATTTTTTCCTTAATATTTTAATGCTGATTGTGTCCAAACATATTTTGCAGATTCTTTCTGGAATTTATGTAGAGGTAATGCAGCTGCATAACTCCAATCCTCACCACTAATTCCATATAATCCTTTACCCTGTACTTGTCCAAACAAATATCGTTTAATACAGGGTATTGCTGGTTTAAAAGATGTTATTATATTATAACTTAATTTTAATTTAAAATTTTCATCCATATTTCCACCCTTACCTTGTGCTTTAATCAAGCGTATCATTAAATTTGCACGATCATTAGGTGGAAGATAATGTAAATTGATTCCATAAAAACCATTTGGTGCTAAATCAAATGGAAAGATAAGTGGCCACATATCCCAATATGGTAAAATGTCTGCCCATTTTGCACTATATTGAAAAAGATATAATTGTCCAATAGTTGGCCTTCCTGCTGTGACTCCTATATTCCTATCAGTCATTATTTCCCTTCTGCCTGTAGAAGCAGGAAATGCAGCCTGTTGAGTTTTCTTAACAATACTTTTAAACCAATCTATTGCTTTACTACTCTTAGCTTTAATCTTTGATATGAAATCTGTTGCTATTTTATCTGCCATACATATATTTAGTCATCTTGAGATGATCTTCTGTTATTATTAAAAATTTCCATCCATGTTGTTTACAAACTTCTTGTGCAGCTGTCCATTTTGCACGATTTCTTGCCCATTCAGTAGTTTCGTGCATAAACGCTTTGGTGACTCTGTTTGTCTTAGTTGGTCTAGGTGGTTTGGTATATTTCTTTGGTTTGATTTCCACCATAAACTTATCACCATTCTTTGTCTTAATATAGAAGTCAGGAAAGTATCTATGCCTCTTACCATCTAATGGTGAAATGTATGGAACTATAAGTTCCTCTGAGCCCCATTCTACAATATCATCATTATCATCACAATAAGTCATAAACTTACGTTCCCACAATGATCTATAAACAATATTATTAATATCCCCTTTATATTTTGTTCGATTGATGGGGCGAAATTTACCCTTGTAAGTCATATAAATAATTAGAAATACTTCATAGGAATATTTATGCAAAATTTCATAGCACAATCTATGCGTAGAGCAGGCCTTGCTCCAGCAAATAAGGGAACTGTATCAGATGTATCACCTACTCGTAATGATGCAACAGGAACAGAACCGCTTGCTCATATGAATATTGGTAGTAAATGGTCTTATGCTACTTTAGAATATCCATCAGACATTCAGCAACGAACTGATTTAGGACATTATATGATGTTTTATATAAATGTTGCTGATTCTCCTCGTAGTAAATATTCTACTTATAATAGTATGGGTGACAAGAAAATGGAATATGATGATGATGCTATGACAGAACAGGAAGCAGATGCTTCTGCACATGGCCTCACTACTGGTCAGAAAAAAATGAGAGATGGTCAAGCATGGGCAAAGGATGGTGGAAGTGATAAATGGAAGGGAAATACTTGGACTCCTGGCCAAACTGAAAGAGTTGTAAAAAGAGCATCATATCAAGGACAGGTTGGAGAAAGATTTAATATACAAAGAACTAAAAGAACTACTGATTCTATAGTTTTGTATATGCCCCCTACCATTACATCTAATACTAATGCTGTTTATAAATCAACCGAATTGGGCGGTATGGCAATGGAATCAGCACAACGTGTAATGGATACGGTAAGTAAAGTAGATATGGCAGAAGGATTTGGTGGAACAATAGGTGCAATTTGGGATGCACTTCCAGGCTTTATAGATCAAGGTATAGCAGAAGTGGAAAAGGGAATTGCAAAAGCAGTTAGTGCAGTTATTGGTGGAGATGCATTTACTGGTTTAAATAAAATGACAAACAGAGCCGAAAATAGATATTTAGAGGCTGCCTTTGATGCAGTAGGATTTCGTAAATTCTCATATACATTTAAATTCACACCAAAAAATGTAGAAGAATCTTTTGTTGCAAGAGATATTATTAAGACTTTTAGATTTCATATGTCACCTGAGTTACCAGAACAGGGAGATTTTGGTAGATACTTTATTACCCCAGCAGAATTTGACCTTTTTTATATGTTTAGGGGGGATGAGAATACTTGGTTAAATAAAATTTCAACTTGTGTATTGACTAATATGGATGTGAATTATGCAAATGGAAATTATCAAACATTCAGGCCAGTTTGGGGTAAGGGTAATGAAGGAGCTCCACCTATTGAAATAGAAATGAAACTGGATTTTATGGAAACCAAAATTATTACAAAGAAAGAAATATTAGAAGGTTATTAATATGTCTTATTTCAATTATTTTCCTACAACAATGTATGATCCTGCTGGTGATGGATCTGCAAAACTTGTTACTAATATTATGAAACGTGTTCGTTTAAGAGCAAATATGAAAAAAGAACTTGTTATGATGGATCAATATGATGTTAAGGAAAATGAAACTCCTGAAATAGTTTCTGATAAACATCATGGTAGCCCCTATTATCATTGGATTGTCTTGTTAGTAAATGATATATCAGATGTAAATCATGATTGGGTTAAATCTACACGGCAGATGCAAAAATATCTTCTATCCAAATATACTGAAGAACAATTACTTGAAACTCATCATTATGAAATACCACAAACCTCTGGTGATACTACTGTTATGATTGAGGTTGAAAATGCTACATATCCTTCTGCAACAACAGTTACAAATTATGAATATGAAGTTGCATTAAATGAAAAAAAGCGGGCTATTGATTTATTAAGAAATGAATATCTTACGTTTTTTATAGATGAATTTGAGGGGATAATGTAATCAACCCCCAAAATGAGGGTTGATTATTTGAAGATTAAGCTGTTGCCAACTTCTCAAAGTATTCCATCGTATCAGATGCTCCACCAGTAATTGGTTTCCCACCATCAAAAGGAACTTCAGGAACATCCATATCGGATGCAACTTGTTCAGCAGTACGATTATCAACTGCCTCACCTAGTACACGTTCCATCTTCTCCTTCAACTCCGCATAAGACTTGAAGTTAGTCTCATCGTGAAAAGGTTTCAAAGGATACTCTGATTGATAAATCTTTTCAAGTTCCTCATCAGAAGGTAACAGTTGTGTTACTGCATCAAATTCTGACTTATCATAGTTCCAGAATCCGTCTACCTTACGAATCTTCAATTTGAAGTTCGCACCCTTCCACAAGTCGAAAGGATTGATAGCCTGTTCATCATCGAACTGAGGTTGCATTGCCTCCATGATCTTGTCAAAGATCTTCTTACCAAACTTATAAAGGAAAACTTTCCCTTCATGTTCTGGATGTTTGGGATCTGCAACAATGTAGATGTTGGTGTGATAAGACAACTTGCGTTTCTGTCTGCGAGCTGTTTCCTTATCGGCCTCAGAACCAGAGTTCCAAAGTCTACGATTGACTTCACCTACAGGATCGTTCTTGTTGATAGTGGTGAGAGAGTTCTCAATGTACCATCCACCTGGCCCTTGAAAAGAATGAGTGAACATTCTCTGCCAAGGAATATCTTCTCCTTCTGGAGCTGGGAGAAACCGAATAACGGCATAACCATTACCTGACTTGTCCAATTCTGGTTTCCAGAATCGGTCATCATCAAATGATTTGGTTTCTTGGGGGGTTGTTTGTTTGTTGTACTCATCAATGAGTGATGAGAAATCGGATTGCTTTTTAAGCGCTGCTAATGACATATTATCTCCTTATTAAAGTATTATTTGTTTATATTAGCGTATTATAGTATTATCACTATTTAGTCACGAAATCCTTCA
>CAYVIG010000086.1:0-10140 GCA_964451445.1 uncultured Dehalococcoidia bacterium
ACCGTCAAGCACAACGGGGAAGTGACCTGCAACAGCGCGTTGTCCTGGCCTTTGAAGAATCGGTCTTTGGCGCTGAGCGTGAACTAGAGCTAACCCGCCTTGAAGACTGTGGAGCCTGCGACGGCGCAGGAAACGAGCCCGGCACATCGCTGGACACCTGCAATACCTGCAAGGGTCATGGCCAGGTGCGGCGGGCCCAACGCAGCGTGTTTGGACAGTTCACCCAGGTAACCACCTGCACCAGCTGCCAGGGTCGTGGCACCATCATCAAGACCGCCTGCACAAACTGTCGGGGCGGCGGTAAAGAGCGCAAGACCCGCAAGATCTCCGTGAACATACCCGCTGGAGTTGAGGACGGAATGCAAGTTCGCCTCAGCGGAGAAGGCAACGCCGGAAGCGAAGGCGGCGGCCACGGTAACCTGTACGTCTATATCGACGTGCAAGAACACCAGTTCTTTGACCGGGAAGGCTCCGACTTGATCTATGATCTGCCGATCAATATCGCAGAAGCCGCCATAGGAGTTAACAAAGCCATCCCCACTCTGGACGGCGAGGACGAAGACCTCAAGCTCCCCAAGGGAACGCAGCCCGGCTCCGAATTCCGTATCAAGGGTAAGGGTGTACCGCATCTAAACGGCAACCGCCGCGGCGATCTCCGGATCATGGTAAATGTCCGGGTTCCGGGTTCCTTGGACGAGCGCCAACAAGAACTGCTCCAAGAACTGGCGGAGTCCTTTGCCAGTTCCAACGGGGGCTCCCACAATGGCGATTCCTCAAGCGAAGACGACAAGGGAATCTTTGGCAAGATCAAAGAAAAATTGAGCTGATACCCCGCGGGGTCCGCTCTGGCAATTAGATTCAGTAGCACATAGACCAAAGATAAGCAGACAATGATAAAAGACCTGGGGACCATTGGTCCTGCGGATCTTTTTACCTGTAGGGCTTTCTACCAATGCCCCAGGATGAGGAGTGCCGGTGGCCTGGCAAGAATTAAGCATCACCGTGCCCCATGAATACGTGGAGCCAGTCTCTTATCTATTCAGTCGTTACGGAAAAGGGCTGAGCACCGAACTCGCCGGAAAGGGTGAGGTGCTATTGCGTACCTATCTGACCGCTGGTTCCAGACAGCGGATGGCCCGCATCGACGTAGGCATCAAGCTAATAGCGTCCATAGAACCCATCGGGGAACTGCAGGTCCGTGAATTACTCGAAGACGAAGACTGGCAAAATGCCTGGAAGTCTCATTTCAGGATTCTCCGCATCGGGAAGAACTTGGTCATCAAACCCACCTGGTTGGATCTTGAACCAGAACCTGACGACATAGTCATTGAACTCGATCCAGGGATCGCGTTTGGCACAGGATACCACCCCACCACCGACACCTGCCTCCAAGCCATGGAGCAGCACATCACTCCCGGCATGACGATCCTGGACCTGGGAACAGGGTCCGGCATCTTGACCATGGCAGCCATGAAATTGGGTGCCAAATCAGTCACAGCGTTGGACATCGACGCACAAGCAGTGTCCGCCGCCCGCAGAAACTTCAGAAGGAGCGGCATCACCAAGCAGATTCGCTTGGGCCAAGGCTCGGTTCCCCACGCAACCGCCCCCGACGAAGAATTTGACCTGGCAGTAGCCAATATCTCAGCCAGGGGAGTGGTAGACCGTTGTCCGTTCATCCTTGCAGCCCTCAAGCCAGACGGTCTGTTCATCGCATCCGGGCTCTTGGACACCCAGAAGCAGGAAGTCGCTGATGCCGTGGAACCGATGGGTTTCACACTAATCAGTGAGTGGCCCGAGGATGAGTGGACAACACTGCTTTACCGTGCCCCGACCACGCCTGCCACTCGTTAGAGGGTTTCAGACACCGATAGAGCCTGTTGTACTGTTGCTTTTTACCAGGCTAAGGCGTACCATCGTCTCGGTTTTAGAATCGGCGCATTTGGCCTCAAATAACGGCGATTTCAACTGGCTATCCAGGGCAACCCAATGCCCGTCTAGCACAGAACCCACAAGCCCTTTTCAAACAATCCCAAGAGGAGCGTTTTCCTTGGAGAAGGTCGACCTAGAACGGTACGAGATTACCGGGCGGCTCGGCAGCGGCGCCGACTATGACGTAAAGGCAGCCATTGACCGGGAAACCGGCTTGCAGGTGGCCATCAAAAGGCCTGTGCCTCAGGCCGTCAGCCGCAACCAGCATCAAGCCATCGAGGCCCGTACCGAGAAGATACTGCAGGCTTACGACGAGATAGGGTTCTCAACCGACCTGATCTCGCCAATAGTCGGTTACACCGAACCAGCCGTCCACGACGCCTTCTTCGGCGACGAGCTGGGAACCGAATACCGGGTTGTGGTGGAAGCACGGGCCTCTGGTATCCCTTTGTTAGGCGATATGATGTCCAAGTTCAAAGGGGTGCCCATAGGCGTTGGCCAGAACCTGTTCCCTCTATTCCCATTGGTAAAACCCAGTTCATTGCCTCCTCACCCGATCCACAATCAGCTGTTGGATCTGGAAGAGGTCTACCTGAAATCTGGTTACATGATCTTGGACTTAAGACCCCAAAACATCTTCTATCAACCGGGACTCGCCCAGATGACGGTGATCGACACCGGAGCGCTAGTCCAGTTGAATGATGATGCTCCCAGAGGCCGCCCTCCCTTTGATATCAACGACGCCTGTCTGGAGATAATCAAGTTTTACACCACTCCGGAAGAGCCACCGGCAGACCCTGCCGGTTACCGTGATTCTCGGGGAATCCGGCCAATCGTGGACATCAACCAGGAACTGGACGAAATGTCGCGTGAGTTATCGAGCTGCCCGGCGTCGGTTGTAGAATCGGGGGAGATCATCCTGGCTAAGATCAGAGAGCGGGGCTACTCTGAATACGCACAATTCCGTACCGACTTAACCGCGTACCTAGATCAGATAGACGCCAGAAATTCCGAACCAGCGGAGGCGTCAGGGACGGTCCAATCCTGGCAGGAAGCCGCCCTCTGGTTGAAAGAGGACTATTGGAAAGGGTTCTTATTTGACCCCGAAGCAGAAATGGCCGATTATCTGGCCCAATAGCACAAGAACTACATCATCCCCAACTTTAATAGCCGAGGTTTGGCCGCAAAGTTGGCAAGCACAGTCACAACCATGCAGGACAATTCAGCCCACGGAGAGGACAGTTTCCTGAGCAAAGACTTGGGCAGCGGAGAGTTTTTGGACGTGGTCTTAGATGGCGTTACCGGACACGGCGGAGAACAGGCCAGCAATGAGCTACGGGACGCGCTGGATGCAGGTGAACTGAACAATACCGAAGATTTGGTCAATCTTTTGACCGAGATGAACGCAGATTTCTTCAGCGTCGGGTCCGGTAGGTTTCTTCTCACAACAGTCTCAGCAGTCCTGGGCCGCGGTGACAAGATTCAGATAGTCTGCTCTGGAGACAGCCCTGTCTTCCTGATCAACAAGGACGGCCACCAGAAGCTTTCCGGTAACGCGGGAGGATTTCTCCATGTTGGGGTTGCCAGGGCGATCGGAGCCTCGGAAAACCTCGGCGCGCCGGCCCAGGTGGAGATCACCCCGGCAGCCGGAGACCGCATATTCCTGGCCACAGATGGAATCACCGACAACATGACCATAGATGAGCTTGCTGAGGTTATCCGCAACGCTTCCACGCCGGAAGATGCCTCGGCACAGATAGAAGAGACCATCAAAGAACGTCTTCAAGACGGTCGGGTTCCTGAGACAATAGGAGTTCGATTCCGATATGATGACCGCACAGGAATTATTAGATTCTTCTAAGGGACTTATATTTGGGTAGGCCAGAATTGAAAAGCCTCCCGAATCATTCGAATAAGCATCGCAATCCGTAACAACGCCTCTTGTGACAAATAGGCCAAATTGCTAGAATGCATCAGCCTGGCTCGGACTTTAGAATGGGCGCACGTTAACGGCAAAAGGAGCCAAATCCGTGGGGAAAATCAAGGTCGCAATCATTGGCGTAGGTAACTGTGCCTCATCATTGGTACAGGGAATCCACAAATACGTGGAAATCCCGGAAGACGTAGACATCACCGGTGTCATGCACAACACCATTGGTGGGTATCGAATTGAAGATATCGAGGTCGTAGCAGCCTTTGATATTGACGAGAACAAGGTCGGCAAAGACCTGTCAGAAGCCATATTTGCCGCGCCCAACAACACCATCAAGTTCGCAGAGGTTCCCAATACCGGCGTCATCGTTGAACGGGGAATGACCCACGACGGTGTGGGCAAGTACCTGGAAGACGTAGTCAAGAAAGCCCCCGGCTCCACCCCAGATAACGCCGGCATACTGCAAGAGAAGGAAGTTGATGTGGTCATCAACTACCTCCCGGTCGGCAGTGAACAGGCCACCAAATGGTATGTCGAGCAGATTCTTAACGCCCGCTGCGGTATGGTGAACTGCATCCCAGTCTTCCTCGCCCGTGAAGAGTACTGGCGTAACCGCTTTGAAGAGCGCGGCGTGCCAATCGTCGGCGACGACATCAAGTCCCAGTTGGGCGCCACCATCACTCACCGCGTTCTGACCCGCTTATTTGAAGACCGCGGCGTAACGCTGGACAACACCTATCAGTTGAACTTTGGTGGTAACACCGACTTCCTCAACATGCTGGAAAGGGAACGCCTGGTATCAAAGAAGATCTCAAAAACCAGCGCCGTGACCTCCCAGATGGACGAAGAACCCGAAGCGGACGACGTCCACATTGGTCCCAGCGATCACGTGCCATGGTTGAAAGACCGCAAGTGGTGCTACATCCGCATGGAGGGCCGAGTCTTTGGCGGCGCTCCCCTCAACCTGGAATTGAAACTGGAAGTTTGGGACAGCCCCAACTCTGCCGGAGTCGTAGTCGACGCCATACGCTGCGCCAAAGTGGCCCTTGACCGCGGACAGGGAGGAGCCATTGAGGGGCCAAGCGCCTACTACATGAAGTCTCCGCCTTTTCAGCACACAGACGACCAGGCCCGAGATCTAGTCGAGGCCTTCATCGCCGAGGAAGCATCAACAGAGTAATTCCTTGGGCGGCGATGGGACGGGAGTGACACCGTGAAGATCGCCATGGTTTCTCCGTATGACTTCACCTGGCCTGGCGGGGTGACAGCCCACGTTTCCCAATTGGCTCGGGAACTTGGGCGTTCTGGACATGAGGTTCAGGTGTTGGCGCCCCACACACCATCCCGTGAATGTCAGGACGCAGATCTGTTGGTTCCCCTTGGTCGTTCCGTTCCATTGCCCAGCGGCGGCTCCATCGCCAGGGTTTCTCTCTCCTGGTGGCTTTACCCCAAAGTACGGGAATTGCTGAAAAGAGAGCAGTTCGACATAGTACATCTCCACGAACCTATGGCCCCGATACTGCCGCTATGCGTGTTGGAATTTTCCAACTCTGTGAACATCGGCACGTTCCACGCGTCATATGCTAGACAGCACCTCTACCGTTTCACCTCGCCGATAACAAAACGTTGGCAGGCCAGGCTTAATGGAAGCATCGCCGTCTCCCCGGCCGCACGACGTTATGTAAATAACACTTTCCCGGGAGATTACGAGATCATTCCCAACGGCATCGACTTCGATCACTTCTCAACCAAAGCCGTGCCGTACCCCAAATACCAGGACGGCAAACTAAACATCCTGTTCGTCGGTCGATTGGAAAAACGGAAGGGTCTGCGTTACCTATTGGAAGCCTATGGCAATCTGAAATGGGAAAATCCCAATATCAGGTTGATCGTGGTCGGCCCGGGGAACCCGGATAAAGAGTCGTATCGGATACTCAGCTCCCACAACCTACAGGATGTGGAGTTCGTCGGACGCGTCTCCTACGATGATCTACCCCGCTACTACGCTAGCGCAGACATCTTCTGCTCTCCGGCTACTGGAGCTGAGAGCTTTGGAATCGTGTTGCTGGAAGCCATGGCCGCTGGCAAACCGGTGATCGCTTCAGACATTGAAGGTTTTCGCGGGGTGATGACCCACGGAGAACAGGGGCTGCTGGTCCCGAAGAAGGACGGCGATGCCCTGGCTGACGCATTGAGCACACTGGCTAACGATCCAGAACTAAGGCTCAAGTTGGGCGCACAGGGGAACAAGACGGCCGAGGACTACCGCTGGGAAGTGGTTGCCGGACGGGTCGAGAATTACTACAAGTCCTGTTTGCAGACCGCAAACAACTCCGTCAACTAATGCCTCTCCCGGGTCGCGACGAATTCAGGAGCGCCGTACTCCAATACGTGGAACTGCCTGGGGCCAAACTCTTCCGTGCCCTCAAATTCACCCCCAATGGCATCACCATATTTGGCTTCCTGATAACAGTTGTTTCAGCCTATCTGGTCGGCTCTGGTTGGCTGCTGGCCGGAGGGATAGTCTTCCTATTCGCTGGGGCATTGGACCTTATGGACGGTGGACTGGCACGACTAACCGGACAGGCCAGCCCTTTCGGCGCACTGATGGACTCTGTGTTCGACCGTCTCAGTGAGGCCTCACTTTTCGTCGGTATCGCCATCTACGCGCTGCGCGACGACATTAGTGATGATCGGCAGATATTCTTCATCACCGTGTTGCTGCTGGCCCTGATCTTCTCCCAGGGTGTCAGCTACCTCCGCGCCAGAGGGGAGGGCCTCGGCGTTTTCACCAAGGCGGGGTTGATGACCCGACCGGAGCGGGTGGTGCTTCTGTGTGTCGGTCTGATAATCGGACAGATCGAGTGGATACTACTGGCCATCGCAGTAGTCTCATGTTTCACCCTATTTCAGCGCCTGTTCACCATCCGCGACATGTTGGACAAAACTGGATAACCCACAGCTTCCCGTGTAAACTGGTCTTCAATCGGGGTCAGAGCCATTTTCGCAGACGTAATGCCCCTTGCGGAATCAGTTCAACCAGGCGTCAATCATACATCACCCCGCTGATTCCGTACCTTTGCGAAAAACGTGGTATTCGATTTGTTCCATTTTCCAATACGGGAAAAGCTCCAACTACCACCGATTCAGGCATCAAACCATACTGCACCAGGAGAAATAAGCGTGCCCAAAGAGATTAAGGGCGATATGAACGGCCAGGGCCTGCACATCGCCATAGTCGTTGCCCGTTTCAATGAGATCATCACCAGAAAACTGTTGGACTCGGCCGTCGAGACCCTGGTCCGCCACGGAGTCCGAGACGAAGACATATCAGTTAGCTGGGTTCCCGGGTCATTCGAACTTTCCGTGGTCGCCAAGGCGCTGGCCAAGACTGGTCACTACCAGGCCGTGATTTGCCTGGGAGCGGTGATACGCGGCGAGACTTCCCACTATGACATGGTGGCCGGTCAGGCTGCGGGCGGAATAAACTCTGTGGCCCTGGATACCGGAGTGCCAACCATCTTTGGAGTATTGACCACCGAGAACATGGAACAGGCGCTGAACCGGGCCGGTGGCAAAGCGGGCAACATGGGGGCCAACACGGCCATCGCTGCCGTTGAGACCGCCAGGCTGATCGAGGCCGTTAAAATAGCCTAGGTTCTGTTCTTGGTTGGTTTCTGCCGTTTGGCAGACCGACCGTCCATACTTCGTTAATACTGAGGAGTTCTCCTTGAAATTTGGTGTGACTATTCCCAATAACTGGGGTGTTGAAGACCCCAAACAAGTCTTGGAATTTGGCCCAATGGCCGAGGACTTAGGCTTCGATTCAGTTTGGGTGATGGACCACCTGTTCAACACGGGATACATCCGTGAGCGTCTGGCAGACAAGCCTTACTACCATCCCATGTCCACCCTCTCTTACCTGGCAGCCACCACATCCAAGGTGACGCTAGGTACCTCAGTGCTGGTCCTCCCGTATCACAATCCGGTGGAACTGGCCAAATACTCGGCCACCCTGGACCAGATTTCCGGAGGCCGTGTCATCCTAGGCGTCGGTGTGGGCGCAATGACAGAGGAGTTTGACGCGCTGGGCATCTCCATGCGAGAACGGGGCTCTCTCACGAACGAGTGCATCGACATCATGAAAGAACTCTGGTCCAATCATCTGCCGAAGTACCAGAGCAAGCGTTGGGATTTCTCTGACCTCTATTTCTCTCCAAAACCGGCGCAAACCAGTATCCCTATCTGGGTTGGTGGATCAAGTCCTGGCGCCCTAAAACGGACGGCATTGCGGGGTGATGGCTGGCATCCCACTGGCATTTCACCGGAGGGTTACGCTCTGACCAGGCAAGAGATCATCGAGGCAGCAACTGCCGCAGGCCAGGATGCTTCCCAAATGACCTGGTCAACCAGAGCAGAGGTAGAAGTTCACGGCAAACCTTCCAGCGACCGGGCGGCCAGCCGGACCACCCTGCCCGGAAATGACCCAGCCATCATGGTAGCCAACATCAAGGCTTATCAGGCCGCCGGGGTTGATCACATGGTGCTGGCCCTAAACTCGGGAGACGTCGACGCCCTAAAGCGCCTGATGGAGACCATAGCAACCGAGGTTTTGCCGGAGTTTAAGTAGGGGCTACCCTCAGACGCTCTCCGCTTCCACCGGCACGGGCGGTTTGGTTGGTGATCTGGTGGCTAACAACAGGGCGATGGTTGCGAATCCGACTATAGCCAGGACTACGAAGGCGAGCTTGTAGCTGCCGGTGACGTCGAAGATGATGCCCGAGAATAGTCCTCCGATTGCCTGCCCCAAAGAGACAAATGGCTCGGTCACCCCGCGGATGGTGCTCAGCGAACTGCGGCCAAAATAGTTTGCGTAAGCTACCACTGGAACGACCAGGATGCCGCCCACGGCAGTGCCAAAGATTGATGCCACGATCAGGGCTTCAATGATGGTATCTGCCATGGTGAACAGCGCCAACGCCGCCGCCATCATCAAGGCGACTCCAGCGTAGGAGTATCGAAACGGGACACGGTCAACCACCCACCCCAAGAACAGACAAACCAGCCCCCTGAACACCGCGTTCATGCTGATCGACGCTGCGGATACACCGACGCCAAGACCCTGGTCCAGAAAGAACGCCGCTTGGTGGATGTTTGTACCGGACTGCAGCAGGTACAGCAAACCGGTGGACAGCGCCAACAACCAAAGGGTAGGGGTGCGCATCGCCTCGCGCAGCGTCCAACTGACTTCTTCGGTGGCGGGCTTGTCGTCATGCCCTTCTTCTATTTGGCCGGGCTGATTCCCATCAGGTAGCAACCCCATGGACTCAGGGTCTTGTCGGACCAGAATTGAGACCGGTCCCAAAGCTAGCACGAAGACCAGCACACCCATCACTATCCAGGCATCTTCCCAGCCACGATATTTGATTACGAGTCCGGCCAAAAGAGGGAAGGTAATCATGCCCAGAGAGTGCGACATGAACAAGATTCCGGTGGCACGTCCCCGCTTTTTGACGAACCAACGGGAAACAACCACCGAGCAACCAATGTTCAACGGACTGGCAAAAAGGACGCGCCCGGCTCCGTAAGCCAGGTAAAATGCTATTGGAGCCGTGGCCCAGGCCAACGACATCGTGGAGATCCCCAGGGCGATTACGCTGACCGTAAGGATCACCCGCGCGCCGTAGCGATCAAGGGCCCAACCGGTAACCGGCGACGCCACCATGGCCACCAGCCCACCAAAACTGGCGGCTCCAGCGATCAGAGTACGGCTCCAACCAAGATCCTCTGACATTGGGAAAATAAAGACTGCCAGTGTCAAACTGGCAGCGGCGTTCCGCACGACCATAGAACTACCGGCGGCAAAAAGAATGCTCCAGCCGTAGAAAAATGGCAACCTGTCAGCTAGTTTGTACATCGGAAAATTGTTAGATTACCGTATATAAAAACGCTATGGCACGAGGATATGCCGGCGGTGGTGAATATTCATCGGGAACCAGTGTATAGCTTGAAAACATCTCACGGCAATCACACCATCATAACCCTTAATACAAGGGTTTTGGCTTTATTCACTGTCTTAAGCATGGTTATCTTATTGGCATGCCAGGGTCCCGTAGGTGAAACCGGACCAGCCGGTGAACAGGGCCCTCAAGGCCCCCAAGGAGAGCAAGGACGGACCGGAAAGGACGGTGCAAGAGGATTTCCCGGACATGTCGGCCCCAGAGGACCAGCAGGGCTGCCCGGCGAACCGCTGCCGGATTTTAGCGATTTCATCG
>CAYVIG010000087.1:0-2467 GCA_964451445.1 uncultured Dehalococcoidia bacterium
CCTCCTTGCCGACACTGATTTCAGGAGTGAGAACGTCGCCGGGACCGTCGAGGAACTGCTTGGAACCAGTGACGCCCAGGCCAGTCGGGTACTGAACTATGTCACTGATACCTTGCATCCAGCTCTACTGAAAACCACCAACGAGATCGGGAATCTACTGCGCGGGTTGAACGGGCAGTTCGTACCCGCCGGACCCAGCGGAGCTCCCACCCGTGGAATGTCCAACATCCTGCCGACTGGTCGGAACTTCTACTCGGTAGACCCCAAGACCATCCCTTCACCCACGGCCTGGGAGATGGGAGTCGGCCTGGCCGACGCGCTGCTCAAGGTATACCTGGAAGAAGAGGGCGAATACCCAGAGATGGTGGGGTTGGTCATCTGGGGCACATCCGCCATGCGCACACACGGCGACGACATCGCCCAGGTGTTCAGCCTATTGGGCGTGAAACCCATCTGGCAGGAAGAAAGCAGACGAATAACGGGCCTGGAAGTGATTCCACTGGCCGAGCTAGGCCGTCCGCGCATCGACGTCACCGTGCGGATCAGCGGGTTCTTCAGAGACGCTTTCCCTAACCTGATCCAGTTGATCGACGAAGCGGTACAGTTGGTCGCTTCACTCGACGAATCTCCTGAAGACAACATGATCGTGAAGCATGTGCAAGAGGACAAGATTGCCAGGGAAGCAGGCGAAGAAGAAAATCCGGAACAGACCCAAGCAGAAGGCAACCCCGCCCTGTACCGCATCTTTGGCAGCAAGCCAGGGACTTACGGAGCCGGAATCCTGGGAGCCATCGACGAACGCAACTGGGAGACGGTCCAGGACTTGGCCGAGGTCTACACCGCCTGGGGCGGCTATGCCTACACCCGTCAGGACTTTGGCGTACACGCTAGGGCCGAGTTCCGTCGCCGGTTCGGCCAAATCGTGGTCGCGGCCAAGAACCAGGACAACCGAGAACACGACATCTTCGACAGCGACGACTATATGCAGTACCACGGCGGCATGATCGCCACGGTTCGTGCTCTGACCGGAAGCAACCCCCAGCAGTTCTTTGGCGACAGTTCTGATCCAACGCGGGCCAGAGTCCGTAAACTGGAAGACGAAGCCCGACGGGTCTTCCGCACTCGGGTAGTCAACCCCAAGTGGATCGATTCGATGAAACGCCACGGCTACAAAGGCGCTTTTGAGTTGTCGGCCACCGTCGACTACATGTTTGGCTACGATGCCACGGCCCAGGTGATCGAGGACTGGATGTACGAGAATGTCACCGAGTCCTACGTGCTCGACCCGGAGACCCAGGAGTTCTTCCAACAGAGCAACCCCTGGGCGTTGCGAGACATAGTAGAACGCCTACTGGAGGCCATTGAACGTGGCATGTGGGAAAACCCGCCGCCGGACATGAAAGAAAAACTGCAACAGATGTTCCTAGATCTGGAAGCAGACCTAGAAGCTCGCCAAGAAGGCCTCAACTCCTAACCAAAGAAGATAATCCCATCCCGTGCGTCAAGGGAAGGTTAGGTCCGGGGAAGATGCACGACGAAGTCGGGGATGAGGGCAAATGTTTCTACGTAAGCCCTTTTCGTAAACACCTACTGGTAATCGCCCAATCAGTCAGGAGGTAGACCGTGGAAATACTGATGGAACTGCTACGAGAACTTACTCAAGATGAGAAGAAGATGTGGGTCATTGGCGGAAGCAAAGTAGCCAGTGAGAATAGCTCCAAGGGAATCAAGGAACCCGAGGTTTCCGGCAAATACGTAACGATCGAAGCCGATAATTGGCACTTTCACTTAGCTTTGGAAGACGTTACCGGGATTCAGTTCGTTGACGCCGAAAGCCACGGCGACATGCATTCCTACTACATCCGGTTCTCCGGACCAGGGTATGAAAATACTCTGGTACGCAGTTATTTCCCCAATCCCCAGCTAGACTATAACGAGAACCGAACAGAGTTCCAACCAGAGAAGCTGAAGGCATTCGAGGAGTTTCGGGACCGATATGTCGGTCGTGAAGGAATTGTGTTCGTAGAAATGCCCTCCGTCCCTACCAACCAGTGATTACCTCGAGCCTTTTATATGATCGAGACGTATCCCAATTTGCCCTGCAAATAAGTTGACTTCATAAGTCTTAAGGAGTACCATCAGACCCTAAATCTAGCGTATCGATAATCATGTCAGATTAACAATTTAAACAATGTCCGTAGGTGGTTCCGATATATCGGAACTGAAAAGGGAAGCCGGTGAGATTCCGGCACGGTCGCGCCACTGTAACTGGTGTAATCCAAACCAGGAATGATCGTCACTGTTACGATAAGCCATAAATGGCATTCGGAATGGGAAGGCGGAGGTAAGGATAATATCCAGAAGCCAGGAGACCTGCCTACGAGATGACTTTATGCACTTCGCAAAAGAGAGTAAAAGTCCTTATTTCTACTAAGAAAACCCGACTCTTGAAGTCGGGTTTTTATTT
>CAYVIG010000087.1:2567-10004 GCA_964451445.1 uncultured Dehalococcoidia bacterium
TGACCTTAGCCATATTGATATTCGCGATTGCAGCGTGCGGGACTGCGGCGACCGCACCCCCTAATGAGGCGGAACTAACCGCATCATCAAACGACGTTCTAGGTAACGAGACCCGAATGAAGGATGAGCGCGTTTTGAAGGTTGCCATGACTTTCTTGGACGAACCACCAGACCCCTATCAAGCCGGCTGGTTGGCAGTCCCCACCGGTCTCGCTGAGACTTTATTCAAGCAGGACGAAAACTTGAACACCGCGCCATGGCTGGCGACGGGCGCAATCCAAGTTGAACCCACAGTGTGGGAGATATCTTTACGAGAGGGAGTTAAATTCCATAACGGGACCTTAATGGACGCCCATAAGGTCAAGGGCTCCCTCGACCTGGCACTTTTGCGCCGGCCCGGAACTAGGGTGCTATTGGACATTGACCAAGTGAAAGTCAAAGACCCATCAACAGTGGTCATTCATACCAATTCACCCAACCCAGTACTGCCCGGACTGCTGACCAATCAGAATACGAGCATCGCTGATCCCGATACGGTGCCTAAATCTGTTGACGACTCTGGGGAGTTCGCTTCCCTGACCGGCCCGTTCAAACTGGTCTCTTTCAAAGCCGATCAGAAAATGACGGTGGTCGCACACGCCGATTACTGGCAGGGTACACCCAATCTAGACAGAGTCGAATATTTGGCTTTCAATGAAAGCGATGCACGACTGATCGCTTTGCAAAGCGGTGACGTCGATATTTCGATAAATCTCTCCCCTCAAGGCGCAGAGGTCGTCGAAAGCGATTCCTCTCTTGACGTGCGAATTGCCGCCCCATCAGGCATGCTGTTCATGTTCGTGAACCACGATAGCCCTGCTATGCAAGACTCTCTGGTCCGCAAGGCCCTCGCTATTGCGGTTGACCGCGAAGCCATGGCTACCGGCGTTGCGGATGGTCACGCTGTCCCTGCTTCAAGCATGTTCCCGCCTGGATTCATCTCGTGTCAGAACACGGGAAGTTACACCTTCCATCCTGAATCGGCACGGGATCTGTTAGCAGAAGCTGGCTACAAAGACGAAGACGGTGACGGTATAGTAGAGAAGGACGGGGATAAGCTGGAACTGGTCCTCCAGACATACCCACAACAGCCTTTATTGCCTCCCATGTTGGAAGCGTTTCAATCGATGTTAAAAGACATAGGCGTGGGCGCCAACGTGCAGATCGTGGAATGGACCCTTGCTAGCCAGGGAGGATACGACCTATTCGGCTATAGCAATGGCACCACTACCACTGGAGATCCCGGATGGGCACTGAACCGTCACTATCTGACAGGCGGAGACGAGAACAGAGGTAATTTCAGCAACTCTGAAATCGACTCTCTCCTCAAACAGCTGTCCAGTGCATCTGATCCAGCAGAAAGGCAGCAGATTGCTTGCGCAGCCCTAAAGGTCGGACAAGATGAAGTCGCCATCATACCGGTAATGTTCCCGACCAGGTTATTCGGAGTTTCAGACGCTGTTGATTGGACTTCGGGCCCCCAGGCCGCACGTATATACTTCATCGACCATCTGATCGGCCTGAAATAGTGTGCTAAGGTATGTGGCCCGCCGTCTGGCAACGCTGCCGTTGCTCATGGTTGGCATCTCTATCGTGAGCTTCATGTTGTTGAATTTTGCTCCCGGTGACGCAGCAGAGATAACCCTCATGCGGCAAAACGATGGTGTATCTCCGTCCAAAGAGGCTGTACGTGCCTTGCGCCAGGAATTGGGCTTGGACGCTCCAATGTCCGTCCGGTACGGAAGGTGGATTTCCGATGCCGTTCGTGGCGACCTTGGAGAGTCATACCGGTCCGGCAGTTCAATTTCCGGAGAACTTTTACGAAGGCTACCCGCTACGCTTTTGTTAGCGGCCACTGCTTTAGCTTTGGCGGTGACGGCAGGCATACCCCTAGGGGTGTTGGCTGCGGTGAAGCACGGCACGTTGATGGATACCTGCTGCCGGTTGTTCGCTCTGGTGGGAGCCGCCGTTCCAAGCTACGTAATGGCTCCTGCACTCATGCTCCTTTTCGCCGTTAGATTGGACTGGCTGCCAGCCATCGGCTACGGCTCGCCAGAGCAATTGATACTGCCGGCAGTGGCCTTATCCTTCGGGACGATGGCCCAACTCATGCGTCTAACCAGAGCAAGTCTGCTAGAAGTGCTGGATCAAGACTACATGCGCACGGCAAGGGCCAAGGGATTATCTGAAACCGTCACAGTCTGGCGCCACGGGCTCAAGAACGCGATATTACCAGTAGTTACGGTGCTTGGAACCAGTGTGGGATATCTGCTCGGAGGAGCAATAATTATTGAGACTATCTTCGGTTGGCCTGGAATCGGTCAATTCATGGTTACAGGGATTTCACAACGAGATTACCCTGTGGTCCAGGGCTTCGTTTTGTATGTCGCACTAATATTCTTGTTGGTGAATCTGATGGTCGACGTGTCATATCACTGGCTTGACCCGCGCCTGCATTTTGACCGGCAGGCTGCTTAGTCCAAACAGACGCTCTAGGTTATAAAATCGAGCTTTAGCTCGCATTCAAACTAAATCAGGAGACGTTCAGGTGGAAGGGTTACCTAGCCAACCGGCGAGACGTCCTCCGGCTCTAAATTACCTGCGCCGTGACACTGGTGCCCTTGTGGGATTGATCATCGTCACCGTAGTGATCCTAATCGCGTTTCTGGCGCCTTGGCTCCCCTTGGAGGATCCGACAGATCTGAACTTGGATAACCGACTGCTCCCCCCATCCGTGGAATTTCCCTTGGGCACCGACCATCTGGGCAGGGACGAATTGAGCCGGATCGTCTTTGGAGCCCGAGTCACTTTGCTGATGTCGGTAGTTTCGGTGGCTATCATCATGCTCGTCGCTTTGGTTGTGGGCTCTCTTTCCGGCTACTACGGCGGATGGATCGATATTGGGTTGATGCTGTTAGTGGACTTATTATTGGCGTTTCCGTCACTAATCCTGGGTGTGGCGGTCGCGGGCATATTGGGCCCCAGCCTCATCAACGTGATGATTGCAGTCTCTGTAGTTTGGTGGGCCAGTCATGCTCGGGTCATTCGCGGAATGGTTCTAGCGGCCAGACAAAGGGAGTATGTGGAGGCGGCCCGGGCGATCGGTGCCAGCGACCGCAGGATTGTGGTATTTCATATTTCACGAAATATACTTGGGCCGTTCGTGGTACTGGCGACATTAGACATGGGTTGGATTATTCTGGGAATCGCAGGGTTAAGTTTCTTAGGACTGGGAGCACAGCCGCCAACACCCGAATGGGGAGCCATGCTCAACGATTCACGTTCCTATATGCAGACTTCGCCCCTCCTGTTGATAGCCCCTGGATCTGCAATATTCCTACTTGTATTGGGATTCAATCTCCTTGGTGATGGAATCAGAGATATGCTGGACACGACAACCTACTGATGATCAAACCTATTGGCTCAATTAAATCTAGTTGGGTGATAGCTATCAAAGCCATTGACCATGTTAAATAAAAGATATTATTATCCGCCCACTATGACCAGGAGCTATGTCGAGACTAGAATTGACAATCGAAGACCAATTCAAAACATCATTTTGTTTCTCGCTAATCCAATCAAATCCAGTAACCGGAGCACCGATTGACCTGTGACCCAAACACCTGCTAGTAATTCTGAATCAAGATTTCCCTTCACAGCCATCGTCGGCCAAACGGCCATGAAACGGGCTCTGCTGCTAAACGCGGTCAATCCCAAGATTGGCGGCGTCTTGGTGCGCGGGAAAAAGGGGACGGCCAAATCAACGGCCGTCCGCTCGCTGGCCGCGTTACTCCCAGAAGTAACAGTCGTCCAGGGCTGCCCCTACAACTGCAGCCCCGAAGAACGGCAGGGACTCTGCAACCGCTGCGAACCAGCCAACAATGGCTCGCAATCCGTGGCCCGGCAGATTCCAATAGTCGATCTGCCGGTCGGAGCCACCGAAGACCGGTTGGTTGGTTCCTTGGATATAGAAGAAGCGATCAAGACCGGCAACCGAGTATTTGAACCCGGGCTGATCGCGGCCACCCACCGAGGCATTCTATATATAGACGAAGTTAATCTCCTGAACGACCATTTAGTGGACATTTTGCTGGACGCCGCCGCCATGGGCCGCAATTATGTAGAACGTGAAGGAATCTCGATAACCCACCGGTCTGAGTTCATCCTGGTCGGCACCATGAACCCAGAGGAGGGAGATCTACGTCCCCAATTGCTGGACCGCTTCGGCTTGGCAGTCGAGGTTGAAGGCCGGTTCTCTCCAGAAGAACGCCAATCGATCGTGAAACGCCGCATCGCCTATGAGTCCGACCCACAGGGATTCATGGCGGAATGGCAAGACGCTGAAGAAGAGGAACGGGCACGGGTACTGCGTAGTCAGGCTCTGCTTTCCGATGTGGTGGTCAGCGATGAGATACTCTCCCTAATAACCTCCATCTGCGCCGAATATGACGTGGATGGCATGCGCGGCGACATTGTCATGTACAAGACCGCTTCAACCATCGCCGCCTATGAGAACCGCACCGACGTCGACGCCGAAGATGTACGTGAGGCCGCCAATCTGGCCTTGCTGCACCGACAACGCCGACAGCCTTTCCAGCAACCCAATCTGGCCACTGAACAACTGGATTCCATGGTGGATGATTTCCAGGGCCAGGACAACCAGCGGGAATCCTCAGACCGACCACAGGACCAAGGAGAGGACGATTCTGAGCCCTCGGACTTACCGCGGTCGGAAGACGATTCAGGACCTCCGGAGCCAGAATCAGATTCCGATAACGAACCAGAAAACTCAGGCCCGGGGTCTTTAGGACAGGAACAGCAGTTTGAGGTTGGCGATCCGTTTGCCGTCCGCCAACTGAACCTGAAACCACCAGATCAGCGTTCCCGCCGGGCCTCCGGGCGTCGCAACGTCACCATCACTGACTCCACTGCTGGCCGCTACGTGCGTTCAAAGATGCCGGATGGCAAAGCCTCAAGCCTGGCCCTAGACGCCACTCTTCGGGCCGCTGCCCCTCATCAGAACAGCCGCCGGGCTGTCAGCGATTCCGAGAATGCGGTGCTGATCGAATCGTGGGACATTCGCGACAAAGTGCGCGAGAGTCTGTCTGGGAGCTTGGTGCTCTTCGTGGTTGACGCCAGCGGCTCAATGGGCGCCCAACGGAGGATGGTCGCCGTCAAAGGCGCGATCATGTCGCTCTTGTTAGACGCTTACCAGCGCCGAGACCGGGTGGGACTAATATCGTTCAGGGGCACCAAATCGGAGCTCCTTCTACCGCCCACAAACAGCGTCGACTTGGCCAAGGTCCATCTCCAGGATATGCCCACCGGAGGTCGAACTCCCCTGAGTGCCGGACTCTTCAAGGCCCTGGAAATCATTGAGACAGAACGGATCAAGGACCGCGACGTTCTACCGTTGTTGGTATTGTTGTCCGACGGTCGCGGTAACGTCGCCCTTGGACAGGATTCACCTCTGGACGAAGCCTATTCCGCCGCCGGGATAATCGACGAAGAGAAGGTCCCATCTATAGTTGTGGACACCGAGTCCGGCTTCCTTAGGCTTGGCATGGTCCAACTGGTGGCCGAGGCCATGGGCGCCCAATACCTGAAACTGGAAGACCTGAGGGCAGACAACCTGGCAGAAGCAGTACGACAACAGATGCCCGTTGTGGGCGACGCGCTTCCCCACATCAATTAGCCATTGACAATCATCATGCCCGTTTACATCATCCGCCGGACTTGATAACCTCGATTGGCGTTAGGTTGGCCCTCTCAAAGGGCCTATCAGATCACCGACATCCTTTCTAAACGCGGTTGCACCGCCAGGAGGTACTCCCTTGGTCCGCTATATGCCCTATGCCGACATGGACAAGATATTGTCTCTGTCCAAGCGCAGGGGTTTTATTTTTCAAAGCTCAGAGATCTACGGTGGACTGGGTTCTACCTGGGACTACGGACCATTGGGCGTAGAGTTGAAACGGAACGTCAAAGAGGCCTGGTGGCGTGCCGTGATCTACGACAGGGACGACATGGTCGGCCAGGACGCCGCCATACTGATGCACCCCAAAGTTTGGGTTGCCAGCGGCCACGTTGAGAATTTCTCCGATCCACTGGTTGAGTGCAAAGAATGTAACTCGCGATTCCGTCAGGACCACCTGCTCGAGGACACAGGAGTTGACCCAGAGTCTCCCGAGGTCACCGAGGCACTAAAGGATCTGGTTTGCCCAGATTGCGGAGGCGAACTGACGGAGCCACGTCGTTTCAACCTGATGTTCAAGACATTCATGGGTCCGGTGGAAGACACTGCCAATGAAGTGTTTCTACGGCCCGAGACCGCTCAGGGTATCTTCGTCAATTTTAAGAACGTATTGGACTCCAGCCGCAAGAAGCTGCCATTTGGCATCGGCCAGATAGGAAAGTCCTTCAGAAACGAGATTACCCCGGGCAATTTCACCTTCCGTACCAGGGAGTTTGAACAGATGGAGGCTGAGTTCTTTGTCAAGCCTGGCACCGACGAAGAATGGCTGGATGAGTGGGTTAAAGCCCGCTTCCAATGGTACATAGATTTTGGGATCAGACCAGATAACCTGAGACTGCGTGAGCACGCCAGCGATGAATTGGCCCATTATGCCAAGGCCTGCTACGACATCGAGTACCGGTTCCCCTGGGGTTGGGCTGAACTTGAGGGTATCGCCAATCGGGCCGACTATGACCTCGGTCAGCACCAGCAGGTAAGCGGTCAGGACTTAACTTACTTTGATGACGCCGCCGTTGAAGGTGAAGAACCTCGCTATCTACCTTACGTGATTGAGCCGTCCGGAGGCGTAGACCGGGCTACGCTGGCTTTCTGGCTCGACGCCTATGACGAGGAACCAGACGGTGACGCGGTGAGGGTGGTGTCTCATATTCACCGTGAGCTGGCACCGATCCAGGTGGCTGCTCTGCCGTTAAGTAGGAACGAAAAGCTGCTTCCCACCGCCCGTAGGGTCTACGACATCCTCAAGAAGCACTTCCGTACCCAGTATGACGACGCCCAGAGCATCGGACGCCGCTACCGCCGCCAAGATGAGATCGGCACACCCTACTGCGTGACCATCGACTTCGACACCATCGATGACCATGCAGTAACCATTAGGGACCGAGACACCATGCACCAAGCCAGAGTCCCCGTTTCAGAAATAGTAGACATCCTTAAAGATAAGATCGAACACGCCTGGTGAGCCATCGAGCAGACCCTATGGACTTAGCTTGGTATAAGTATGCCTCCTAACCTTGTTGCAACCACTGTCCGGCAAGGGTTGTTCACTCGCATCGTAGGCCGCCGCTTGCTGTATTACCCCGAGCTTTCTTCGACCATGGACGAAGCTGGCAAGTTGGGAGAAGGCAACACTGAAGAAGGCG
>CAYVIG010000088.1:0-9902 GCA_964451445.1 uncultured Dehalococcoidia bacterium
ATGATACGAAAGGGTTCAGGTAGGATTGTGAACCTATCTGGCGCAGGCGCGACCAACGCCTGGGCTAACATGTCAGCCTACTGCTCCAGTAAGGCGGCGGTGGTGCGCCTGACTGAGGTTTTAGCTCTGGAATTAGCCGATACCGGCATCACGGTGAACGCCCTCGGTCCAGGCTCCGTCCACACTCGCATGTGGGATGAGTTGACCGAATCGGCAGCAGAAGCTGGCGCAGACCAGATTCACGAAACTGGACTACGGGTCACAGCTGGAGGCGGTGCGTCCATAGACCGCTGCGCCGACCTGGCCCTGTGGCTGGCAGGAGATGAAACCCGAGCCCTGACCGGACGTATGATCTCAGCTTTCAGTGACGACTTTGAGAGCATGCCGCCTTCCATACCGGAGATAATGTCCTCAGAGCTTTACACCATACGTAGAGTTGAGCCTGCCTAGGCTCCCCTATAATTGGGAATCCACTCCTCAGACAACATACTCTGAAAATGAATCTCAGGTCACCGCCGACGAAATTTGAGTGACGTGACTGATGGGGCCCTTCAACGTAGGTCAAGACGAACGATTGCGTCGGAGCTTGTTCACTGGGCTCTTCATCCCCGCGAAGGCGGGAATCCAGACTATCTGCGACAAACAAATCACTACTTGACAAGATTTCCTAGTTTCCATCCTACCTTGGAAAGACGAAGCGGGGTTCAGGACAGCTACGTCGATGTAGATGAAACCATCTAGAACCAAAAAACCTGAACTACTGTGCAGCCTTTTGGGTTCCGGTATTTGTTGCCGTCGGGGTCTACCTTTCCAGTTTGATAGGGTTGCTCAGGACTCCGATACCCTCGACCTCTATCTCACAAACGTCGCCGTCGTTCATCTCTTGGGGTTCCCCGGGAGTTCCAGTGTAGATCATGTCTCCAGGCTCAAGAGTCACGTAATCGGTCACGAACTCCTTGATAGTCGGGATGTCGAAAATCAGGTAAGAGGTAGTCTCGCTCTGGACCTCCTTACCGTTGATTCGACCTGTTACCCTGACATTGTGTGGG
This sequence comes from uncultured Dehalococcoidia bacterium, assembly GCA_964451445.1. Classification (GTDB taxonomy): domain Bacteria; phylum Chloroflexota; class Dehalococcoidia; order Lucifugimonadales; family UBA3495; genus UBA9611. The sequence continues at coordinate 1,050 of CAYVIG010000088.1, forward strand.
TTTAGTTCGGTCTCGATGTAGGGCCCGGCAGGAGAGAATGTATCGGAAGATTTGGCCCTCCACCAGTTGCGGTCGTCGCGCTGCCAGTCTCGTGCGGACACATCGTTTCCGCAGGTGTATCCTAGTACGTGCTCGATGGCGTTAGCCTTGGTCAGCTTGTGGCAGCGGTCTTTGACAACGATGACCAGCTCTGCCTCGGCGTCCAGTTTTTCGGTACCCTTAGGGCGGATTATGGTCTCGCCAGGGCCGATCACCGAAGTGGGGGTCTTGTAGAAGACCATTGGCTCCACGGGCGCCGGGCGGTCGTGCAGATGGCTGGAATAGTTCAGACCAATGGCCAAAACCTTTGTGGGCTCACAGGGGGCCAGTAACTGGACCTCTGAGATCTTATGCGTGTGGTCTGTGATTGTGTAACTATCAAAGGGGCTGGCGCTCAATTCTTTAACTGAATCACCATCCACGGTTCCGTAACTGATCTGACCGTGGGCAAGATATCTGGCGATCTTCATAGATCTGTTTCCTCCTGTAGCTTTAGCGGCTTTGGCCTGAGTGTCCCGTCTCTTTGTGGGTGACTCCACGATCGAGCCAGGCACCGTTTCGATGTTAACCGGATGATTTTAACCTGTAGACCTAAAGTTGGCTACCGGTGTTGGTTCTTTAGCTGTCCGCCCTGATTACCAAGACCGGTTGACCGGAATGTTTGACCAACCTGTCGGTGACGCTGCCCCAAAACCTAACGGCCCAGGCCAGAGCGTCCGTGAGTAACCATGGCGATCAGGATATTCGAGTCACCTTCAGCCTGACCGATGATCTGTTCCGCTGGATTGCTTCCGTGAGCTGTGCAGTTGAGGGTCACACCTGAACTCTTGAGATCTGCGCCTGCCGTTTCGAGGTAATCAACGGCGTTATCGCGGTAACTAGTCGCACTCTGAGCATAGAACAACCCTCGGTCGGGATTAGCGAATTGGGATAACACAGAATCGAAGACATTCAGCAGGCTGACGGGAATCTTGAAGGCGCCGGCCAGCAGTTTGGCGATAGGCAATACCTATTCAGCGAATTTTGGATCACCCAGCGGGACTAGTATGTTGGAATATACGGCTGAGATGCCTAATTCAAGATCAGAGACTTAGGTCCACTTGATTAGCTTTCAATCACCAGTTTGCCGTAGAAATCGCGGTCTTCCATAGCCTTGTGCGCTCCCGCCACGTTGTCCAGTGGGAATACGTTTGCGACGATTCCATGTAGGGAGCCGTGGTGTACCACTTTCATGAAATCGGCGAAGGTCCGATTGCTCCTGCCGCCACTACCCATGAGTTGCAAAGGGCGATTGTGCAGCAGAGACAGGTTCATGTCCACCTGGGTGCCTGAAGTTACTCCTGTGATGACTAAGCGGCCTCTCGGAGCCATGGATAGCAGGTTCTCGTTCCAAATTTCCGCACCGACGCAGTCGAAGACGAGGTCCACGCCCTGTCCATCGGTTAATTTTTTGACCCGATGACTGAAATTAGGAGTGTCGCGGTAGTTGATGACTTCATCGGCACCCCATTCTTTGGCTTTGTCCAGCTTCCACTGACTTCCGGCAGTGGTGATCACCCTGGCGCCAACCATCTTGGCCATCTGGATCGCCATACTGCCCACGCCTGAACCGGCAGCTTGAACCAGAACCGTGTCCCCTGGCTTCATCTGTGCTTGGGTCATCAGGCAGTGCCAGACCGTGTGGGCTGCGATTGGCAGAGTGGCAGCCTCGGTGAAATCCATCTCGTCGGGTATCACGTGGGCATTCTGTGCTGGCGCCGTTACAAATTCGGCGTGGCCACCGTCCAGGTCGACTCCGATACGCTTACCGCTTGAACAGGACTGGTCGAGGCCGATCATGCAGTTGTCGCAGACTCCGCAGGTGACCCGGTTGTTCAAAATCACCCGGTCTCCAATCTGGAGTGAAGTGTTGGCACCGGGGCTGATTGACGTAATTTCACCTGCGATGTCGCAACCAAGAGTCCTAGGTAGCGAACCGCCATATGACCCACCGTCTCGTAGTTTCAAGTCAAGGTGGTTGAGTGCGCTGGCCCTGACCCTAATCATAACCTCGCCAGGGGCTATCTCAGGCCCGGGCCGGTCGCCGTAGATCAATTTATCAGTTCCGCCGTGTTCGGTGATGTAAACGGCCTTCATTAGGTTGCCTCCTAGTCGGTTGCTTGTCTAAACAGATGATAAGTCCAATGGATGCCACGTTGGTTAATTAGTCAAGTCAGTCCTTCGAAGATGATAACCGGGCATCTAGGCACAGGTCAAAGCTGAGAACCATCGCAAATACACTTGAATGATGTGAGCTGGTATTGGCGTCTATTGACCCGTTTGGCAAGTGCAACTACTATCCATTGACCGGTTCATTTTGATGAACACTGGATGGTTTTACACAGGAACCACGGAGTAGATTATGAGTTTGCCTGAGTTTGATGTTTCGAGTCAGAAAGTATTGGTGGTCGGGGCCGGTAGGGGTATCGGCAAAGGTATCGCTTTGGCATTTGCCGAAGCTGGTGCTGAAGTCGCCATAGCAAGCTTGACCGAGATTACAGTCAGCCAAGTAGCCACTGAGATCAGAGTCATGGGCGGCGTTGCCCTGCCGGTGACCGGTGACGCAACGACAACGGCCGGTATGGACAAAATCACCGCTGAAGAGCTGGCTGAGTTTGGTCATATAAACACCCTAGTCACCTGCGTGGGCGACTCCATCCGTAAACCGGTTGCCAAGCTCCCTTGTTCTGACGAAGAGGGAATGACCGAAGACGACTGGAAACACGTGGTGAATATCAACCTGACCGAGGCCTTTCAGGGGTGCCGAGCCGTTGGCCCACATCTACTGGAGCGAGGCCAGGGCTCAGTCATAAACATTTCCGGCTGGGCGTCGTTCCGAGGCAGGCCTGGATATTCGGCTTACGACGCATCCAAGGCTGGTGTCATGCGTTTTACTGAGACTGTGGCCCAGGAGTGGGCACCTTTCGGTGTCCGGGTGAACGCTGTGGCTCCAGGCTCATTCCCCGACCCTGAACAGATGTCCGCCGAGGCCTACGCAGAGAGACAAGAAGGTGCCAAGGGGAGGATCCCCATACCGCGTATGGGCAATCTCAAGGAGCCAGGTTATCTGTGTGTGTTCCTGGCCTCGCCTGCAGCCTCGTATATCACCGGGCAGACCTGGGCGGTGGACGGCGGGATCAGTATCAAACAGCCCTAAGTCTCCAGTCAGGCGATTTAGGAAAAATAACCGGAACCCTAGCCGGAGGTAGATACAGCCATGATGGAATACCCTCTACTGGTACGCCGACTCTTGGAACGGAGCTGTGTATTCGCTGCTCAGAAGGAGGTCGTCACCCGCCAAGAGCATGGCACCCATCGTCAGACCTACGCAGATCTGATGACGCGGTCGACCAGGCTCTCAAACGCGCTTGTCGGTCTAGGCGTGGGGCAGGGCGATCGAGTGGGTACCTTTGCCTGGAACCATTATCGGCATCTTGAAGCTTATTTCGCGGTTCCCACCATGGGAGCGGTGCTGCACACCATAAACATCCGTCTGTTCGTGGAGGACCTGGTCTACATTATCAATCACGCCGCAGACAAGGTTATCCTCGTGGACGCTGATCTTGTGCCCATCTTGGAGCCGCTGGTACCGCGTTTGGAGTCGGTGGAACACTACATCATAATGACCGATGATCGGAGTTTCACCACTACTCTCCCATCGTCCTACAACTATGAGGACCTCCTGTCCGGGGCTTCAGACTTGTATTCACCGGCCGTATTGGACGAGAACGCTCCAGCGGGCCTGTGTTACACATCAGCCACCACTGGGCGCCCCAAAGGGGTAATTTACTCCCACCGTGGCATCGTCTTGCACTCCATGACGGAGGCCCAGGCTGACACCATAGGAATCAGAGAGCGGGACGTGGTGCTTCCCATCGTCCCAATGTTCCACGCCAACTGTTGGGGTGTCCCCTTCACGTCCGCGCTGGTCGGCGCCACCCAGGTGCTGACAGGAGTCAGACCGGACCCAGAATCCATCTGCCATCTGATTGAATCTGAGAAGGTAACCCTTAGTTTGGGCGTGCCTACCATCTGGGTAGGCGTGCTTGACCACATCGACCGCACCGGTAAGAAATACGACTTCTCGAGCCTACGGGAGATCGCCAGCGGCGGTTCAGCGGTCCCTATCAGTTTGATTCAGACGTACAAGGACCGGCTGGATGTAGACTTAGTGCAGGCCTACGGGATGACCGAGTCGGCTCCGTTGATCTCCTACAACCGCCGGATCAGCCAATTGGATGGCATGACTGAGGGCGAGAAACTGCAGTTGGCGGGTTCACAAGGACCACTGGTGCCTGGTCTGGAGATGCGGCTGGTCGACGATGAAGGGAACGATCTTGCCTGGGACGGGGAACAACGGGGTGAACTGCTGTTCCGAGGGCCCTGGGTTGCTGACAGCTATTACGAGGACGCCCGAACCACAGAGACGTTCATCGATGGTTGGTACCACAGTGGAGACATCGCTTCGGTGGACCCCAACGGCTACATACAGATAGGCGACCGGGTCAAAGACATGGTCAAGAGCGGAGGAGAGTGGATATCCTCGGTGGACTTGGAAACAGCCATCATCGCTCACCCTGGAGTGCTGGAAGCCGCTGTAATTGCGATACCCCATGAACGCTGGGTGGAGCGGCCATTGGCCTGTGTGGTACCCAACGCCGATGCTCAAGGCAAACTCCAGAAGGCCGAAGTTTTGGATTTCATTAGAGACCAATTCGCGTCCTGGTGGATGCCAGACGATGTTGTATTCATCGACGAGATACCCAAGACCAGCGTGGGCAAATTTGACAAAAAGATTTTACGGGAAAGGTATCAAAATCATCAATCGGAATAATGCAGAGGGTTCAGAAGAACAGTTGAAGATGAAGAAGGGCAGGTGTTACGCCTACCCCTCTTTTTTGCGTCAGACGCTAGATTAGACAGTTTGGGTACCCAGGGCACTTATGAAATGATCTGTGGATTGATGTGAGTTCTAGCCGATAATAGACGCGCTAATCTCACGGGAACAAAAATAAAAACACGGTGGCTTAAACACTTGGAAATGCATGGGTATTCCGGCGAAAGGAGTCGGTAATCTGCAGGAGTGGAAGCAGGAGGTAGTTTGGGGTAATGGAACTAACGTTCGTATACCTTTGACAACAAGACCTTGCCGTTGGCGTTTTGATCGTCGGGTTGCGGTAGGTGCGTCACCCCTTGCCTGTCGGTGAGACCGTCGATACCAACGCGGTATTTTCCATTGGAAACTATCTCAACGATGATCTCGGCTCTGCCATCGACGGCGGGAACTGCAATCGGTAGTGAGCCAATTGGGGTAAAGGCAGCGCCTTGGACTAGAACACCATCGGTGTAGAGGTTACCATCGCTGTCGGTAATGGAAACAGCGAATTCCATCACCGGTTGGCCGTTGCGCTCTTCTTCGTAGATCGATGAGCCGCCGAAAACAGGATTCCCAGTACCGGAATCCCCACCACCGCAGGCACCGACGAGCGCCATCAGAGAAATCAAAACTACGGCGATAAACGACCGTTTCAGGTGAATTGCGGACTTCAAGTGAAGCATCTATTTGTCCGACGACTGATCCAGAATGCTCTGGAGTCGTATGATTTCTTTCTGCACCTCGTGTTGGCGGCGGTTCACGTAGAACAGATAGCCAAACAAGACTACCCAGCTAACGGCGAAGGCTGCGAACAAATATGGGAGGTTTGATGACGGCAGATGAGAGCTGAGTAATATGAGATCTAGCAAACCAACTCCTTGAGATACAAGCTTATGGGAAAACTACCTACGGGGATACTAAGAGACATCGAGATCTATTGACCCGTTCGGCGTAGAGCGAATCTGATTCGGCCAAGAGCCTCTTCGGTGGTCCGCAGGTTCATCCGTTCCATCACCATGTAGGCAAAGAAGAACACGAATGTGATGAGCGAATAAAGCAAGATCAGCGCCATGGTGCCATCGAGGGCATCCGACTGGGCAAAGGGTCCCACCACGGGGGACGGATGTATCGACCGCCACCAGACCACTGAGTAGTAGACGATAGGTACGTCAACGAAACCGATTATGCCAACAACCGCAGCGTAGATCGCACCCTTTGGCTGGGTTGGGGCGTATGAGCGAACCATCAGGTAGGCCACGTAGATCAGCCACAGGATCAGAGTGGTCGTTAGACGTGGCTCCCAGGTCCACCAGGTGTTCCAGACGGGTCTGGCCCAGATGATGCCCGTAATCAGTGCCAGAGTGACAAATACGACACCTATTTCAGCGGATGCATGGGCAAAGGCGTCCCACTTGGTGGAACGTTTGAATAAATACATCAAACTTGCTATGAAAACCAGGAAGAACGCCAGGAAAGACATGATGGCTATTGGTACATGGAAATAGAAAACCCGTTGGACGTGCCCAAGCACTGCATCAGTGGGAGCGACCATGAAAATGAAATAAAGGTCTATTAGCATGAGGACGCCAGTAATCAGCGCAAATGTGGTTTTGAGGCTGGGGAATTGAATCCCGCCGGCATTTTCAATGTTCTGGGTGCTAGCCAACCTGAATCACTCTTCCACTACGACAATAGGATTGGACAACCTGGGTCATTCTTCCACAACGAAAGAAAAGACCCAGGGACATATTACCAAAAATAGGGCATCAAACACTCCGATGAGCGGTAACCAGCGGCCCAAGCCAATGAAAGTTTCGCCTCCCACGGCCCTGGTGGAAGCCTCCACTGCCGCGATGATCACCGGCAGTAGCACCGGGAAGAACAAAACCGGCAGCATGATCTCGCGGGACCGTGTTTGCACCGCGATAGCTGAGAATAGAGTGCCGACGACTGCGAAGCCCAGTGTTCCCAAAAAGATTGTGAGCATCAGGTACCAAGACAAGGCCGAGAAATCCAACATCACAGCATAGACTGGGAGCAGGGCAGCTTCCACCAGCAGCATGAATATCAGGCTGGTCAGCGCCTTGCCCAGGAAGATGGCGTCTCTACTCACGGGCGAGATTAAGAGCCCTTCCAGGCCACCCTGCTCCTGATCTCGGACAAAGGCCCGGTTCATGGCCAGCACCGCTGAGAAGGCGAACGCTGCCCATAGTATGCCTGGAGCGAGTTCCTCAGACCTGCCAGGGGTGCTGTTCAGGGCAAAGTTGAACACCACCACCACCAGCAGGCCAAAGACCACTATGGAGACTACGAGGTCTTTGGAGCGCAATTCCAATAACAGGTCTTTCCAGGCGATGACCATCATGGGGCCGATCAAGCCGCTCATCGGCCGGCCTCCAAGGCATCTGTGACAGCCCGACGGATGCTGTTTGTCTGGGATGCGCTTCCGATTTCGGCGAATTCAGCGTCAGGAAAGCTGACATTTCCGCCTCGAAGCACGCCCACACGGGTACCCCAGGTCATTCCCAGGTCCAGATTATGGGTTGTCATAACCACAGAGCGGCCGGAGTCTATCCACTCAGCCAGCAGCGATCCAAGGATCGCGACCGATTCGCGGTCAAGTCCAGTTTCAGGCTCGTCCAGTAGCAGCACATCTGGCTGGTGCAAGATGGCTCGGGCGATTGACGCTCTTTTTTGCATCCCATTGGAGAACGTCCGGACGCGGTGATCGGCCCTATCTGCCAATTTCACCTTTTCCAGCACCTCAACAACCCTCGGCTTATGGTTCTTAAGCCCGAAAAGCCGACTGTAGTAGATCAGGTTCTCACGGCAGGTAAGATCGTCGTAGAGCAGGCTTCGATGGCCAACGACACCAATCTTGCGCCTAGCGTTCTCGGGTCTGGTCCGCAGGTTGTGACCGGCTACGGCAACTGAGCCATTGTCAGCGCGAACGTGGGTTGCCAGTATCCGCAGTAATGTAGTCTTGCCCGCACCGTTTGCACCAAAGAGGACGAGTGACTGTCCCCAGGGCACCGATAGATCAAGGTTCCAAAGTACCGGCCACTCGCCGAAACTCTTTTCCAGTCCACGTGCCAGTATAGCTTCAGTTGCCTGTGTGGTCATTTATTGGCCTTATAGCCGGACACAGATAGCACGCTGAAACGAGCACATCGCAGGATAGTTCGATTGGGTTGGGTGTTTGGATTCAAATCTTCGATGGGACAACTAGAGGCTGTTTACGGATGAGTCTGTACGGCAGCAATCTCGAGGATATGGCTTTAACAGGTAGTTGAGACAGTGGTCGAGGTTTTATTTGGACAGCAAATCCCACCCTTAAGACTACTCGAAATTCTACTTAACAGGCCTCTGAATAGCAAGATTGATGGGCTTTGGTGAGGCTGGGATATATGGACCATTTCTCTCTGGAAGTGTGCCTGGAGCCATGATATGATGAGCCTAGTTAGCGTACTTGTGATAGTCGCTGGCGGTCATCTTTTGGAATCACGTATGCGGAAAGGAAGTCCGGTTTTGAACGACAGAGGAATTGACCTGTTGGATGCTTTTGGGGACGAGGCGCCGGCCCGTTCCAATCGCGCCAGATTCATTGTCCTGAGCGCGGTTATAGTCCTCTCTTTGGGTTACATGATCTATGCGGCTTTCCCCAGCAACGCGTTGTATTTTCTGACCGTCAGTGAATTCAATGACAACACAGAAGTCCAAGACGGTCGTTTGTTGAGGGTATCGGGTAAGTTGGTTGAGGGGACCTTTGGTCGTGAAGGCAATTCCGTAGGCTCCCAATTTCAGATCACAGATAGTGATGCCGAAACTCCAATCGAGACATTGAAGTCCAGCTATACCGGTGTGCTGCCGGATTTGTTTTTCAACCCTCATTCAGAGTT
>CAYVIG010000089.1:0-9895 GCA_964451445.1 uncultured Dehalococcoidia bacterium
CACGTTGCGGCTGCGATGGGCCTGTCCGGCTAATACGTCAAACCTCGACTCAGAAACAAAAAGCGGGCTCCCGATTGAATCGGGAGCCCTCTTTTCTTATCGGCGGAAGCGAGAGTCAGTCGCCTGTATAAGCGGCAAATGTCTGGAACTTGATCTTGCCGTTTTTAACCATGAATGTGTCCGTACCCAGCGGAATGGAATCTCCTGCGTTCCAGACAATGTAGGCCCATTCACCGTGAATCGCCGCCCGATCCACCGCGAAATTTGCCATGATTTCGGGCGTCAGCCCAGGCAAGAAAGCTTCGAAGAAGCCGCGAATGCCGTCCAACCCTTCGATTGAAACGTCGGGCGTAACGAGGATGGAATCTTCGGAATAGTCTTGCATGATGGCGTCGAGGTTCTTTGATCCGACGCTCTCAAGGTGATGGTTCACCGTGACCTCAGTCTGATTACCGGTGTCGGTGGACATTGATTACTCCTGTTTGTGTTCGTGTCTGGACGAATATAGGCCTGCGGATTATATAGATGCCTAATCCACAGGTCTAGTTTCAGGGTGCCAGTCTAACTCGCACCGCCCAAATTCAACGTGATCCCAACATCATTTATATGTTCCCAGCGGAATTCCGGGTTCAGGGCCAAGACACTGTCCCGTTCGACAGACGCCCACAACGCCGCGCCACTCCAGGCACCTGCACGTTGGGCGCAAGCTATGTCTCGCTCGCTGTCACCCACGTAGAGGCATTCCCCTGGTGAGACGCCCAACGACCGCATCACATCTTCCAAACCTCTGGGATCCGGTTTTGGCGCCATCCCGTCAGCGAAGAATTGCGCGCAGTCGACGGTGGCGCCAAAACCGGAGTGCTCAAACTCGGGCATGCCGTAGACATGCTGCTTGTCCGATAGGATTGCTGTGCGGTAACCGTCATCCTTCAGTCGCTGCAGCAGGTCCTTGATGCCAGGGTACAACCGGTGTTCCTGCCAAACAGAGGAATAGTAGAAACTCAGATAGGTGTCTACGATTTTTTTCTGATCCCCCGGGAAGAACCACTCCAGATGTTTACTAAACGGCCGAGAATATTCTCGGCCCAGGTCTAAAATTGCAGGTCGAGGGTGACCCAGGGCATCAGCCGTCCGGTTCATCAGATCCATGTGTATATCCCAGCTGTTCCACAGGGTCAGGTCCCAGTCGAACACCACCGCTTTCAGGCCGATGTCACCATTATCTTTCACTCTTGCTCAATCGCTCCCAGTTTGTTAATCAGATTCTACAGCATCGTATTTCAGGCCTGTGTGCTCAGGAAAGGTAGGTAACAAAACAACTTTCCAATATGAAAGCTGGTTGAACAACTAGTTTTTGCTGGCCAGTACGTAACCGAGTTGCTCTTTGAACCCGATGATTTACTTATCCAACTCACTCCCTTGAGGCACAAGATACTATGAAGAAACGCAGAATCAATCACCTGGCACAGGTCACCAATGGCATGGGAAAAACCGTCTGATTCTATCGCGACGTTATGGGTCCCCCTCTGGTTGCCGCCATCGGCAACAACCCTAACAGTCTCCGCGCAAGGCACTATTTCTTCGAGACCGGCCTCAACTCAACCATCGCGTTCTTCGAGTGGGAAGGTGTTGAGGACTTCCACAAACCCGCTGGCTCGGAAGCTGCTGGCCCGATTCAGTTCGACCACATGTCCTTTAACGTTGAGACTGAAAAAGGATTACTGTCGTTACAGGCAAAGCTTGAAGCTGCCGGGCAGGAAGTGACCACGGTAGTCGATCACAAATCCATCCACTCGATTTATTTCCATGATTTCAGCGGTATCGCTCTGGAAGCTTCAGTTTGGATCACCAACCCAACCGGCAAGGCTCCCGACTACTCCAACAAGTATGTATTTGCTGACCTGGGCCCGATACCGGCGTTGAAAGAAGCGATGGAAAAGCTCGGTTGCTTGAGTTCAACGAGTAGATTCTAGCTAACACTTTTTCGGCCACTCCAGTTAAAGTAGAGGGGACGACCAGATGGTCGTCCCCTTTTTTGTCTTAAATACCTGGGAGAACACCGCCGAATATGCCGCAGAAACCAGACCTGGTTATCACGAACGTCGAAGCCCTGACTATGGACTCATCCCACCCCAATGCTGATGCGGTTGCGGTCGCCCGAGACCGCATCTTGTCTGTGGGGGATGCATCAGAGATACAGGGGTTGACCGGGCCGGACACTCAGGTGATTGACGGCCAGGGGCTGACGTTGCTCCCCGGGTTCATCGACTCCCACATGCACCTGCTATCGCTAGCACGATCCACCCAGGAACTCGACTGCCGTCCCGACAAAGCGCCGTCAGTAGCATCAATCGCGTTCCGTGTCTTCGAGTGGGCCAGGATCGTCCCTCCCGGAGAGTGGGTCCGCTGCTACGGCTATGACGACCTAGCTCTGGAAGAAAGACGACATCCAAACCGCCATGAACTGGATGATATTTCCCCCAGACACCCTGTACGTGTTAACCACCGTTCGGGCCACGCCACGGTGCTGAACAGCCTGGGACTCCAGATGGCCGGCATCAACGCCGAGACCCCAGACCCGGTGGACGGCGTGATCGAGCGGGATGCAAACGGCGAACCCACCGGAGTACTTTTTGAGATGGCTGGATTCTTGGCGGAGAGAACAGATTTTGGCCGCAGCCGCAACAAACGACTGCAGGGTGTGACCGCGGCCAACAGATTACTCCTGAGTTACGGCATCACATCGCTCCAGGACGCAGGGCCCGACAACGGTCCGGAGAGATGGCAGTCGTTCCGAGACCTGGTTGATTCTGAAACGTTGCAAACCCGGATCACCATGATGGCTGGTGCCGGACGTCGCGCAGAACTCATCGAAGCGGGTCTTTACTGGGGTTCGGGAGATGACAGATTGCGACTGGGCCACGTCAAGATAATGCTGACCATGACCACCGGCGCGCTACAACCCAGCCTAGATGAACTGCAACAATTGGCCACCGAAGCCACACAATCCGGCTTTCCTGTGGCGATCCACTGTGTTGAGCAGGAAGCAGTTGCCGCCGCCGTCAAAGTGATTGCTGGGTTACCGCCTTTACCAGATGGTGTCCCTCCCCACCGGATCGAGCACTGCTCTGAATGCCCGCCTGACCTAGTCAACGCGGTTCGGGAGAGCGGAGCGGCCGTGGTCACCAATCCTGGCTTCATCCACTGGAATGGCCCCAGCTATCGTAAGAACGTCGCAGAAGAATTGCAGCACCATCTCTACCCCATCGGGCCACTAGATGCTGCCGGAGTGAACGTTGCTTTCGGATCCGATACCCCGTTGATCAACCCCAACCCCTGGCCTGCAATCTACAGCGCAGTCACCCGCAAAGACCGCGAGGGAGAACATTTACCAAAGTCAGGGGAGCAGGTTGGCATCAGTGCCGAGTGGAATCTACGTATGCACACCTTAGCGGGAGCACGATTAGAGGGAACGCAAACAGACAAAGGATCGATTACTCCCGGCAAACTAGCAGACCTGATTCTGGTCGACGCCAACCCGCTGACCATCCACTCCGAGGGTCTAAAAGACATCAAGCCAAAGATGACCATCATCAGCGGAAAAGTAGTCTGGGAAGGCCGCTGAAGAACCAGAGTTTTACGGACGCACCAACTAACACCAGAACAGGAAGACTTGTCCAAACGAAACGCGGCTGTGCCGCTAACGGCGCCGGGCGGTTAGGTAGTCTGCCAGTTCCAGCAGCGACTGCTTCGGCTCGCAGTTGGGGAGTTTATCCAGCGCCTGGCAGGCCTTGTCGATATAGTCCTGAACAACCTGTTCGCAGTCGGACATTATCGACGAGTCGTTGATCACCTGGATAACCTTTTCCAACTTGGCATCATTGGTCCGGTCTTCGAAAAGAGACTTGACCAGGTCGTCGTTGGGGTAACGCTCCATCAGCATGATGGTCGGCAATGTAAGCACACCATTCTTCAGGTCGTTCCCCACCGGCTTGCCCAGGTCTGACGAATCACCTTGGAAGTCCAGCAAGTCGTCGCGCACCTGAAAGGCCATGCCAACGTTGTAGCCAAAGTCGCGCAGAGCCTTCACCTCAGTCTCGGAAGATTCTCCGAGGATGGCACCAGACTCGCTGGCTGTGCAGAAAAGAGAAGCCGTCTTGCGGTAGATACGGTCGTTATAGAGCGTTCTGGCTTGAGAGGGGTCGTAGGCAGTGAAGTACTCCATTAACTGTCCGCTGGCCAGCTCCATAATAGTCTCGGAGAACCGCCGGATCACCTGGATGTTCTGGGTGTCACAGACAAATGTAGCCGAAGTGGCAAACACGTAGTCCCCAAACAACACTGCCACGTACGGGCTCCAGGTATTGCTTACCGTGGCCCTACCGCGTCGGGTAGGTGAATTGTCTACTGTATCGTCGTGGATCAGGGTAGCTAGGTGCAGGAGTTCGACGGCGCTGGCCATGATGATGGGCCGCTCCGGGTCGTGATCATGGAACTGGGCTGCCAGCAGGGTTATGGCCGGACGCACCCGTTTGCCGCCGACGTCAGTCACATATTTGAGCAGTGGTTGAACGGCGGGAGTCTCGGTTTTCGACAGGCTTCGGAGCTTATCGTCTACTCGCCGCAGGCCCTTTTGGACCGGGGCGTAGATAGTTGTTGTGCGTTCGTCTAGGCCGTGAAGCATCTTATTCGACAGAGGTCCGTATACCAAGTTTCTGGACTTCTTCTTCAATTAATTCAGAGTCCAGCTTAGTATACAGGGGAGACGGCTGCCGCAGGTCGGCACCGGCCTTTATCTGCCCAACCAGGTTCTCATAGTCCCAGTTGCTCTCTTCCACTGGACCGTCAAAGCCCAAGAACTCGTGGACCTTCTGGGAGCTGAAGGGCATGAAGGGATAGAGGATGGTCTTGAGACAGTTGATGGCCTGCATGGCCACCGTCAGGCTGGAGCCAGCCAGTTCGCGGTCTTCCTTGATCGATTTCCACGGGGCCTTGGTGTCCAGGTAGCGGTTGGCATCTTGAGCCAGACCAAAGGCCTGGGTCACAGCGGCCTTGAATTTGCAGTTGTAGAGGTTGTCGCTGACCGAGTCCATGGTCTCGCTAGCGGTGCGCAGCAATCCCTCGTCCACTTCGTCCATGGACTGGACTCCAGGCACCTTTCCGTCAAAGTTCCTGAAGGTGAATGACAGCACCCGGTTCACCAAGTTACCGTAGGTGGCCACCAATTCCTCGTTATTGCGACGGACAAACTCGGACCATGAGAAGTCCGAGTCCCCGGACTCGGGCATGTTGATTGATAGCAGATAGCGGAGCGGGTCGGGATCGTATTTTTCCAGATAGTCTGGCACCCACACCGCCCAGTTCTGGCTGGTGGAGAATTTCTGATTCTCCAGACTCAGGAACTCGTTGGCAGGCACATCAAAGGGCAAGTTCAGGCCTTTGTCGTAGGCCATGATGATGGCCGGCCAGATGATGCTGTGGAATGGGATGTTGTCCTTGCCGATGAAGTAGTAGCTCTTGGTGTCCGGGTTCTTCCAGAAGTCTTCCCAGCTGCCGCCGTTCTCCTCGGCCCACTGCACCGCCGCAGATAGGTAACCGATCACGGCCTCGAACCAGACGTAGATCCGCTTGCCCTCATAGCCGTCTACAGGCAGAGGCACGCCCCAGGACAGGTCGCGGGAGATCGCCCGGTCCTTGAGGCCGTCCCGGAGGAACTGGCGGGTGAAATTCTTGACGTTGCTGCGCCAGTGGTCCTGCTTCTCAACCCACTCCAACAGCGGTTGCTCAAAAGCCGATAGCTTCAAGAAAAAGTGCTCCGATTCCCTAAATTCGGGAGTGGTGCCACAAATGGAACAGTGGGGTTCCACCAGGTCTTGTGGGTCAAGGGTGCGGCCACAGCCGTCGCATTGGTCGCCCCTGGCGCGGCCGTTCTGGCAGTGGGGGCAGGTGCCCTCCACGTAGCGGTCGGGCAGGTAGCGGTCGCACTGATACCAGTAGGGCAGCAGAATGTTGTCCGTGTAGATGTAACCTTTCTAGTGTAGGGTCTCGAAGACGTAATGGACCACTTTTTCGTGGTTCTCAGTCTCGGTGGAGGTGAACAGGTCGAACGAGATTCCCAGTTTGTCCCAGGACTCCATGAACATGGCATGGTAGCGGTCGACCACCTGCTCGGGGGTGATGCCTTCCTGGTCAGCGCGAATGGTAATGGGAGTGCCATGGGTGTCGCTGCCGGAGACCATAAGGACTTCGTTGCCCTTCATGCGGTGGTAACGGGCGAAGATGTCGGCGCTCAGGTAGCAGCCGGCAATATGACCAAGGTGAAGTGGGCCGTTGGCGTATGGCCAGGCCACAGCCACAAAAATACGTTCAGCCAAAGGGAAAATTCTCGCGACGATTTACGGATTTAAGCGTAAACGATTCTATCATAATGCTGGTGCTGCGCACGCCATATAGATCCGCACGCCAAAGGTGTTGCGCGAGACCGAGTGTCGTAACGTAAGACCGGTGGCATACGCCTTGCGTACTGGGATACACTTCCAGACCAGAGATTCACGATCACGGAGACCGGCAAAAGCGGAAGCTGGGCGCAGTGTTTTATGAAATACCCCGAGGACAATCCCAACTACGACCCGGACAAAAGGCGGCGCGAGGCCGTAACATTTAGCAGTAATGATCTGAGCACCTGGGATGTGCACGTGGCTGGCTTACGTGAGCAGAGCGGGTTCTTGAATCTCGCCATGAAGGTAACCGAGTTAACGGTAACCGCCGCCTCGCCCTTGCCCATCGTATTTAGACAACTGGGCTTTCCCCTCCGCCTCCTGGGCTACGGAGCTCCAGCGATGTTGCACGTTTTCTTCCGACTGCTGCTGTCCCCTTTCTTCGGAACAGTCCTATTAACATCCTCAATCTGGACCAACGCGAAACAACTGAGGCCACTCCTAATAATCATCGGCCCCATCTTCGTGATGCTAACTCTCTGGCTGCTGGCATTCTTCCCAGAGGAACCAGAAGTTAGGGAGGCAAAGAGTAGTTTGTGCAAAATTTGGCCGCTGAGTAGGAGACGGCTGGAGTGGATTAGGGGGCGGTAGGTTGCAAACCGGCCCTTGCCGAATGTCCCGATTCTTCTGGTGCCTTGTTTTCATTTCCGATATATTACTGTTTTAGCAATTAATATTTTGCCCTTTTTTAAGTTACGATTAGTTAAAATATGGGTGTAAGTGGTGGGTTGTTTGCGAGTTTCAATTCTTGGGGGCATCTGGTGCAACCCAACCATGCCTTATCGGTTTGGATATGGTGTTGTCGATACCCTTGGACCCGCAGAAAGCTACAGTTATAACCAAGAATCAAAATAACCACCTCATTCTCCATTGGGATTGTGGTAGATGGCCATGCGACGGAATAATAATCACAACGGGATTCGCTTCTGGCTATACAAGGGAGGGGTCTCGAGGTTTCTCTTTAGCGCTTTGCACGCTTCGAGACCACGAAATCCCTATTTACCACTTGGAAGTCGATTCTCGCGTTATCGACGAAATTGATGAAGGAAGATACCCTGAAACATAGCAAAAGGTTATCGAAGACTCTGAATCAAAATGCGCAATGCCGATACCTGAATGGATATTCGCCAACCATTGGGCTCTGTTGGATGGCAGCCGCCAGTGGGAGGCTCAAACATGGAGGAGTACGGGCATCGACTGGACTACCTCTTCCGAAGTGATAGATGCCTTCAGTTGGGAATTAGGGGACAAGATTTACAAGGCCATTCTCGGTATCAATAAAAATCCTCAACCAGAGGACTGTCAGCATGTACGGCTCGTCTTCCGCGACATTTGGATTAAGTTCTCGCATATGATTCTGAGTTTAATATGCGAGATGGAGACCCCTCCAGGAAGAAGCGATGTCAAAACGGTTATTGATTACCTCGGAATAAGCGAACCTGTCAGACAATCAGCCCAAAAAGCCCTCGACTCTACTCAAGGCTCCAACACGATCGGAATGCTTCCCGGATGGACACAGAAAACTGCTTTTTAGACTCGACCCAAGCTATGTCTAATATTTTAACTTGCTACTTCCCCGGTCAATTGGGTCCACGGCGAAGGGAACTGATTGGGCCAAACTGATTCAGGGAATTAATCAGAAAGTTAGACAGCCACTCCAACGTTATGTCTGTTTGACAACCCGTACCCTCACTGATACGATCCTTTAGTTACAAATTACGAATTCCGCTAAGAACGGGAGTAGTAAGGATACCCTGCCTGAGAGAGCCGGTGGCTGGTGTGAATCCGGTGGCAGTAGGGTCCCGAACTCGCCCGGGAGCGGCCCGCCTGAAATACCAGTAAGGCGCGGCGGTTGACACCGATAAAATGTCTTCGAGTGGCCAAGCTACGAAACTCCTCCACGATTAGTCGGGACGGGATGCGGGGCCAGAAGAAGGGTGGTACCACGGACCTACCGGCCCGTCCCTTCCATTGGGATGGGTTTTTTTTATGGGATTTTTTTATCCCTGACTTTTCGAGACTTCCTACTTGGACCTGAGCTTAGAAAAAATGGACCTAACCGGCGCTGAAATAGTCTGCGAAAGCCTTCTGAAAGAGGGCGCTGATGTGATCTTTGGACTGCCTGGTGGTGCGGTGCTTCCTCTGTATGGAGCCCTCGCCAACTACCCTAAGGTCCACCACATATTGGTGCGCCACGAGCAGGCTGCCGCCATGGCTGCCGACGGTTATGCTCGCGCCACCGGCAAGGTCGGAGTCTGCGTTGCAACGTCCGGCCCCGGCGCCACCAACCTGGTCACTGGCATCGCCGCCGCCCAGATGGACTCGGTTCCCATGGTCGCCATCACAGGCCAGGTGCCCAGGCCCTACATCGGCACCGACGCCTTTCAAGAGACCGACGTCACCGGCGTGACACTGCCCATCACCAAGCACAATATCCTGGTGATGAAGGTGGAAGACGTGGCACAGGCCATCCATGATGCCTTCTTTATCGCCCGCACCGGACGGCCCGGCCCGGTGCTGGTAGACATCCCCCGCGACGTTTTACTCGGAGCAAAGACCGAGTTCGTTTGGCCCGAGACCCACAGCCTTCCCGGCTACAAGATCCCTGGTCCAGCCGACGAATCCGAAGTCGCCGCCGCCGCTGCACTGATCAACCAGGCCGAGCGCCCGTTGATTATGGCGGGCCATGGTGTGCTGATCTCCCACGCCCACGGGTTGATGACCGAGATGGCAGAAAAGGCCCAAATTCCGGTGATCACTACCCTTTTGGGAATCAGCTCTATTGCGTCAGACCATGAACTCAACTTGGGTATGTCGGGTATGCACGGCATGGCTTACGCCAACCTGGCTATAGACGAAGCCGACTTGATAATCGGCTTGGGTATGCGATTCGACGACCGAGTCACTGGCCGGATATCGGCCTTTGCTCCCAACGCCAAATTCGTCCACGTGGACATCGATGCCTCGGAGATAGATAAGAACGTCCAGACCGACGTTGGCGTCTGCGGCGACCTGAAAGCAGTCATGGAACAGTTGCTGCCCAAGGTTGAGCCGAACGTCCACATCGACTGGTTGCGCCGCGTCCAGGAATTGAAGGTTCAGCACCCGTCCCACACCGTCCGGAAGTCGGACGAATTGCTGCCCCAGTACGTGCTCCAGCAGTTGACCGAGGTCACCCAGGGTCACGGCATTGTCGTAACCGGCGTGGGCCAACACCAGATGTGGGCTGCCCAGCATTGTCATTTCAGGGAGCCAAACACCTTCATCACGTCCGGTGGGTTGGGCACCATGGGGTTTGAAGTCCCCGCCGCCTTGGGCGCCCAGGTGGGCCGACCTGATACTACAGTCTGGTCGGTCTGCGGCGACGGCGGCTTCCAGATGACCATGTGCGACATCGC
>CAYVIG010000090.1:0-9849 GCA_964451445.1 uncultured Dehalococcoidia bacterium
GAGCAGACGGCTCATAACCGTCTGGTAGTTGGTTCGATCCCAACCGGGCCCACCACTTTTCCTTGTCCTTCGGCGGAAGGACAGGACGAGGGGGTATCGGGGGAATATGAATTCAGGCTCACCTCGTTTAGCTCCACCCATTGGTATTCCCAGAGAAGGCTGGAATCCAGATTGCCTTCATCAGCCAACACCTGTCCTGAAGAATTTCCTGGATTTCCTCTTTCGGGAGGATGACGGATCGGCTGCTTACGCTCCGAGTTCCCTCATCAGTAAGGGCGTGTTAGGCTGTGCGGTAAATTCCTTCCAGGAGCGTTTCATGATTATCGACACGCATACCCACGTGGTCAGCAGCGATAAGACCAAGCATCCCTTAGACCCTGGCGCCCGAGGCTGGTCCACGGAGGTCAGCAACGACGTCGAAGACCTGATCGCTGAGATGGACGCAGCCGGAGTGGAGTGTGCCACGCTGGTTCAGCCCAACGCCACCTACGGCCTGGATAACATCTACCAATGCGACAGCGCGAAGCTGTACGCACCCCGCACTGTGTCAGTGGGCATCCTAGACCCGGCAGCTCCTGACGCCGCTGACAAGCTCTCGTACTGGGTGAATGAGCACGGCATGCTCGGTGTGCGCCTTCAGAGTCAGGCTGATGCCGATGATCCTAGTTGTGATGCCATCTGGACTCGTGCAGAGGAACTAAACGTGCCCATATCCATAGGCGGCGGCGGCCAGCCCGACCGAGTGAACCGCATGACGAATATCGCCGATCGGCATCCCAACGTCCTTTTCGCGCCGGACCATTTTGCCGGCTGGAGCGGCGCTGATGACAAGTCTGGCATGACCGAAGCCCTGGAGGCGATGGCGAAGCTACCCAACGCACATCTCCGTTATTCCAGCACCAGCCTCGGCCCCTATGCGGACCTAAACGACGTCGAAAAAGACCTTTTTAGGCGGGTGATAGAGGCGTTCACGCCCCAACGGATGATGTGGGGTTCCAACTTCCCATCCTCCCGTGACGGCGGCTACATCGGACAGGTGACTCTTGGAAAGACCGCTCTGCCCTGGATATCTGACGACGACTTGGAGTGGATGATGGGCAAGTCGGCCCACAAGTTCTGGCCGATGCTTCAAGAGCATAATTAGTCGACTATGCCATCGCCAGTCGAAATTTATGCGGCGCGTTTGGAAGCTGTGCAGGCCCAGAACTCGCGGATCTACGAGCCTTCACCAACAGGTGACCCGTGGGGTGGTGCAGCGGCGCGGCAGTTTCGGTTTGATCCCCATAGGGAGCTGGGCCAAAACCTGGAAATCATAGCGTCATACGTCCGACCTGAAGACACGGTGGTCGATGTGGGCGGCGGTGCTGGACGAGTGGGTCTTCCCCTGGCCCTCCGGTGCCGCAGTGTTATCAATATTGAGCCGTCGCCAGGAATGAGAGGCGAGTTTGAGTCGTTGGCCCATGAAGCGGATATCACCAATGTCCAACTCGTCCCATCTTCTTTGCCCGATGCGGGTAATCTGCAAGGAGACATCGCTTTTACCGCCGACGTTACCTACTTCGTGAGTGATATAGCCGAGTTCATCTGGCAACTTGAGGCAGCGGCGGCTCGTAGGGTCATGATCACCATCTGGAGCGAACCTCCACCCAATCGACGTGCCAGACTCTTTGAGCTGATCTACGGTGAAAAGCAGACGATTCTACCGGGCCAGAAAGACCTTTTCGCCGTGCTGGGGGACGTGGGTAAACGGCCAGACGTCCGGGTGATGCCTCAGCTCCCATGGGGGGAGAACCAACGACCGCCGACCCGGGAAGAAGCAGTACAGCTAATCCTAGATGAACAGGTGGTGAAACCTCAAGATAGAGCCCGAGCGCGCCAATTGATCGAGTCGAATTTTGATGAGTTGTTTGCTCCCAGTGACGTTGGGTTTGTCCCTCTGTGGCGTACCGACATGCGTGAACTGCTTATCACCTGGGAGCCAAGGGATTAGTAAAGGGCAGTCTTAACTCGGGCCTGTATACTCAAGCGGCGGTGGTTGAACATTTCGGGAATGGGAGGGCAATAGCTACCATGGCTGATAAGAAGATTTCCTGTGCGTTTGGCGTTGACCTGGACGCCGTTTGCGGGTGGTTGGGCTCCTACGGTGGTGAGGATTCGCCCGATGATATATCGCGGGGTATGTTCGCTGGTGAGGTGGGTACTCCGCGTTTGCTGAAACTATTTGACCGGCTGGGAATCAAGACAACCTGGTTCGTGCCAGGTCATTCCATCGAGACGTTTCCCGCCGAGTGCCAGATGATAGTCGACGCCGGCCATGAGATTGGCATGCATGGCTACTCCCATGAGAACCCAATCGCCATGTCTGCGGAGCAGGAAGAGGCGGTTCTGGTCAAGTGTATCGACCTGATCACTGCAGTTTCCGGCAAGCGGCCCACCGGATACGTGGCCCCGTGGTGGGAGTTCAGTCACATCACCAACGAACTGCTGCAAAAGCACGGGATCAAGTATGACCACAGCCTGATGCACCGCGATTTTGAGTGCTATTACGTGAGGAAAGGCGATCGCTGGACCAAGATCGATTATTCCAAGCCGGCAGAACACTGGATGCACGCTTTGGTTCGTGGTGAAGAGACCGACCTGGTGGAGATACCGGCCAACTGGTACCTGGACGACCTGCCACCGATGATGTTCATCAAGAACGCGCCCAACAGCCACGGTTTCACCAATCCACGGGATATTGAGCAGATGTGGCGCGACCAATTTGACTTCGTCTACCGGGAGTATGACGAGGCGGTTTTCCCGATCACGATCCATCCCGACGTGAGTGGCCGACCCCAGGTTCTGTTGATGCTGGAGCGGCTGGCGGCGTATATCCTTTCTCACGATGGAGTCCAGTTCAAAACGTTCAACGAGATAGCCGACGCTCACCTAGCGAACCACCCTCGCAAGTAGGTTCTGAGGAAATAAGTTCGTACCCTGGATGCAAATTCAGGCATTTTCGACTTCGGTGGCGGTAACATGAACGCCGGAGGGAGATTTGCGGTGTTCGCCGGAGACACTGAGCGCCAGTTAGATTGGATCAACCGGGCAATGGAGTCCCTCTGGCTGGTCTCGATAGTGTTGGCGCCCTTGATGTTCTGGGCCCATACCATGGTGAATGGTCGTTAGCGATAGGCTCTTATGAGCTGCCAAAGATCGCCGTTTTGCGGACAGGTGCTGGGCTCATCGCCATGCTTTGGCTGTTGGAATGGGCTCTGCGTTCCAGGTGAGCAAAACCAAGGTTCCCGCGTTGGATGGCCAGACCGCTCACCTGGCATCAGGGGCTGGCAGAGTGGCTGGGCGTTCAGCCAACGTACCGGCTGAACGCCTACTACAACCGGACATTGGCTAATATCCTTTTGGGTAGGGATGACGAAGCTCAGGAAGATGCCGATAAAGCAGTTGAACTTGGCTATGACCCGGAGCCACTTATTGCGGCCATAAACGGCTTAAGAAACTAAGAGTACATATCCGTGGAATCGAAAAAGCCCGCTGAAGATGCAGCGGGCTTTTTGTTTGCTTACTGACCTCGGGGTTTGCTTCCGTACATCGGTTTGAAGAAACTGTGGAGGAAATTTCGCCCGTGAGCCCAGGCGTGGCACCGACGGAGGATTGGGTCAGGAATGGTCTGGCCTGCTTTATAGGTAATCCGAAAGGCTTCGTAGTTCTTCAGTTCCGGAGGGATGTCCGTGGTGAAGAACAACTCGCATTCTGAGGCGGCCAGGAACGCCTTCAGGGATTCGAATCCCTTGGGTTTCTTGTTGGGTGTTTGATACACGACGAGTTCGGTGGACCCGATGAGTTCATCAAAGTGGTCGTTACCGTTGCCGCGTCCTCCGCCCTGACGCAGATGCGTCCTGGTAAACCCGGCATTTGTGAGGTTTCCTCTTCCTCGCAGAGTCATGTTGTTAGCTCTCGGTGGGTGAATTGGGCTGGGCGATATGACTATCCAAGTATCGCCCAGCAATCGCTTCCATATTAGTGGAAAAACAGACTGTATGGAAACCCAGCCTGCCGGTGGCTACGGGAATAGCGCCCAGCCGATCAGGTCGGTTTCCGCTTTAAACAGGTGACCCTCAGCGCTGGTCACGTACAGGATGTTGCGTCCGGGCCCGCCCAGGACACAGTTGGTGGGTCGGATGCAGGGCACCGGGTGGGTCTCGATTACTCGGCCCTTGGGATCAAAGACGTAGATCAGCGGGCCAGGTCCCGAGGATGGCCAGCCGGCGGTGGCTACGATATTTCCGTCGGCGTCGAGACACATACCGTCGATGCCGCGCTGGGCCTCACGTTTGTTGGTTCCAAAGGCGTGAAGGGTGTCATATTGGCGTAAGGAACCGTCATCGTTGATGGGGTATGCCCGAAGTTCCCGGTCGATGCTGGCATCTTCGCTGTTGCTCTCGGCAACGTAGAGCGTCTTGCCGTCGATGGACACCAGGATGCCGTTGGGCATGGTACTGTCGGTCTCGACCCTGGCTACGGAGTAACTGCCGTCTTCCTGTGGGGTAGCACAGAGGACAGCCCGCAGGCCCGGCTCTTCGATCTCGGTGTCATCGATGTTGGTGGCGTTCCACGGGTTGGTGAACCAGATGCGCCCCTGGCGGTCAACGGCCAAGTCATTGGGGGTGTTCAGTTGATGGCCATCAAATCCGTCGGCGATGACCACGTTGTTGCCATCCGGGTCGAACCGGAGGATGGCGCGGCCACCGGAACAGCAACCGAAGAGTTGACCTTGTTCATCGTGGGCCAGGCCGTTGGTGCGGTTGGTGCCCTCACGCCAGACGGTTATCTCATCGGTATTGTGGTCCACGCGGTAGATGCGGCTGGCGGCGATGTGAGTGAATAGCAGGTTCTCGCCGTCCCAGACTGGGCCTTCGGTAACGCTGCCGTAGGGTTTATTCAGAAGTTCAAAACGCCAACTCATGGGCTGATGCCTCCGTGATTCGTGGGTAAATTAGGGGTTGATTCTAGACCGGTTGGTCTAGGCGCAGATTGTAGCAGACGGTTCATCCAGGCACAAACGGTGCAGTTTAAGCCGAGGTCGGGTGCTATACTTTTTAAGAATCACTCGTAAATGTCTCGTTGGAGGAGCCTAGAACCCTTGGCGCGCGTTGGAAGAGAAATAATAGAAGCGGTTGTGTTGGCCGTGGTGGTTTTCATTCTGCTGCAGGCTACGGTCCGCAACTTCAAAGTCGACGGATCCAGCATGGACCCCACGCTGGAGAATGGCCAGTTCCTGTTGGTCAACCGGCTGGTCTACACGCGGATAGATATGGGGCGGCTATCCAGCATAATCCCCTTCTGGCAGGCTGACGAAGATTCTGTCCGTTACGCGATTCGCCCTCCGGAGCGGGGCGAGGTAATCGTGTTCCAATTCCCTGACCCGGTCCAACGTAATCCAAAGAAGGACTTTGTGAAGCGGGTGATTGGTCTGCCGGGTGAGACGGTGGAAGTAAGAGCCGGTGTCGCGTATGTGAATGATGTCGAGTTGGACGAGCCTTACCTGGCGGAGAAGGACATGTCCAACGGCAGGAAGGTGGAGTTGGGGGCAGGCGAGTATTACGTTATGGGTGACAATCGTTCCCGCAGTAACGATTCACGTTCTTGGGGGGCAATGCCTGCGGAGAACATACGCGGCAAGGTATGGATGATCTATTGGCCTGCGCCGGGTATCCATTTCCTGAACGTTCTAGATCGGATACCCGGCATCGACTAGCCATCTCTACTGCTAGACGTGGGAAAGGACGAATTTCTAACTGGTTGGCGGAGCGACGAAGACATCATCACCCTCTATTTGAACCTGGAATTTGCGCAGCGTCTCATTGGCCGGTGGGTTCATGGGGACACCGGTGATGGCATTGAATGAACCACCATGCAGCGGGCATTCAACCTCTTTCCCGTTGAGGTCTCCGTCAGATAGACAGGCATAGGCGTGGGAGCAGACATCGTCAATGGCGTGGAATTCTCCGTCGATGTTGGTCAACAACACCTGGTCGTCTTCTACCGTCACCGCCATCATCTCGCCGGGTTTTAGCTCACTGACCTGCGCAACTTTAACAAAGCCTGGATCGGCCATGGTTCTACGTACTCCTAATCGGTTTTGGGCTGAATCACGATTTCAGAAAACATTATAGGGGAGTACCTAGGTATATTTGAAGGGGAGCAAGGAAGAATTGATGCCTGTGTCTGTGGACAGTCCGGTGGTGGGGTACCTATAATATCTCAGTCTTAAGGTTCCCGGTGGCGCGTCGTTTCCGGGTCCTGTGGGCGGGAATTCCCCGCCATGCTGGAGAGGTGCCGGAGCGGCCGAACGGGCACGCCTGGAAAGCGTGTAGGGGCGCAAGCTTCTCGCGGGTTCGAATCCCGCCCTCTCCGCCAGCAATCTTCCTCGGTCGCTCTCCTTTCACTGAGGTCTCTTCACCAATGTCCAACGGTGGTCCCATCCGGAGAAGGCAGCACATTCCCAATGCCTGGACGATTCTTCTTTTCTGTGTTTTGGATGCGGTTATTGCCGTCTACGAGACAGGCATAGAGAACTCCCCATCCACGCCTCTGGTAGCACCGACTCAGGAATCGCCAGGGCTGCAAGATTTGGGCGCAGAACCCGCTGCTGTGACTCCGATTCAAACCCATATTATTGCTCCTACAACTGTCCCCACACTCGTTGCAACCATCACGTCGACGGGCATCCCGACAGCCACTCTTGAACCCACGGTTGTTCTCGTTTAACAGATTATGACCGGACATGTGGTTGAGGCCGCGGCCCGAAACTCCCTTCGAGATTGAGACATTCTAGGTGCGGGATATCGACTGCCAAATTTGGGAATTCACCACTGAAGGGCTGATGGGGTAGATGCGGCCCATTTGCTGGTGCATAGGGAAATCGGAGAGGGGGTTGAGGTGGTCTACCTGGAAAAAGACGGCGCACCTATCGCGCTTTAGGTGAGCGATTTTCTGAGGCAGTGATCTTTTTCTGAATAATCAAGTGGGGCTGTAACATCCTCACCTGCGTTAAATGCCCAGCGGGCCATACACCTCTGGGTTGGCGCACTCTTCCAGCCGCTCACCCTGTAGTCCCGCGACCAGGTTTCGGGCCGCCAGAAGGTGCATCTCGCGTCGGGAGCGGTTGGAAGCGCTCCCGATATGGGGCAGCACCACCACGTTGTCCAAGCCAAGGATCGGATGCTCCTGAGGCACCGGTTCCGGATCAAATACATCCAGGCCTGCCCCGGCGATCTGCCCTTTGAGCAGGGCTTCATAAAGCGCTTCGGTGTCCACCACGGCGCCGCGGGCCAGGTTTACCAGGATTGCCGAGGGCTTCATCATCTTGAGCTGTTTAGCGCCGATGTAGTGGTTTGTCGCAGGGGTAAGCGGCACGTGGATAGATATGAAATCAGACTCGGTGAGGACTCGTTTCAACGAAGCGTATTTGAGCCCGTGTTCTTTCTCCAGTTCCGGTTTTCTGGTGCGAGAGTGGTAGATGACCTTCATGTCGAATCCCAACCCGCGCTTGGCTGTCTCCAGTCCGATTCCGCCCAGGCCCAGGATGCCCAGGGTGCTACCGTTCACCTCTGAACCCAACCAGAACATGGGGTGATGGGATATCTTCCAGTTGCCTTCCCTGACCCACTTGTCGCTTTCCACCACGCGGCGGGCCACGGCCAGCAACAGCGCAAAAGCCAAGTCAGCGGTGGATTTGGCCAAGACTCCTGGGGTGTAGCCGACAAGTATCTCCCGTTTGGTGGCTTCCACAAGGTCAACGTTGTCTAGACCCACCGCCACCTGGCTCAGTACCCTAAGTTTGGGAGCTGCGTCCAACACAGAGACGTCGATCCGGTCCATCACGTTGATGATTGCACCATCTGCCTCAGATAGAGCCTTTTTAAGTTGCTCTGTAGAGGGCGGTTCGTCGTCGGGCCAGAGCTCTAATTCCGCATGTTTTTCTATGAGGTCTAACGCATCCGGGAATATCTGCCGGGTGACGTAAACGCGGGGTTTATACATCGTCGGAATCTGTCCTCATCCACTGCTGATAAATCACCCGATAATTGTAGCAAAATAGGTGTTGGATTTAACGTCTATTCGGAGGGAATCCTCGGTGCTATACTGGGCTGTCGTTCGTGCCTGAGCACTAATAGCCAGAATATTATGCCAGGAGCTTTAGGAGAAGATTATGGCCCTGTATTTGAGTGACCAAGAAGTTGCCAGTCTGCTACCGATGAATGAGTGCGTTGACGTGCTAGATAAGGCGTTTGCCGACGCGGGAGCCGGGAAGGTGGATAACCGGCCCCGAAACCGGATCCGAATGCCGGGCGGCTTCTTCCACTTCATGGTCGCATCTAACCAGGGCCAGGGCGTGTTCGGTTACAAGGCATACCCCTCCTTCGCGGGCGGTGCCAAGATGATCGTCATGCTCTATGACTATGAGACCGGTGAACTGTTGTCCTGCATGGAGGGGGGCAGATTGGGTCAGATTCGTACCGGCGCTGCCAGCGGCCTGGCCACCAACTATATGGCCAAGCAGGACGCAGCCACCGTTTCGGTGATTGGCTCGGGCTTCCAGGCAAGGACACAATTGGAAGCGGTTTGCGCTGTCAGGGATATCAAGAGCGTCAAGGTGTTCAGCCGTCGCGAGGAGCGTCGGCAGGCGTTTGCCGATCGTAGCAGCGAAAGCCTGAAGGTGGACGTCAAAGCCGTGGAGAGTGCCCAAGAATGTGTGGAAGGGGCCGATGTGGTGATTGTCATAACCTCGGCCAGAGAGCCTGCGCTCTTGGGTGAGTGGCTATCACCTGGCGCCCACGTCAATGCCGCTGGCGGGAACCACTGGATGAGGCGAGAGGTCGACGAAGAGACGGTCCTCCGCTCTGAAGTCATCGTGGTTGACGACCTGGACCAGGCCAAGATCGAGTGCGGTGACCTGATGTGGTTGGAGCCCAGGGGCACCTTCCGCTGGGACATGGCTAAGGAGCTTCAGGATGTGGTGGCCGGTCGGGTCAACGGTCGACCGTCGGCTGATTCAATCACCCTGTTTGAGTCCATGGGGCTGGCCCTGGAAGACATTGCTGCCGCCCAGCTTGTCTACAACAAGGCAAAGGCGCAGGGTATTGGCCAGGAGCTGCCTTTCTAGAAATCCTTGCGATAATGGGGTGAAAGGCAAAAGAAATGGCGGCAGCTGAATCTCGCTGCCGCCACGGAGATATAGTAACCCCGGTCACAATCACGGGGAGGTTGACGGTTGCTTTGGACGGTGGCCGTAACCAGGATTACGCTCTAGTGCTTTTTACCGGATAAACCGGTGCCGAGGCATATCTTTTAGAAGCCAAACGGACCTATTCGGCGGATGGGTTCTGTCTCTGCTAGCCTGTGCTCCATGCGCTCTTTCTCGCTCATTGCTGGCCCTGCGAGCCAGTCATATGCGTGTACAACACCATCTTCAACATGGTGCAACACTTCGCTCAAGTGCAAAAAGTTTGGATGCCCGGCCCTGCTCTTGTGTAGTTCTGCCATTCCTAGTTCCCTAGCCTTCGGACTTCACGCCCGGTTAAGTATGCTGTATTACGATAATCATATCGCCACTTAATCTATATATATAATACACTCAGCTTATTATTGCGTCAAACTATATGAAATACAGCATATCATTCGATAATACGATGAAGATAAACTATCAATAATATATTTTCCTTTATGATATCCAGCACAATAATTAATTAATTATATAAATTTTATCGTATTCGTAAGTTATTAAAGATATATGTACGTTTAACTGAGAGTTATATATCAGCACTATCAAGAATTATATACGCTAAT
>CAYVIG010000091.1:0-9830 GCA_964451445.1 uncultured Dehalococcoidia bacterium
GCGTTACCTCGCTTAAGGTGAAATCCCTGATTAGCACACCCGCCAAGGGTTCTGTACTTACCCCAGGGTCCTACACCATCAAGGGCGTGGCCTGGTCCGGCGACGGCCACATCACCAAGGTAGAAGTCAGCACAGACGACAACCGATCCTGGCGTGAGGCCAAGTTGGAAGCGCCCCAAGGGAATTACTCCTGGCAGCACTTCGAGATCGACTGGGAGGCCAACAACCTCGGCCATTCCCTGCTCCGTTGCCGGGCCACCGACAGCGCGGGCAACGTACAGCCGATGTTCGCCACCTGGAACTTCCGCGGGTACCAGGTCAATTCCATCCACTCGGTCCCCATCACAGTCCGCAAGTCTTAAAAGACGACGTGACCATTAATCGATGGTCACATTGTAGAAGATGTTTACCGCCGGAGGCATGATGCCTTCGGCGGTTTATAATATTTGGGAACGCTAGAAACAATTGCAGGTTAGTTGAGATGTTTGTCGAGACAGTGAGAATCGGGAGTTTGGCCAACAACAGCTATGAGGTCGGCTCCGAGCAATCCGGACGGTGCATCGTCATCGACCCGGCTCGGAACGTGGACCAGTACGTTCAGATTGCCGCCAACCACGGCACGCGGATCATCTACGCCTTCGAAACCCACGTCCACAACGACTTTTTCTCAGGCCTAGAGAACTAGCGGAGCAGACTGGCTGTTATGTGGGCGCCATTGCCTCCGGTGGGCTGCTGTTTCCTTCGAATCGCCGCCCGGAAGACGACGAATGCGACCTGGGCCAGTTCAAGGTCAAGATAGTCCACACGCCTGGTCACCCCCGGAAAGAGTGTCTTTCGCGGTGGAAGAGCAAGGCCAACCCAGGCCCATATTCACCGTCAGGGCCTTGATGCTGGGCAGCGCGGCCTGCGTGGACACTCGGCTCAAAGATTGCGCCATCTGGCCCACTGGCTGCACAACACCATCCACGAAAACCTTCTAAAACTGCCCGGCGACGTGGGCGTCTACCCGACTCATGGCGGCAGATCTTTCTGCTCGGCGGCAGCCTGGCGGCGGGGACATGCAAACCACCATTGCCAGGGAACGGCTGACCAACCCTTTTTGCCGCCGAGGCTGAAGAAACCAGTTTTGTGAAATATGCCCTCACCGGTTTTGGTTCTCATTCCAGCTATTACAAATACATGGCCGACATAAACCGCTTAGGCCCGGACATCCTGGGCGGCGTGCCAAGATTGTCATCTTTGACTGCCCTATCGGTTCGGAATCATCTCGAGAACGGAGCGGCGCTGATTGACGCCCTCCCGGAGAAACTATTCAACAACGAAGATATGATGCGCCAGCTGATCCGGATAGGGTTCGACCGGGTGCATAGGTTCTTGTCCGGCGGCATCGACGCTTGGACGTCGACCGGTCTAACCGTGGAAGTATCGAACTGACTGAACCTGGACTCCCTCAAGCAGGCCCAGGAGCAGCCAATGGCGCTGATGGTCATCTACATTCGCCAACGTAACGAATACCACATAGGACACATCACCGCCGCGCTGAACATCGAGCTTGGCGAGCTTCAAGAGCACTTAGACGGTCGGCTTCGTGAGCTCCCAGTAGTCACCGTATGTGCAGCTGGGATAGAGGGAACCACTGACGGCAGCATTCTGCAGCGCGACGGCCGCGACACATCTATGTGGTTGACGAAGCGGACACCCAAGCCTGAATCGAGCGCGGCTATCCGTTCGAAACAGAAGAATAGCTCCGCAAATTTTGACCTGTCGACAAGAAAGAGGCCCGTTTTGAGTGGGTCTCTTTTCTTGTGCCTGATCTAAAAATGAAACTTATTTCTTCAGTCTCTGTCTCTCCCAGCTTGGTACCATCGGTCCCACGGCTGAACACTCGGGTTCTGGCTGAGCAGCAGAGGTTCGTGGTTGTACAGTTTGTAACCGGCGGCCAGTACCATGCCGGCTACGAAACCGCCGATATGGGCGAAGAACGCAACCCCAACGGAGCCTGCCATACCCAGGGAAATGGTCCCCTGGAGCAACTGCCAGACAAACCAGGCCCCCAGCAACCACATAGCCCGCATCTCCAACACCGTGATTATGTAGAGAACGATCAGAGCTTTGATCTTGTTGTGCGGGTAGATCACCAGGTAGGCACCCAAAACCCCAGAGATAGCACCGCTGGCTCCGATTAATGGGGCTTGCGAATCTGAATTTATAGCCCACTGGAGCAATGTGGCGGCTATGCCCGTCACAAAATAGAAGAGCAAATACCTAACGTGGCCAAACCGATCTTCGATATTGTCGCCAAACACCCACAGAAACATCATATTTCCGGCGATGTGCATGAAACCGCCATGGATGAACATCGAGGTGAAGACTGTGAAAACGGTATGGACCGGAGTTTCGATATTGTATTGGATGAATGCGTTGCCTCGCTCCAAGAACGGTGTTCCTGAGGTCAATTCCTGGGCGATGAACCCCCATTTGAAGAAGAATATGTCGAGGTCTATGTTGCCTTTGCCGGTCAGTGTCCCAAATCCGCCAAGGTACATCTCATAGAAGAAAACTAACACGCATATGGCGATGAGGGCTGAGTTTACGTATGGGAATGTCCTGTGGTGTACGCTGGCATCGGAGAAAGGAAACATCTATATCCTGGTGGCCAGGGGGCAATAACATCAGAAAATAACCATGGGAGGTAACAAAATAGGGGAACGGGTGATGCCCGTTCCCCTATCTATAAGTGTCAGCCTAGATAGGCTCTAGGTCAAGGGGCGAGGTCGGCCGCCGCGTGGGCGATCACCTCAGACGCGACCTTAGGCGTCATACGGCCCATGTTCAACATCATGTGGTAGTTCCTGGGTTCATTGGGGTGAACCTTCCAGAACTTACGCACAAAGTCCTCTCTGGCTCGTTCCAACTCCTCCACGTGAATCTCCGCTTCTTCCCGTTCGAAGTGCTCCCTTCCCATCAGCGTTTCCACACGCACAGTCATGGGAGCGATCAGCCCAACATGAAAGGTGTCGGGAGCGTCGGCCAAGATCTGGTTGGCACCACGACCAATGATCACCGCATTCCCCTGGGAATGGATGTCCTTGACGCCCTTGGTTGTAGCATCGATAAACGTCTTGTCGTCCAGTTTTTGAGCCAAGCCGCCGCCCTCTCCGGTGAGGTCCATATAGGTCTCGGGCGGGAGATTCTCAATCCCTCGTCCAAAATATGGCTCACCGCTTACGCCAGACATCGCTGAGCGTTCCAGCATGGTCTGGACGAACCGGCCGAGCCGGTCTCGGAACCGATCCACGCGCTGCTCTTTGGCTATGAGGGTACCCACCGGGGTACCGACGATACGTGACGCCTCAGTAAATATCATGCGATCGATAAAATTGAGTCCCATCTGCTCGGCAACCATCTGACCAATGGTGACCGATCCGCATCCAATGGGGCCGTTAATGGTGATTACTGGCATTACTGGTCCCTCTGAGTTTTCTAATTAGTCTGGTGTTAAACCGGGTTAATCATGAAAGGGCCGGACCGTTTCACAGTCCTAGATTGCCGCCGCTTCCATCAATCTGGCGCGGCGCCTTGGGTATTCGTCTGCAAGCAGCCCCAGAACCGTGGAGTCAAACCACTCATTGTTCTTGGGGTGGGTCTTCCTCAGACGGCCTTCCACCACGAACCCAACGTGCTGGGCCATCTGGAGACCCGGGTGGTTATATTCTGGGACATCTACCCAAACTCGGTGGAGCCCCAAAGGGCCAAAGGCGTGGTCCAGCAGACCAATGAGGGCGCTGGTGCCGAAGTGGTGATGCCAGAGGTCTTTCCGGCCAATGAGGAGATCGGCTCGGGCCTCTAGCAAGGGCCATTCAATCAGCAGTTGGCCTTCTCCGATGTGATCTCCATCGGAGTTGTAGACGGAGAAGATCGTGCGGTTTTCGTCGCTGAACACGTGATCCCATTCAGCGGAACCACCAGCCAAAATTGCCTCAGGAGTGTAGGTGGTGTGCAGGGGTTTTCCATCGTCCCCAACACCATACCAGACCGTACTGACTTCCGGATCGTTGAGCCATTCATTCATTCGCTGAACATCTTCGCGCGTGGGTATTGCTAGGCTTACCTCTGGAAACATGATCGCACCCCCAGCTTCAGTGGAAAAATTGAGCTTCCTGCAAACACGATTTATTGCGGCCTACAGTATCATTATTCAGCATACTTAGCATTATAACAAGCGATGATGAGGGACGCAATTTACTTTTTGGGAAAACCCAGGACCAATGTTGCCGATTTCTTACCGAAACAATGGAAGTCAGGCTAACCGTCTCCCGATGCGTCGAATAATATACTCATGTAATCTGGGAATGCAATTCCACTTTAGTGCTAGGTACTCGAAAATCATGAGCGAATCAGGCCGTTGGAGGACATTCATTTGACATCGAAACGTGAAGATCCTTCCAGGCCGGAAATAGACGACGATGCCGTAAAGCGCTACTTCGAAGGTACTTGCGGATCCCAGGCTGCGGCCGCCATGGTGATCGCTAACGGACCCGGGTAGGCCCAAGCGCTGAAATCGGTGACGCTCAACAATAAGATTGCGGGACTGACTCCGGAAGTGACCAGATCAACCATTGAACCCATGGCCGCGCCAATGGACCGGTAGGCCTCGCTCCTCCCTGGCAGGTTACGGGCTGTCATACCGTCATACCAATCAAACGACACGGCCCAGAGCATGGCGATGATTGCCGCCAGATAATTCCGTTCCAGGGCAAAGAAGATCGCCAGGACGCCACAGCACAACCCAACCAGTGTCATCAAATTGGGCCAGTCAGCCACAAATTAGAGGATCACGGGAAGGTTCGCGTTATCGGGCTCTGGCCACTTCATGTTTGGGTCAGGTTAGCCCATGCTCTGCGAGGTCTCACTCCAAATACTGCTGTTGGTACGTCTGACCGACTATCCACACCTGATCAGACATACAACATCGGCCAATTTCACTGTGGCGCGTAGTATACTCCAGTCAAAATCAAGCACGACCACTTTTGGAGAGTTCAGATGCGGGAAAATACCCTGAAGCAGAAATTGAATGACGGCAAAGCAGTCTTTGGTACCATGCTCACATTCCCATCGTCCACGATAGTTGAGATGCTGGGCAGCCTGGGATACGACTGGGTCTTGCTGGATAACGAGCACGGAGACGTCACGGTAACCAACGTTGAGGATATGATCCGGGCCGCTGAGATAACTGGCATGGCTCCCCTGGTACGCCCCATAGGCAACGAACTGGAGTTCATCTGCCCCTTCCTTGACCGCGGCGCCTGGGGAGTGCAGGTTCCCCACGTCAACACCGCCGAGGAAGCACAAAACGCCGTCGAAGCCTGCAAGTATTACCCCGAGGGCCAGCGCGGCATCTTCAGTCGCAGCCGCCCCGCAGGGTTCGGGTTCTCCGGTTCTACCGGCGATTATGCGGTTGAAGCCAACAAGAACACTCTGGTCTGCTTAATGCTTGAAGAGGTGGAAGCCATCGAGAATCTGGAGGAGATGGTCGCGGTAGACGGCGTAGACGTATATTTCATCGGTTCCGGAGACCTTTCCCAGTCCATGGGTTACGTCGGTCAGCAAGCCCACCCTGAAGTCCAAGCAGTCATGGAACGAGGAGTCAAGATCATCCGTGATGCGGGCAAGTTCGCCGGCTGCAGCTGCCCCGAGAACCTGGTTCCAAAGTTCCTGGACTTGGGTGTGCAGTACTTCCACGGCACCGTCCAGGCCCTGCTGCAATCATCCACCAACGAATACCTGAAATTTATGCGTGAAGAGGCGGCCAAAGCAGGTCTATAGCCAGAGCAGATCCAACATACAACACAGTTGACACACGGTTCCATTACTCAGAAAATGGGCGGCAAGTTTTAGAACATCATCGCAATTCGTCAGAATATAATTTACTACATATGCGATATGCCGCTACTCATACTCATTCACCCTCTGTAGTTGATTCTGTGACCAGCAACAGTTCGGTGACGCTGCTGAACTATCCCACTGGGCCAAGATGACTGTGGCAACAAACCCAGATGCGATAAAACGCCGCCGAGAGGGCAAGAACCCGGATGTGGATTGGGGGTTATAGATGCCAGCCGACCTGGTTTTCGACAACGTCCATTAGCGTTTGATCGTTGCCGATACTCAGCGGCAGCGAATTCAGATCTAGAATAAGTTGAAGGACTACACCCCGCCGACCCGCACACTCTAAGATTTGCGGTATACTCAACGCCTTAAACATCTAGACGCAAAAAGGTAGGTTCATGGCTAGCGTATTTCTTGGCATCAACGACCGCACTTACACCTACGAGTCCACCGCCGCTCGCGCCGAACACATGGGCGCGGGAGTTCGATACCCCATAGACTTCGCCATGACTGAGGATGAGATTGCCTACATCGTAAACCGAGGTCGGGAAGACCGGCCCGACGGCACGCGATTAACGGTCTTTAGCCTCACTGAAGAGGGTGA
This sequence comes from uncultured Dehalococcoidia bacterium, assembly GCA_964451445.1. Taxonomy (GTDB): domain Bacteria; phylum Chloroflexota; class Dehalococcoidia; order Lucifugimonadales; family UBA3495; genus UBA9611. The sequence goes on from CAYVIG010000091.1 coordinate 6,494, forward strand.
GGAATACATCTCCACCTTTGGTTCCTACGGCGAAGAGCGCGGCCAGTTCATCTGGCCGGTGGGAATCACTCTGGACAAGGACACCAACGTCTACGTCACCGACGAATGGCTCCACCGGGTCACCAAGTACGACAAGGACGGCGAATACATCTCGCACTGGGGCACCTACGGCTCCGGTGATGGGGAATTGAACCGTCCTGCGGGTATATCAATCGGCAAAGACCAGACGATGTACATCGTGGACAGCCGCAACAACCGCATCCAGAAGTTCACGTTAGATGGCAAATTCCTGGGTAAGTTTGGTTCGGCAGGGTCAGCCGACGGCGAACTCAACATGCCCTGGGGCATGTGCCTGGACGCCGAGGACAATGTCTTCGTGGCCGATTGGCGCAATGATCGTATCCAGTCATTCACTTCCGATGGCAAATGGCTGGCTACTTTTGGATCCCCTGGCACTACTGGAACGCCAGGCACAGGCGGAGACACTACCAATGCCGTGATCAAAGGCGGGATAACCTACTCTGATGCGCAGGTTGGCCAGTTCAACCGCCCCACAGGTGTCTGCGTTGACCAGGACGGCGACATCTACATCGCCGACTGGCTAAACAACCGGGTGCAGGTGCTCACTCCGGAGGGCCGGTTCATCACCGAGTTCACCGGTGACGGCCATCTCTCAAATATGGGTGTCGCCAAACTGAAGTCCAACCCGGACATGATCCGGCAGAGGAACGGCATCCGCAATTTCACTCCGGAAAGAGTCCTCTGGGCTCCCTGTGCCGTCAAGATGGGTCAGAACAACAGGGTGATCATCGCCGACACCACCCGCCACCGATTCCAGATATATCGCAAGAACACCGAGCCCATATTGGTCTAACCGGAATCAAGCCAGAAGGAGTAAGGTCTGGAAAAAGCAACCAAAAAAGGCAGCGTCTAACTCGCGGCATTTTATATCTATGAGCCACGGAAGTGACTTGATGCGATTTAGGCGTTTATTGGCAGGAATGATGGTCACTGTCGTTCATATAACAGTCAAAATCGGCAATAAAAAAGGGGGGGGCGAAAGCCCCCCTTTTGCATTCTGATGTTTTGCGGGTGCTTAACCGACGGTTACCGGCTGTTGCCTCACTGATGCGATCGCCTTGACCTGTTGCATCAACATGTCAAAGTTTTCAAATGTGAGTGACTGCGGTCCGTCACACAAGGCGACGTCCGGGTTCGGGTGGACTTCGATGATCAATCCGTGAGCTCCGGCAGCGATTGAAGCCAGTGCTACGGGAGTGACCAGGTACCACTTGCCTGTACTGTGGCTCGGGTCACAGACGATGGGCAGGTGGCTGAGCCGTTTGATCACCGGCACAGCGGCGACGTCCAGCGTGAACCGGGTGAAGGTCTCAAAGCCTCTGATTCCCCGCTCACAGAGAATCACCTCTTGGTTTCCGCCAGCCATCACATATTCCGCTGCCAGCAGCCATTCTTCGTAGGAGGCGGCCAGTCCGCGCTTGACCATGACGGGTTTGCCAAGTTTACCAACCTCATCCAGGAGGTTGTAGTTCTGCATGTTCCGTGCGCCAATCTGCAGGACGTCTGCGTATTTGGCCACGGTGTCCACATCTTCCACCGCCATGACTTCGGTGATGATCGGCAGGCCGGTCTCCTGTTTGGCCAGTTGAAGGAGCTTCAGTCCATCTTCGCCCATGCCCCGGAAGCTGTACGGGGAGGTCCTGGGCTTGAAAGCCCCACCCCGCATCACGGTGGCACCAGCGGCCTTTACGGCTTTGGCAGTGGAGACCATCTGCTCTTCGTCTTCAACGGAGCAGGGTCCAGCCATGATCACCGGGCTTGGCCCTCCAATCACGGCACCGCCCACCTTAATGATGGTGTCGTCGGGATGGAATTCCTTGCTGGCCAGTTTATAGGGTTTGGAAATCATGACGACTTCGGAAACCCCGTTCATCAGTTCCAATTGGTCTTTGAAGTCCGGGGGTATGGATCCCATCACTCCAACTACTGTCCTTTCGACTCCCAAGTTGATTTGGGCTGTCAACCCATTGGATTCAATCCGTTCGCGGATGACTTCCAAGTCATCCTTGGAGGCGTCTCGTGCCATTACGACGATCATTTCAGAACTCACCTTTGGTCCGTGGATTTATTCGTATCCCGTACGTCTGTCAATCTGCTGTTAGGAGGAACTGGGACAGACCCTGAACGAAATACCCCACCACTACAGGAGGCCGCTATCGCGAAAACGACAGGGCTCCTTCACTATCATCCCAAGAGCATCATCAAGGGGGCAAATTACGACAACAGCAGACCGCGCAAACCTACGCGCGCAGCGACGTTGCCCCCTTCAAATATTTGTATACCAGATCCTTTGGTTCCTTATCGGTATTAACCAGTATAAGTATCCTGATACAACTGGGCAAGCTACCCTCCACAACCACCTGGGTCATATCCATCAGCGGGGCGTTGGCCCAGGCCAATCTACGGGCGGCCGTGGCCGGAAAAGCTGCGTCTAAATCAGGGGTTATGGTAAAGAAAACCGCGGCTAAAGAGTCCTCTTCTAGGTCGTTGGCATCGATCAGGGCTTGGACCAATTCAGTTGTGGCGGCATGAATCGCTTCTTCGGTGTTGGCGTCGGCGGTCGTTGCGCCCCTTATTCCCCGGCATGCTGTCATGTAGTAGACGACTCCTTAATCTGGGAGCGTGACACCGGATAGTTCTGCAACAAACCGGCTAGTACGCTCGACCAGTTCTTCTCTGGGAGACTCCAGCATCACTCTAATAAGGGCGCTGCCCACCACTGCGGCGTCCGCTGTGTTTCCCACTTCTTCCACGTGTGTGCGGTTGGATATCCCAAATCCCATCGCCAAGGGAAGGTTTGTGTTGGCTTTGACCCGGTCCAACAACTCGAAGCTCCGTCCCGAGACCTGCTCACGAGCTCCGGTCACTCCGGTCACGCTGATGCAGTAGATGAAACCGCTGGCTCCGGAACAAGACACCTTGATACTCTCGTCGGTGCTTGTGGGTGCGAGCAATGGAATCATCGAAATGTCGTGGGTTTGGCATTCTGCTATCAGCGGATCGGCCTCAAAACCTGGAAGGTCCACTGTGATCAGTCCATCAACGCCCGCCTGATGACAGCCCTCGGCAAACGGGACCAGACCATAGGTGTGGATGGGGTTGTAATAACCCATCAGGATCAGCGGGGTATCGGGAACCTTATCGCGCAGGGCTTCAGCAGCGTTCATGCAATCTTCCAGGCTGATTCCATTTTGAAGGGCTTTGAAGCTGGACTCTTGAATCACCGGCCCTTCAGCAAGAGGATCGCTGAAGGGCA
>CAYVIG010000092.1:0-9765 GCA_964451445.1 uncultured Dehalococcoidia bacterium
CCGGTTCCCGGTGGCCATGGAGAAGTACAATATAAAGGGACTGTCCGGTGAATTCGTTCACGTCGCGAGGGCTATGGGCGCCTACACAGAGCAGATTACGGATCCAGCAAACATTGTCGACGCCATCAAACGGGGTGTCGCCGAGACTGAGGCTGGAAACACAGTGGTGTTGGAGTTCATCACCCGGGACGAAGGCCAGTACTCCAAATTCTAGAGCTCGGTTTAAACTAAACGTGAGTGCCTTTTAAGAAATAAGCTGGCCGAGGTGCCAGTTGTTTGATTTTATTCTTATCTTAGAGGTGATTGCTGCCTTTCTGCCGGTGTCTGCCCTCGCATCTGGTTTAGTTCAACGTTCCCCTTTTCCTTTCCGCTAATCTTCCTAGTGCTTGGGTTTTCGTTGGGAAGCAAAAGGTTCGATGTGTTGGATGTTGAGCCACATTCTCCGCTTTTAGAGGTCGTCCCCACGCTGCCTTTGGCGTAGTGCTGTTCGTGGGCGCCGCAAAACTACAAGTAACAGAACTGGGAAAGCGTTGGCTGGTGCCGGCTTTGATCGTGGGGCCAGGCGCCGGACTGATGATAGTCGTTGGGGCATTAGCCTATCACCAAAGATTTGGTGGAAGCGGACAAGATATTGGGATAGAAGTGTTGGATTACGGAGTGATTAGCAGAGGCCAGTGTTACGTGAACATGAACGAGGAACGGACATGGGTTCAGCTAGAACACGGTCCGGAACATCAAGGAGTTGATTATGGCGTATTTTATTGACGCGTCCGATCGGGAATCCATGGAGTTGGTGCCTGGGGCACGAACCCAGACATTCTGGGGCGAACAGATGCTGCTTTCTCTGGTAGAAGTTGACGCCAACTCGTTGGTACCGCTCCACACCCACCCCCATGAGCAGGGCGGGATAATCGTTGAGGGCGAATTAGAGATGGGAATTGACGGTGAGGTCAAATTGCTGAAGCCTGGGGATATGTATATCATCCCAGGCAATGTGGAGCACTACGCGAAGGCCCTCGATGTCAAAGCCATAGCTCTGGATATCTTCAGTCCGGTTCGAGAAGAATTTCAGTATTAGTCAACACTGATTTCTCATTACGGTCAAGGCCCAGACACCTCTTAAGGTGAGCCTGTTGAACTTCTGGTACGCGTAGTGGATCCTAATATACACCGAACTGACTGATGGGCATTCTTCAACGGGCTCAGGGCGGGTGATAGAGGGCGAAGTTGGGCACTTTTCAGCGATGTCTTTCCCGCGTAGGCGGGAACCCAAGAGTGTCGCTCGCCGTGGATGTTTATGTGCCGAAAACTGGATTCAGCTTTCACGAGAAAGATGGTAAAGCGCGTTCAGATATTCAACGCTTACTGTAGGGAAACACCGCTCATGGCACCCGTGAGGTAGTGGACAGATATTGCGAATTTGCTTATTATCTCGGTCAATAAATCCCAGTTGTTGTGGACGTGTAAACGAGCGCGATTTGGCACCTTGGTAACTGAGTGAGATTGGCAAGGAGAGAAGATGTCAGCGAAAGTTAAAGGACTAGGACATGTCGGTTTCTACGTCCAAGACCTGGAGCTCATGAAGGATTTCTACGCGAATTTCATTGGGATGACCATGACCAAAGTAAGCGCGAGAGGAGCCTTCTTCAGTGCAGACCCCGCGGCTAACGACCACGAGATCGCTATGATGTCCGGTAGGCCTTCATTGGACGATCCACAATGGATACAGCAGATATCTATGCGTGTGGACAGTCTCGACGATCTCCGGGATTTCAAGCGACGCATAATTGAGAAGAATTACAAAATTGACCGTATCGTCACCCACGCCAGCGCCATCGGCTGCTACTTCCGTGATCCGGAGAACAACCCCATTGAAGTGTTCTGGATGACGGGAAACACCTCTTGGGCTCAAATCAGTATACCTATCGATATCGACCAAGCGGATGGAGACGTCATGGCCGATGTCCAACGCGCTTTCGAAGTCTCCCAACACGTCGAAATGGGTAAACCAGCCACCCCAGAAGTAGCTGCCGCCATCGCTGAACTAGGGGCCGCCTCAACAATTAGCCGTTAGGTTCTTTAACGATCAATAATAGTTTAATACCCTCCGCAACCGGTAGGTACGTTATCCGGCGAACGCCGGCGGCTAGGGTGAGAGTCTGTTGAGATTGTCCAGGCATGAGTTAAATTATCACCATGGGCAAAGAGAAAGTCGAAACTTAGAAAACATCGAACGACTACGAGATATTCGTGCCAAAAAAGAAGAGTTCGAGACAACCCTAGGCGAGGGGATCAAGCGGGAGAATCAATCACTGGCCAGCATCTTGAAAAAGGATTAACTCGAACCCCTAACCTTACCCTCTACGCCGCTGATCCCGGTAGTTGGGCGCAATAATCGGTAGCCAATCAACGACCAGCCCGTCCACCAGCCTCGAGGCGATACGCGATTTGGTGTCTTCCAGTTCTTCTATCGTGGAGACGGTGGTTATGACGGTGGGTAGACGGGCTTCATGACGGTGGACGACTATCTGGTAGAGCTTTTCTTCAGCCCAGGCGGTGCTGCTCTCGGCGCCCAGGTCGTCCAAGACCAGGAGCGGCACCGAGTTTATCTGCTCGAATAGTTCGTCGTAGCCAACCGGACTGTCGGGGCTGAACGTGGCCCTCAGGTGGTCCAGCAGGGTGGGTACAAAGGCGAAGAACACCTGGCTGCCACGCTTGAGTCGTTCTCCGGCGATGGCGACGGCCAGGTGGGTCTTCCCGCAGCCTCTTGGTCCGTTGAAGAGCAGCCAGCCCTCTGGGTTTGCGGCAAACTCTTCGGCCGTGTGCTTGGCCCGGTCCAGGGATTCCTGGTCGGCGGGAGAGGCTCCAGCGCCGCCCAGGGTGTCGAAGTTCTCAAAAGTCATCCGCTCCAGCATCTCGGCGCGGACTTCCCCTATGCCTTGGATCATGCGGCTGTTGAAGTTGCCTAGTTGGACGACCTCGGCGGTGCCGTCGGTGCCTTCAAGTCGGGTACGCAGGGCGTCGTCCAGGCGTTGCAGCGGCCCCCTGACGGTGACCACGGTGGGCAGCGAGTTGTTGTACCGGTGGTTGATTACCTGGAACAGTTTTTCTTGGGCCCAGGGCGTGGCGTTGGCCAAACTCAGGTCGTCCAATATCAATACTGAGACGTTGCGCACCTGTTCGAATAGATCATCGTATGATACTGGGCTGTCGGGAGAGTAGGCGGCCCTAAGATGGTCCAGAAGGTCTGACGCTACTATGAAGAAAGTGGTCTGGCTTCTCTCGATGCATCGATTGGCGATGGCCACTGCTAGGTGGGTCTTGCCGCTGGCGCTGGGCCCAGTAAAAACGAGCCAACCCTGGGGGTCTTCGGCGAACCGGGTGGCCCTGTCTACGCCTTCTGAGAACATTTGCTGACTAGACACATCGGTCTGAGGGCCATCTGAATTGGTTGCGGCGAAGGTTATGCGGGAAAGAGGCCCAAGATTACTGTAGCGACGCAAAGCAGCGGCGCGGGTATCGGTGTCCTGGGTTTCCTGGCAGGTGCAGGGGATCGCTTGTCCGAACTCAGGATGGCCCACGTGGACGCGGCGTGTGACCCAGCCGCTACCGTTGCAATGGGGGCAGAGGTCTACTTCAGGTTCGCTATCCGGAAGGTGAACCCCGTCTCCGTTGGTATTCGTCGAGATATTTCTGGCGGTTATCCGCCTCAGTATGTCGCCCAGGCTTTCCATTCTCCCCCCTTCCGGCTCCACCCCTGGTTTCTTTGCCTTCGGCGGTCCAGCGTCTTAGGATGCCGGATACGTAACGCCAACTGCGTTTGTTTTCTGCTACTGCTATGGTGAAGGCCTCTCTGAGCCAGGCTTTGGGATAGCGTCCTTCGGCTTCCTTTAGCTCTTCGGTCAACAACGGTGAAAGTGATCCGATGCTGTCTTCGTAAAGTGCGAATATGTTGGGCTTTTCCAAGTCAGGTAAGGCATCTACCCGCCCAACTTCGATTTCAGACGGCGCCGCTTCCGCGCCCAGTCTCTCGATGGCCCGTCGGTCAGCCTCGGTGTTTAGCAAGAATACGGTGCCGGTGCCAGGCAACTGAACGGTCAGGAAGGTTCCGCGGGTGACTGCCTGGCGTAGCCCCTGACGTATCCTCTCTGCAGTGTCTTCACCCTCGGATGTCAAGCCTTTGACCAGTGACCGGTCGGACAGGAATTCGTCCAGTGAGACAGACCTGAGTGCGCCTTTCTTACGGTGGAACAACCATAGGCCGCGCAAAGTTACTTTGAGTTCCGCCAAGTCCTGAATCTTCTCCAGGATGGGGCCGAAAACCGGGTTGGGCACTGGAGTGTAGAGCGTGTTCCCAGTGAAACCGTCAAATCGAGAGAACGCCCCTGGAGGAGCCACGCTTAAAAGTCGTCCACCCGGGCGAATGAGTCGAACCGGACGAAGTTGTCGCGGAAGAACAGCTGGAGATTGCCGGTGGGGCCGTTCCGGTGCTTGGCCACGATCAGATCGGCCACATTCTTCGGGTATGGTTGGCTTGGATTTTGCTGGACCCATTCTTCTTCCGACATGTAGACATCGTCCCTGTGTAGAAACATGACCACGTCCGCGTCCTGCTCGATGCTACCGCTATCACGCAGGTCAGATAGCATCGGCCTGTGGCCGGTGCGCTGTTCAACGCCACGACTGAGCTGGGAGCAGGTTATCAGGGCGATGTTCAAATCCCTGGCCAAGACCTTAAGCGACCGGGAAATCTCTGAGATCTCTTGGACGCGGTTGTCGCTGCGCCCGCTGCGGCCTTGAATCAGCTGCAGGTAGTCCACCACCAACAGATCCAGTCCATGTTCGAGGGATAGCCGGCGGGACTTGCTGCGCATCTCGATCATGCTCTGGAAGGGCGTGTCATCGATATAGACGGGCAAGTCTGAAAGCAGACCGATGGCGTCGGTGATACGTTCATATTCCGCGTCGGTGAGTAGGCCCAGGCGCAAACGGTGGGAGTCAATCTCAGCTTCGGATGACAGTATACGGAGCGCCAGCTGCTCACGACTCATTTCGAGGCTGAAGATACCAGCTGAGGAGCCGTTCTTCGCGGCGTTGAGACAGATGTTCAAGGCCAGAGTGCTTTTACCCAGGGAAGGTCGTGCACCCAGGATAACTAGGTCAGAGCGCTGGACTCCGCCGAGCAGTTCGTCTAAATCGGTATAACCGGACATCACCGGGCCGGAGTTCTCCCTGATCGGGTCGGCGACGGCGGCCTGGTCTTCCAGGTATTGGTCATATATCTGCCGTAGGGGCATGAAGCCGCGTTCGGACCCTGGTCCGCGGATAGTGAACAGCGCATCCTCGGCCTGCCTGAGTGTGGAGTCTACGTCGTCGGTGTCCTGATAACCCAGGCTAGATATACGGGAAGCAACATCAATGAGCTTCCGCATGGTGGCGGTGCGGGCGACCACGGTGGCGTAGTGTTCCGAGTGGGCCGAGGTGGGGGTTACCGAGATAAGGTGGCTGAGGTAGGCCATGCCGCCGACAGTTTCCAGCTGGCTGGCGCGGCTTAACTCACGCGCCAGGGTAACTTGGTCAATGGCCTCATCCCGCTGGAACAAGGCTTCGCAAGCGGCAAAACAAAGCTGATTTCTCTCTCGATAGAAATCGTCTGCTTTGATGTACGGCGCGACACGAGAGAAGCAGTCCCCATCGATTAAGACCGACCCAACAACCGCTTCTTCCGCTTCCAAGTCATGGGGTAACAGCTTCTCAGCGTACATTTCCCTATTCTTCTATCTCCGCGTTGATGTGAATGGTGGCGCTGACTTCGGTGGAAAACCGGAGGGTTACGTCGTATTCGCCGGGTTCCCGGATGGGCTCGGCGATCTCAACCCAGCGGCGTTCTACTTCCCTGCCAACCTTCTCGGCAAGTTCCATGGCGATATGGGTGCTAGTGATGGCACCGTAGTAGCGTCCGTTGGGTGTGATCCTGGCGGTGAGGGTGATGGTAACGTCATCCATGCCCTTGGCCAGTTCTTCCATGATGGCGGTCTCGCGAACGCGGACCTCATCACCGACAGCGGTAATCTTGTGAATCCGCTTTTTCACTTCTTCAGTGGCGATCTCCGCTAGGCCTTGGGGCAAGAGATAGTTACGGGCGTACCCGTCTGGCACGCGGCGAACTTCGCCGGCTCTGGCCTTGTTGGGGACGTCCTGGGTGAAAACTACTTCCATTGTTGGTCACTTCCGTTGGGTTGTCCGATGGGCATGGTCGATCGGAATGGGGATTGGGCCCCTTATAAAAGGGAACGATTTATTATACGGCATGCCTTATTGAGTGGAAAGCAGGGCCGGTCTGCGGCCTGGTCCCGCTGTGCCTGAATGGGTCTTCTGGTCACGAATCGTCTGCCCGCTGCGCCCCTCCCAGAGTCAGGCTTCCGGCTAAAATCGTCGGAAACCAATACAAGAGGGAGAGCAGATTAAACTGCGACTGCAGGAATATATCCCTCTTTTAACAACAAATCCAGGCAAAATTAGCCAATATGAAATGGATATATAGGAGGTTTGGCAAGGGATGTAGTTTGGTAAACCTTACCGAAAGTTTTATCTTGGGAATTTGAAACGAGCGTCTAGGCGCCAATTTGCCGTTAATTATTACGGTTTTGCCTTTTGGATTAAACCAGAAGTGGCTCAGTGTTCTTCTGGTAAACCTGGAAGCGATGCCTGCTGGTATCTGCAATCATCACGCGGCCACGGTTGTCTATGCGCACCGCGCATGGGGTCCAGAGGACTTTTTCGGGCGTGAAATCGCGCACGCCGTTTCGTTGGCGGATCATGTCTGGGTTGGACTTGATCTTGTCGATGCCCAGACTGGAGAGAGCAGCATCGCCGGTGAACTCTGTGATGAACCGGCCCTCGGCTGTTAATACCTGCACACGGTTGTTCAGCCAGTCTGCAATGTAGATGTCACCATCGTCGTCGACGCAGACGCCTGTGGGGCGGTTGAACTGACCAACGGGCGCGTCTACGTAGGCCATGCCGCCTTGTTCCTTAGCGAAGGTACAATCTCCTCCAGTCCCGGGTTGCCCGTCAGCGCCCGGTCGTCCGAAGGTAGCCAGCCATTTGCCGTCGCTATTGAACGACTGGACGCGGTCATTTCGCCAGTCGGCCACGAACACATTTCCGTATTTATCCAGACAAATCCCCCAGGGCATGTTTAACTCGCCGTCGCCTGAGCCCGCGGTGCCGAATTTGCCCAGGAACTGGCCATCCAAGGTGAACTTCTGGATCCGGTTGTTGTTGCTGTCCACCAAGAATACGGTGCCTTCTGGACTGATGGTGATACCTGATGGTCGATCAATCTCGCCATCGCCGGATCCATGAGTGCCCCAGTGGTTCAGGTACTCGCCGTCCCTGTTATAAACGGTTATGCGGTGAGTCCATTCATCGGTCACGTAGACGTTGGTGTCTTGGTCCAAGGCGATGGACATTGGCCAGATGAACTGGCCAGGTCCCTCGCCGTAGGATCCAAACTCAGTGATGTACTCTTCTTTGTCCTCGCCGATGCGGAACAGGTTTATTCGGGTCCCGTCGGAGCGAGACTCAAAGGAGCGGTTAACGACATAGACCAAGTCATCGGGGCCGAGCGCAAAGTCCATCGGGTTACGAAATCCGGTGCCCTGGAACTCGGACCGTCCAGCTGTGAAGCTATAGGTGAACGTCCGGTCATTTATGCCCAGAAATACACTAGCCATGACTAATCTCCTGCCCGATTGTGAGGCTGTTCTTCAGATTCTCAACCTAAGGAAGAAACAATTCGCTATATAAAGTTGAGCGCTTCGAAATTTCCGCCAACGATTGACTTGGCGTCCAGGCCCATCCACCGGTCGAGCAGAGTGGTGTAAGGAGAGCGGAAATCCACGTTGTGTTGTAGGTTGCCGCCGTCTTCCAGCTTGCCATCTTCCAAGGACGGGTATTCACCGTATATGCCGCCTTTGATATGGTCGCCAATGGCGAAAGCGACTCCGCCGGTGCCGTGGTCGGTGCCCGAACCGTTGTCCATGGCCCGCCGTCCGAACTCGGAGTAGAAGAACAACGTCAGGTTGTCGCTCTTGCCTAGCTGTCTGATATCGGTCATAAAAGCGTCGATATTGACGGCCACGTCTTGCAGTAGGTTGGCGTGTCCCACCGACTGGTTGGCGTGGGTGTCGAAGATGTTATACGGAGCCGTGGTGAACATCACCTTGGTGCCGAAGTCGGCGTTATGCACCTGGGCCATGTCGCGTAGATAACCGCCCATGGCGGTGCTGGCGTACTCAACTTCGGACTTATACAGGCCGGGGGCTGTGCTCAGTATGTCCGCTCCTTGGAGCGCTTCCATTCCGGTGCGTCGGATGTAGTCGTCCACTGCGCCCTGGCCAATGGCCGGAGCGTACATGCGGCCAAACAGATCCAGAGCCTCAGCTCGCTGGTCTGTAACTCCCATGTCTGTGAGTAGGCCGTAGGTACTCAGGTCACCAACGGAGGCTACTGCGACGCCTTCTTTGGCGAGGGACCTGGGCAGGCCGCGGCCAAAGTTCACGCCGGTTAGGACGTTCTCTCCCTTAGGATCAACATCATGGATGACGCTGCCCAGCCATCCGGTTAGACCCAATTCATCGGGCTCACAGGTGGCCCAGATGTCCATGGACCGGAAGTGGGACAGACTGCCGTTGGGGTAGCCGACGCCCACGATGATGGCCAGATGGCCTTCATCCCAGTATTTCTTTAGTGGGGCCAAGGATGGGTGGAAACCCAACTGGTCGTTGATGGGGATGATCGACTCAGCGGCGATGCCCAGTGAAGGGCGATAGTCCCGGTACTTGGGGTCGTTGTACGGGATGACCGTATTCAGTCCGTCGTTTCCGCCGGACAAGGACATCACTGCCAATACCGGATCTTTTACTGTTGATACCATCTCTAATCCTCCGCCTGCGACCATTCGGTCGCCTTAATAATGGTTGAGTACTTGATTCTTTATTTGGGTAGGTTGGCTGTGATTTAACCGAACTGGAACTCTGATGTTGTGGCAATCATTTGTAGAGTCTCTCCGGCGCGCCTGGAGAACTCGCTCTGTTCGGCCTCGGTACTGTGTTTCAGAGCGCCTCCGGCATCCAGGTGATCTTTCAGCTGGGCTCGGGTTTCTTCGGCTAGGGCCATTGGGCCGACCAGGTCCAGGCAGCCGTCCAGGAATTGTTCCGAGCTTGGAACATCGTCCAATTCCATCAGCCGATTGATGATGGAGCGCACGCCGGGAAGTTCAGTGTTGCCCAGCATGGAAGATGCAAAGTTGATTCGGTCGATGAGGCTGCCGCTGTTGATCCACTCGCGGCCCATGTGCCAACCCTCCACTGTGGGTGGGTTCATCAGGTCGAGGCCCATGTACTTGGGCTCCATGGCCACAAAGAACAGGCCTGGCTTGGGTTCAAGATGGTCACCGACCATGCGCATGGTGCCGATGACGACATCAGCCGGGCTTTTTACTTTGGCAAACCGGACGGCCTCATCCTTGAAGAAGTCTGAGTTGAAGAGGACGGCCAGCATTGCGGTGATCTCGTAGCCGGAGTCGAAATATGCCTTCTCCAGCGCTTTGATGGCTTCCATGTCTCGGGGCGCGCTCAGCGTCCAGGAGGGCACGGGGGGTTCGTCGGCGACGAAGAAGTCGTAGAGTTTTCGAGAGACGAACCTGGCGGTGGCTGGTTGTTTGCAGATGATATCGATGATATCACCGCCATCCCAGTT
>CAYVIG010000093.1:0-9736 GCA_964451445.1 uncultured Dehalococcoidia bacterium
GGCAGCTTCTACGGCCATCGTTTTAGTCCTAATCGCCGTGACCATGAACGTGCGTATATCCAACCGGGTGGACGACCTGAAGGTTGAAAACGCCGATTTGCAGGCGAGCTTGGACTCCAACGTCGCCACCATGACCGCCCAGATAGGTGCAGCTACCATTGCCGATACCTCAGTCATGGAACGGGTACTGAAACTACAACAGGCCAGCTACGAACTGGCCCAGCCCGACAACATGTCCCTGGAGCTTCACCCTCCCTCAACAGGGAGCCACTCCCAGGGTATCCTGCTGGTGAGCAATGACGGAAACCGCGGCGTGATCATGGTGGCCGGCATGGACCAGCCCAGCGCGGCCGAGGGCTACAACGTCTGGCTGATGCGCGGACAGGATAAGGTCTGGGTTGGTCAGGTAGTCACGGATGATCGCGGTTGGGGGACGGTGTCATTGACTCTCCCCGAATCCATCATGGACTTTGAAAAGGTTGAGCTGACCGAGGGTGATAACCGCAGAACCGCAACGCCGCCAACGGACATGGTCCTAGAGGGAAATCTGGTTTCCATGAATATGCCACGCTTGGTTACATACGCTCCCGTGTCCCAGCTCATCAGGTAGTAAACCCCGGTTTAACTTCAGTCCAAAATCCAGACCACTGCCCTTGGTCGGCTGATTTTTGGACTGCTATACTCAGGCCTGATTCAGCGTGAATGGTGTGGTGTGCGTGATGTTGAAAAGAGCCACTTCGGATAATCCCTACGACCTGACCTGCGAGATTTGTGGCTGCTCCATGGTGGAGCGCAGCTGCAAGATCAAATGCCCCAATTGCGGCTTCACCCGCGACTGTTCAGACCCCTAAAAGAGCAGCGAGCCTCCAGTTAATCTTCTATCGGGTGAGGCCACCACTCTGGATAATTCCTGAGCTTCAGGTGTTTGAAGAATTGGGGTTGAACCTCAACCGCCAGCTTCATCGCCGCAATCATCGGTTCGCGTATGGCGAAGTGAGCCTCTTCTGAAGTCCGCATCTTGAACAGGTGATACGACTCCCTCAGATTGAACTTGGTCACTACCCGCCGGTTATGGGCATGGGTCACCAGGTACTGGGCCGCCAGGGAAGACACCTCTTTGACCTTCCAATAGACCTCTTCCGCCGGACTAACTTCTTTCTCAAATTCTGAAGACAGCCCAGCATCGGCAACCACTTGGGGAATCCGATAACCATGAGCCACTGTTAGCGGCTGGGGTAGGTAAGACATCATCCGGTGCCGTTTGAATTCACGGTAGGCACCGTAGTCCAATAGGAATTCAAAGGTGTAGTCCACCACCTCGAACTCCCGAACCGGAGCATCATGTGGCCCTATCCCGGCTGAACTTTCATCGATGATTGCATGCCGTGACTCTGTTCCCATATCCTTGACCTGTTCCAGCACCTCGTCATAAGAGCGGTTTGAATAGCGGTAGAGCAACGCCGCCACCAGCTTCTCCTCTCCCTGAGTGTCCCAGTGAATCATCTTAACTTCGGGTGCACTGGCCCCGGTCACCTGATCAGCCACTGGCTTCTCATCGGCGAACCCGAACCTTTGCACCAAATCCTGTTGCAACCTAGACGCACCCTCAAGGTAGTCTACTTTATCCGCGTACTTGATCAGTGTGGGGGTGATCAACCGGCCCTGCTCTCTCACTGCCTCACCCAGATGTTGCTCTTCTATCAACTCTGAGGAGACCAGCTTCGTGATGGCATGCTCCAGGGTGCGGGCATTGGCTGTGACTCCAACGTTGGTCAGAGTCGCAGCTGGTAAAATGGCCCGGCAGTGATCTGTAGCTACCCGGCTGAGTCGCATCCGGTAGGCACCGTCCCGTTCCGAGGCGATACGCGGAGTTATTCCCCGAAGGTATTCCATGCAGCCTTCAATGAGCTTCACGTAGCCCTTGAAAAGGCCCTGGCAGGCTGCTTCGTACTCTTTCTTCAGGGCCGGATGCAAATCCAATTCCTCAGGGACGTAATAGTAATCGTCGGGCATCACCTGGTATCGGGACGACTTCTCCGTGTATGACGCCAGACGGTTGTCTTCCAGGGTATCCACGGCCAACCGCGAAACATTCTCCACCGCCAGGTGCACCACCGCATGCTCAGCAACCGAGGCATGGCCATAACCCAGGACCCAACGCTCGTTGAAATCGGCCGCCTTTTCCTCGCTCACCTGCTTGGCGATCTCGTCAAATGCCTCCGGACGGCGCGAGGTCATGGCAAAGGCAACCGCGATCTGTTCCTCGGTGAGTTCCAAGGCATCCAGCGGGTAGACACGCCTGGAATAAAGCTGCTCAGACTCCCCTGCGACTTTGGTAGGTTCGGTCATACGGCGGTGAAATCCCTCTCTAAATAATTGCCTACATCATTTGCGCGGATTCAGGTTTTTCAGTCAAGGAGGTAATATCCGAATATTATGTCAATTGTGGCCGTCTATCCGGAAATAGACAAGGGCCTAGAAGCAGCACTTCCAGGCCCTTGTTTCCGGTTCTCGATACGGGTGATCGCCTAAGTCAGAGCGCCGAATCCGTCGGGAATCTGAACCTCTACTAGATGGGTCTTCCCGGAGCTTATGGCGTTGTCCAAGGCCTTGCTAAGCTGGCTGACATCGGTGACCTTGGTGCCTTCGAATCCATAAGACTCGAACAGTTTCACAAAGTCGGGGTTGACCAAGTTGGTGGCGAACCGGCGGTTCTCTCCGAAGCGGTCTTTCTGGAAACCCTTCAGCACACCCCAGGCATTGTCGTTGAACATCAGCACAACCGGGTGGATACCGTACTGGGAGCAGGTGGCAAGCTCCTGGAAGTTGTACTGGAATCCACCGTCACCGGTAACACAGACCACCGGGTTGTCCGGCTTACCCACCTTGGCGCCGACGGCCGCTGGGAAGGCAAACCCAAGACCAAGCCACCCATGGGGATGCATGTAAGTCCTGGGGTCGTAGACCTCGAGACAGCGCGTGGCGCGGCTGGCAGCGACTGTCGGATCCAGCGAGAAGATGGTGTTTCTGGGAGTGGCTTCCCGCACGGCTTCAAAGACCTTGAGTTCATTACCCCAGGTCTCTTCCAGCTTCTGTCGCATATCGCCCCTGACAGACGCGATCTCGTCCTGGAACGACTTGCCCTTGTGTACGTCCTCGCCCCCAATTGCTCCCAACCACTGCTGAACAACGGCCTGGGAGTTGGCGACTATGGGCACGCTGGTGGGATAGTTCTTGCCGATAGCATCGCCGTCCAGAAGAACGTGTACCAGGTCCTTGGGCAGCTGCATCTCGATTCCGGTGGTTGAACGCTGGGGCAGTATGGAACCCAGCACGATGGCCAGGTCACAGGTCCCCATCCATTCTTGGAGTGGGTTCACGCCCCAGATGCGGCGACCCATTGTCTGTCCCAGGGATTGGGGATGGTCCTCCGGGAAGGCCCCCTTGGCCCCGTCCCCAGTGACCACGGCTGCGCCGATCTTCTCGGCAAGCTCTACGATCTGCTGGGTGCCACCCAATTGTTGTACTTCTTCTCCGACGAAGATCACTGGCCGTTCGGCCTTGAGCAGCTTTTGCAATGCTTCTTCAACCTTGGCCGGGTCACCCTTGGGAACGGCCACCTGTCTGGCGTTCATTATTTCAACATCGACCTCCACACCTAGAAGGTCTGTCGGTATTTCAAGTTCGATAGGCCGGGGGCGTCTGGTCTGAAACCGCTCAAAGGCCTCGGTGACGTTGTCTGGGATCGACTCAACCTGGGGGACGGAGGTATTCCAGTCGGTGACCGCTTCGAACATACCCAACTGGTTCTTGGTCTCGTGGGTTGCCAGCTTGCCGCTGCCGATGAACTCTTGCTCGACGTTGGTGGTTATCTGGAGCAGCGGTGAACCGGAGAAATACGCCTCACCCATCGCCCCCACCGAATCCGCAGCGCCCGGGCCGGTGCTGGTGATCAGAACGCCGGGTTTGCCGGTGGCCCTGGAATAACCGTCAGCCATGAATCCGCAACCCAATTCCAGACGACCGCCAACGAAGTCCAGAGTGTCCTGGCTCCCGAACAGAGAGTCGAATATATCCAGGTTATGGATGGATATGATGCCGAATACCGTGTCGACTCCCTGGGCTTTTAGGGATTCAACAACGGTCTGTCCGCCGGTTAGTTTAGGCAACTTGTGGTCTCCTTTATTTCGCGGTGTCAGCGTTCGGCTGACAGTTTTAGATTACCAAGCTGATCGGGTTTTCCAGGAGTTTCTTGATCTCCGACAGAAATTGGGCGGCCTCTGCGCCGTCGGCCACACGGTGGTCGGTGGAAAGGGTAGCTTTCATCATATGGGCAATGGCCAATTCACCGTCGCGTACCACCGGCTGTTCTTTCACCGTGCCCACCGCCAAGATGGCCGCGTGGGGAGGGAAGATTATCGCGGTGAAACTATCCACGTCAAACATGCCCAGATTGCTGACGCTGAATGTGGTGCCGCTGTATTCCTCGTTGCGGAGGGTCCCACTGTTGGCCCGGAAAACCAGGTCTCTGCTGTCGGCCGCAATCTCCGTGAGACTCTTCTTTTCGCAGTTATTGATGCCTGGGATGATCAGACCGGAGTCCAGCGCAATGGCGATTCCTACGTTCACGGACGCGTTCATCTGAAGGTGATTGTCTTGGAAGAACGAGTTGAACTTGGGGTGATGGCCGATGGCCAGCGCCGAAGCTTTGACTATCAGGTCGTTGACGCTGACCCGCTGCTCCGCACCCACATGGTCGTTGATGTCTCGACGGAAGGCCATCGCCTTGGTCATGTCGATGTCGACGGCGACGTAGAAGTGCGGCACTTCCCGCTTACTGTCCACCACCACTCTGGCGATGGCTTGACGCATCCTGGAAAGTTCGACCAGTTCTCCTTCTTGGGGTGCGGTCGGTTCACTGGCGGCAGCGACTGGTGCAGTAGCTGGAGCGGCATGTTCCGGAATGTCGGCTTCAGTGATTCGCCCGCCAGGGCCGGAGCCGGTAACGGTGTTCAGATCGATGTCCCGCTCCTTGGCCAAGCGGCGGGCCAAAGGCGACGCACGGACTTCACCCTGCTCTGCAACCGGAGCTGCTGCTGCGGCAGTACCTAAAGCTGGGACATCCGATTCAACTATGCGCCCATCGGACCCGGTGCCAGTGATGGTTGTCAGGTCTATGCCACGCTCACGAGCCAACCTCTTCGCCAAGGGGGAAGCCTTGACCATACCAGTCGTGACGCTTGATGTTGCCACGGCGGCGTGCGGGGCTGCTGCAGCTGGTGCTGATTGCTCTGCCGGTGCGCTTGCCGTACCAGCGTTCGCAAGAATATCGTCGGGAATCGCCTCGCCCGGATTGACCATCACGGCAATCAGGTCACCCACCGGTATCGCAACACCTTCCTCGGCCACGATCTTAGCCATGACCCCGCCAGTGTAGGCCTCATACTCAACGGTAGCTTTGTCGGTTTCGATCTCGGCGATTACCTCACCCCTGGTGACGTCTTCTCCCTCTTTCTTGAGCCAACGAACCACCTTGCCCTCATGCATGTCGTAACCCATCTGGGGCATCACTATCGATGTGGCCAACTTATTCCTCCTAATGGGTTCAACAGAGAGAACCGGTGGGCTGATTGCCAGGCACGAACCCAGGCGGGCAGTATACTGGCTTCTGTGTTGCATAGATATTAATGCACACCCAGCAACGCGGCAACCGCCACGCAGCCTAGGGGTACCATCGAATAAAACAGGGGAGCGAGAAATAAACTCGCTCCCCTGTTGAGTTACCGTAGAATCGCAGTTTGTGGACTGGTTACATTA
The DNA here is from genome assembly GCA_964451445.1 of uncultured Dehalococcoidia bacterium. Taxonomy (GTDB): domain Bacteria; phylum Chloroflexota; class Dehalococcoidia; order Lucifugimonadales; family UBA3495; genus UBA9611. The sequence goes on from CAYVIG010000093.1 coordinate 5,818, forward strand.
TCCCGTTGATGATCTTCTGGGCTTCTTCCTTTCCGAGACCTAACTCACGGAAGGACAAGGGCCCCCCAGTCTTCAACACGGGCTCAACGTCCTCCAGAGCAGGTCTTTCCCCTTCGTAGAACACTCCAGTGTAGATAGTGTCGCCAAACAACATTGCCTTTTCACAGGCCAACTGCCAGTCGGTGGTGTTGTGCTCTTCCTCTTCCAGCTTCTTGATGCGTTCTTTGAAGAAGTCGTGGGTGTTGTTGAGGTTGAAGGTCACGCAAGGGCTGAACACATCTATGATGGAGAATCCCTTGTGCTGAACAGCCTGCTGGATGATGCCCGACAGGTGTCTGACATCACCGCTGTATGCCCGTGCCACGAACGTAGCACCATTCATGATCGCGGATGTCACCGGGTTAACCGGCTGTTCCACGTTACCAAACGGTGTGCTCTTGGTAGTCATACCGATGCTGCTGGTGGGTGAAATCTGGCCGGTGGTCAAACCATAAATTTGGTTGTTCATCACGACGTACGTCAGGTCGGTGTTTCGGCGGGCGGTATGGGTAAAGTGATTGCCGCCGATGCCGTAACCATCACCATCGCCGCCTACTGCGATCACGTTCATCTCATGATTGGCCATCTTTACTCCGGTGGCCATAGGCAATGCCCGACCATGCAGAGTATGCATGCCATAGGTGTTGATGTAGCCTGGCAGATTGGATGAACAACCGATTCCGCTGACTGTCATGATCTGATGGGGGCGGAATCCCAGTTCTGCCACGGCCCTCTGGATACCGTTCAAGACACCAAAGTCACCGCAGCCTGGACACCAGTCTGGGTCGGATTTACCCTTGAAGTCTCTGGGCGTGAGATTTATCGCTGTCGTTGCCATTTCTTTACCTCGCTATGAACCAGGTTAATTGACGATACCGGCTAAACGGTTATTTCCTGGTAGGGTACGTACTTGTCAGTTTCCCCGTTGACCTGAGCTTTCACCCCGTCAATTATGTGATGGGGCATGAAAGGCTCGCCGTCGTACTTCCTGATATGCCCATTGGCGGCGAATCCGGTCTCGCTCCGCATATAACGGGCAAACTGACCGGAGAAGTTGTTCTCTATGATGATGGTCTTTTTGGCCTTGGACAAGATGGCAAGTATCTCTTCTCCGTGGAACGGGACCATCCATTTGACCTGCAAATGGTTGGTGGAGATTCCAGCGGCATTCAATTCTGCCACCGCCTCTGAGATTATTCCGTTTGTGGAACCCCAGCCCACCAACGTTACGTCAGCATCGGCCGAGCCTTCCAGTACCGGAGGGGCAATATCTTTGATGATATTGTCAAACTTCCGTGCCCTCTTTTCCACCATTGCCCGCCGCCTGTGCGGGTTGGTGAACTCGTCACTAAGTAGGGTTGAGTCTTCGTCGTGTTCATCGGTGGCAACCAAGTGGACGTAGCCTTCCAGGCCCACCAGAGCCCTCGGAGAGATTCCGCTGTCAGTATCTTTATACCTAAGGAAACCATCGGTATCTGAAGGTTCGGTGATCAACTCGCCTCGATCGATGGTAGGGTGCATATCTATCTTGTCTGGGTCAACGCTGAAACGCCCCTCTGAGATGTACAAATCCGAGAGGATAATCGCGGGACATTGGTACCTGTCTGTAAGGTTAAACACCTCGGCCATAGTGTTGAATGCGTCCAAACAGCTAGTCGGGGTAACGATGATCCGCTCGAAGTCACCTTGGCTCGCACCCAATGACTGCCACAGGTCTCCCTGTTCAGTCTTTGTTGGCACGCCGGTGGATGGACCAGCGCGCATCACGTCTATGAACGTCACAGGGATCTCCATCATAGCCGCTGCGCCAATGGCTTCAGTCATCAGGGCGAAACCACCGCCAGATGTGGCACACATTGATCGGGTTCCCGCCTGGGCAGCGCCGACCACCATGTTAGCGACTCCGATCTCATCTTCAACTTGCCGGACCATGATCCCAAGGTTCCGAGCATTGGCTGCCATCCAGTGCAGGACGCCAGTTGCAGGACTCATGGGGTATGCAGCATAGAATTTAACGCCAGCAGCAGCACCGCCCATGGCCATGGCCTCGTTTCCAGACCAAACCGCCAACGGCTTACCACCGGCAGGGGGAGACTGTTCAAAGGGCTTGAAATGCTCGCGGGCATAGTCGTAACCGGCCCTGGCTACGCCAACGTTCTCATCGACCATCTCCTGGCCTCGCCGTTGGAACCGAAGGGTCAAGCTTTCTTCTAGAACTGCGAAGTCGATTCCCATCAGGAAAGCCACTGCGGCCATGCCAACGGTGTTCTGCACCAACCGATTTCTACTGCCGGTAAGCTCTCCCACGGGAAGGCCGCAAAGGTCAGCGCCCATATCTTCAGTCCCCGGGTTGATGGAATCGCTGTTGTAGACGATTCGGGTGCCCGGACCCATCAGGCGCTGGTGCCGGTCCATGGTGTCTTGGTTCAGACACATGAGCAGATCTAGTTTGTCGCCGTGGTTGTCGACTTCGGCGTCACTGATGCGCATGGTCAAAAATATGTGCCCGCCCCGGACGATGGACTGGTACGAGTTATACGTACTCAGGTGCAATCCGCGCCGCACGATGATCCGCGCCAGAATGTCTCCCGGCGTAGCGATACCCTGTCCCGCTTCGCCGCCAATCGCCAATGCAAAGTCGTAAGTTCCCAGCCCCATTTGGTCCACTCCTTCCCTTGTGTCCTCGAATACGGCTTTCAGGTTAGTCCCGTACCTGTGGGGGCCGCAGGGCCAACCAATTCCTACGTTGGAGGAATAACCCACACGGATATTGTATCCGTTATGTCTCTTAACTGAGAGGGGTTACATATGTATGGTTCGGCCTTGTGCGCCCAGCGCAGCCTCTTTCAACATCTCTGAAAGGGACGGGTGTGCGTGTACTGCCCAACCCAATTCCAAGACCGTACCCTCAAGTATCCGGGTCATGGATAATTCGCCCAATAACTCGGTTACCTCAGGGCCAATCATGTGACCGCCCAAAAGCTCGCCGTATTTGGCGTCCACCACCAGCTTGATCAAGCCTGAACCTTCGCCCATGGCCAAGGCTTTGCCGTTTGCCTGAACGTTGAACGTCCCTACGTTTATGTCCTTGCCCTGTTCCCTGGCCTGTGCTTCTGTCAGCCCAAAGCTGGCTATCTGGGGCATGCAGTACGTCGCCCTAGGCATATAGGCGTAGTCCAGAGGCTGGGTCTCCAACCCGGCAATGGTTTCCACTGCGATGGTTGCCTGGGCTGACGCAACGTGGGCCAAAGGCATCTTGCCGTTAACGTCACCGATGGCGTAGATACCGGCCACGTTGGTCGCCATGTTCTCATCCACCATGATGCCGGTCCGGTCAGTCGCGATGCCCACAGTCTCCAATCCAATGTCTTCCAAGTTGGGCTGGATACCGATCGCTACAAGCACCTTATCGCACTCAAGCGTTTGCTGATCGCCATTTTTATCAACGGTTAGTTTCACCCCAGGACCGGAGGTATCGACTCCGGTGACACCGGCGCTGGTCATTATCTCTATCCTATGTCGCTTGAATGCCCGTTCCAATTGGGCGCTGATGTCTTCGTCTTCATTTGGCACCAACCTTGGCAGCATCTCAACTATGGTCACTTCCACGCCGTACATCTTATATATGTAGGCAAACTCAACGCCGATTGCTCCACCGCCAACGATCACTATCGATGAAGGTAGGTCCTTGAGGACGATCGATTCCCGACTGGTGATTATCTTCTCACCGTCCACAGGCAGTGGCGGGATGCTCCTGGGTCTGGCACCAGTGGAGATGATGATGTTCTTGGCATCAATCACCGTGCCACCCGGTCTCACTTCCACTTTTCCGGTCCCGACGATCTTGCCCGTGCTCTGTATGTGGTCAACCTTGTTCTTG
>CAYVIG010000094.1:0-9727 GCA_964451445.1 uncultured Dehalococcoidia bacterium
CCGTAGGGGTCGCGGGAATTGGCAGATACCCGGTGGGTTTGTCGAGCGGGACGAGACCATGGAACTGGCTGTGGTACGAGAGGTGGAAGAAGAAGCCGGTGTCACAGCCTCGGTCCAAGGTGTCTTGGGAATTAGAAACAGGTATGACGAAGATGGCGGCAACAGCCTGTATATCGTGCTGCTGCTGGGTCCTCAGTCTGGTGAGCCCAATCCCGACATGAAAGAGGTTGACCGGGCCGAGTATTTCAGCCTGGAGGAGATACGGGCTTTGGAGCAGATCTCACCGGTGAACATTGAAGTTGCCCAACGGGCGCTGGCAGAAGACCGCCGGATATTCTCTGCGAAAACGGTCAATCAACCAAACCGAGGCTCCTACACATTATTCATCGGGTGAACATAGCCACAGTAATCATTCCTCAATTATGGCGGATACCCATGACTTTGGATCGAAAGTAAAGCGGTCAAAATGTCCTCAAGGGGCTGGTCGAGACGGGAAGAGCAGTACTCTGTCCGACTGACTCATTGCTGGTAGAACAAAAAAGGGGCCTGCAGTTTTTCTCCAGGCCCCTTTACTAATCTCGGGTGGGATCAGTTAATTACTTACCCTTGCCTTTAACTTTGCCCTCGGACTTGCCGTTCGAAGTCCATGAGGGAGAAGGCTCAGGTTTTTCCGGAGGAACGATCCTCACTGGGTTTGTTGCGATAATCGATGCCCCTCCAAATGATTAACAAACCGAGGATCCGGAGAATCTTCTCGTAGATGGTATGTTCCGTTCTCACAGCTGTCATCCATTCAATACCCTGACCAATGTCGACTACTTCATCGTTGACTTTGCATTTTCTGGCAATCTTGCCTCGTGTCACAGGGCAGCCTAGTCCCGTTTTAGAGGCCATAAGGCCTTGAAATTTAGGGCTCCTCGGTCTCTCCGCATAGTTCATCTACGCAATACAAGAAACAGGTCTGCAAATCAGAGACATAGAGAGTAATATCGGTGCGGAAATCATCTAGTCGAGTCGTGAATCAAGACCGAGAAACAACACACTGGAACCCACACGCCTGGCTCTAGTGGACTAGACAAGTGTTCTGCCTTAATATTTAGCGATCAATCAGGAGGGTATATGCCTAAGATAATCCCGGTTCCCGATGACGTTAGCAAGCCTTTTTGGGACGCCGTCAACGAAAAGCGGCTGTCACTCCAAAACTGCACCGCTTGCAACAAGCTCCAGTACCCGCCAAAACAGACATGTCAGGTCTGCGGTTCTGGGGACAGATTGGAATGGAAGGATGTGGAAGGCAAAGGCCACATCTCCACTTATATCGTGATAGAAGACGGCCGGCTGAACCGACGAATGCCCGATCAGCCCTACAACCTGGCGTTGATAACCCTGGACGAGGATACCAGCGTCAATTTCTACTCCAACCTGCCAGGGGTTCCGCCTTATAACGTCCCCGTTGGGTCTGCTGTCCAGATGATCTTTGAAGAAGTTGGGCCGGACCAACTGATCCACGAGTGGCAGGTGGTGAATTAACCCTTCCGGTCCGCCCAAAACTAATGTAATGAGAATAGGTGAATAATGGCGACGCAACCATATCAATGGCGAAGAGATACAGACGGACTGGGAGTATGGGAGCACCGCGGCAAGGTGGCCGTGGCCGGATATGGCCATTCCCCCGTGGACCGACGTTGGGACGAGACATCCATGGATCAAACCCTGGGAGCATATTCCATACTCGCCTGTGAGTTGGCCATGGAGGACGCAGGAGTTACCTCAGATCAGATCGATGGGGTCGTCTGCTGCGACAGCCATATTGCGGGCAACAGCGGAGGCACCGCTTCCAACTGGGCACCAAGGCCTTATTTCGACCCTCCCTACGACTCTGAATGGGGTCTAACGCTGGTAAACGGCGAATGGCTTGTCAAGAATATGGAACTGCCCAACGTAAAATTCGCTCCATGTGGTGTACCGACCATCGGTGAGATGTTCGGTCTCGCTGCCCAGGCCGTGGCCGACGGGAAATGCACCACCTGTTTGGTGATCTACCCAACCGGAAACATGGAAGGCAGGTATCGCCGAGGCGGCGAGAACGCGGAGGACACTGCCGGAGGAGCCCGTCAATGGACCGTGCCATGGGGGAATCACGGAGGCAACGATTTTATCAACATCTTCCCCCACAACCAATATTGCCTGAAGTACGGGGGAACCCACGACGACGTGGCCCCTTTCGTGATCAACCAACACCGAAACGGACTTCTGACCCCATGGGGCTACAACGCCTCCAGCGGAATGGTCCAACTGACCTTGGATGATTACGTGAATTCCAGGTATATCTTGAATCCCCTCCGGATATTTGACTGCGACAGGCCGGTCAATGCTTCGGCTGCCTATCTGGTTACCACTGCCGAGCGTGCCCGGGATATGAAGCAGCCACCAGTGTACGTACTCAACCATTCCCAGCACAATTTCACCCAGCGCACCACCCAACCGGACCTGGCCGAGATCGAAGACTGGACGGACCGTGCTGCCAAGAGGATGTATGAGGGCTCAGGGCTAGGCCCCGCAGATGTCGATATCTTCAACCCATATGACGGCTACTCCATAATGGCCCAGTTCTTCCTGGAGGCCTTCCAGTGGCACGGCGTGAAGAGAGGCGATGCCTTCGCCTTTTACGCGGACGACATCAGGGTGGAGGGTCCGCACCCCTTCTCCTCCAGTGGAGGCAACCTGGGTAACGGGCGTACTCGCACTGCCATGTACACCGACAGCATCCAACAGCTCCGCGGAACCGCCGGCCCACGGCAGGTAACGGTGAAATCAGAAACCGCGCTGGCGGCCTTCACCACGCCTAGCAGCGGCGGCTGGATGATGTTCGGCAAGCACCCAAGCTAGATAATTCCATCGGTCAGCAGCAATTTGCCAATTCTGTCTTTCTTTTAGTTTATGAGCGCCGATATGTCGAAAAATCGAATACTTGAGGGTGTTCGCGTCCTCACCTTGGAACAGGTCCACGCGCTGCCTTGGGGAACCTCCTTCCTGGCTGACCTGGGCGCTCAGGTCATTCGCGTGGAAAGCCTAGCCCATCTCCAAGACCGCAAGGCCGGGCCGTTCCCCAATGGTCGGGCCAGCCAGGAATGGTGGAACGAGGGCGGTAACCTGGCCTACTTTGGCACCCGCAACAAGCAGAGCCTTTGTATGGACGTGACCGCTCCCCAGGGCAAAGAGGCTTTTCTCAAGCTGGCCCAAAATTGCGACATAGTCACCGATAACTTCCGGCCTGGCACGATGGAGCGGTTCGGCTTTGACCATGAGAGCCTGGCCAAGCTGAACCCGAAAATCATCACCCTGAGTTCCACGGCCTTTGGCTACACTGGACCGTGGCGACGGGCCGGTTCGAGGGCACGCACGGTGGATGCCTCCTGCGGCATGTCATACCTCACCGGCTACGAAGATGGCCCGTCCTACCGTGCCAGCAACAACTACATGGACCACTCAGTGGGCAATAACGTGGCCTATGCCCTGCTGCTGGCGTTGTATCAACGCAATAAAACCGGCAAGGGGATGCGCATAGACCTCACGATGCAGGAAACAGGAGTGTCAGCCATTGGTCCCGCAATACTGGAAACCCAACGCGGAATCACCCGCCCTCGCTTGGGCTGCGGCCATCTATGGAAATCGCCCCACAACGTATTCCCCTGTAGTGGCACTGACCGTTGGATAGCCATCGCGGTGTCCACCGACGAAGAATGGCAAAGTCTGAAGCGGGCCATGAATGAACCGGATTGGGCAGCCGATTCTCGCTTCGACTCGGCCCAAGGCCGCTGGAACCACCGCCACCAATTGAACGACCTCTTATCAGAGTGGACTCAAGCCCAAGACGACCAAGAGTTGATGAACTATCTCCAGAGTAACGGTGTTACGGCAGGTGCGGTGCTGACCGCAGAAGACCTCGTGGCCAATCCTCATCTTGTGGAGCGAGGATACATAGAAGAGTTTGAAAACGTCAACGCATCCCAGGCTGGCCTACGGAAATATGCCGGTCGTCCTTTCCGAATGCCGGGGATTTCCTTCGCCATCCGCAGCGTGGCGGCTCTTGGTGAGCACAATGTGGAAACTCTGAGGGACATTGGCGGATTATCTGAAGAGGAAATCGCCGACCTGGCAAACGAAGGGGTGATCTCCACCAAACCACTGCCCACCGAAGCCGCACCATAACGACGTTTCTCCGTAAAATCTTGAGGTTTCTATAAATTGGATATCTTATCGGATCTAAAGGTATTGGAACTGGCTCACAACCTTTCCGGCGCGTTCTGCGCCAAGCTGCTAGCTGACCAAGGAGCCGATACGATCAAAGTGGAACCGACTGGCTGGGGTGACCGAGCACGCCGGGAACCGCCTTTCATCAATGGCGTTCCAGACCCAGAAGGCTCCACGATCTTCCTGGCTTTTAACACCAACAAGCGGGGAATCACATTAGACGTCGCACGACCCCAAGGCCGCGAGTTGCTGTTGCGGCTAGTGGCAGATGCGGACGTTTTGATTGAAACCTATCCACCCGGGCATTTGGAAAACCTGGGTCTGGGATACCAGGTTTTCCAAGAAGCGAATCCCGGGTTGGTTCTCTGTTCCATTACGTATTTTGGCCAGACTGGCCCCTACAGGGACTATCGGGGCAACGACCTCGTAGCGCAAGCCTTGGGGGGCTTTCTTCATGCTGTTACCGGTTCTGCGGACAAACCACCCATGGGCACAGCTCTGGAGCAGATGGAAATAACCACCGCCCGAAACGGAGCTGTAGCCATCATGGCTGCGTTGCTCCACCGGCAGATATCAAGTACAGGCCAGCACATAGACCTGTCGACCATGGAAGCAGCCGTCAGCACTCCCTCAGGCTTGATCCAGCCGTTCAGCTTCACAGGCCAGAGCCCCAAGCGCGGGGGAAGCGATGGAAATGTGATGGACGGAATGCACCTACGCACCAAAGACGGCGAGGCCACATTGACCACCGCCGGCACCGGAGGGCGTCCGATGGAGGCCTGGTCCGAGTTTCTTGAGGAACCGGGGCTGCTAGACCCCAAATTTGCCACCCGTCCGAGCCGCCTGGAAAACTGGGAAGAGCTTCACAGCCTGGTGGCCCCAAAGCTGGCCCTTTGGAACAACTTGGACCTGATGCGCGAGGCCATGGCCCGAGGATTGGTCATCGGGTTGGTCCAGAACCCCCAGCAAGTGGTGGACTCACCTCATCTAGCCGAACGAGGCTATTTTGTGGAAATCGACCATCCCATAGCGGGTAAACTGAAATACCCGAGCCCCGGCTTCCTGATGGATGAGGAGAACGCTATGGAAGGCAGCAAGGCGGCTCCGACGCTGGGTGAGCACAACTCGGAGATATACGGTGGAAAGCTGGGTCTCTCGAAAGAAGAGTTGGACCTACTCCACGCCTCTCAAGTCATCTAGAAATCTTATAGTTGGAGGAGTCCGAATGTACATGGTGAGAAACGTCTGGAAATGCGCCCGAGGGAAGGTGCCTGAGTGCATGGAAGTTGTTAAGAGTGTCAGAGCTTCCTGGGCCCGAGATGGAAATACCACGGGGAAGATCTACACGGATTTTACAGACCGGATGGATACCATCGCCTTTGAGATCGAGATTGAAAACTTGGACGATTACTTCAATAACCAGCGCTCCAATTACGACACACTATCCCCCGAGACGATAGAGTCCGTCAGGCAGTTCAATATCAACACCGTAGAAGGCAGCCGCCAGATCTGGGAAGTCGTCACTTAGAGCCGTGGTCGGGCGTGAACTGTGACCGATATCTCAACAATTTGAAAAACTAGGGGTACGAACATGATCTGGTGTCGCTTTGAATCGGATGGAGAAACCAACTACGGTATCGTCGAGGGCGACCAAGTCATGCAGGTTTCTGGAAGTCCCTTAAATGAGCACTCCCTCACCAACAACACCCATTCCTTGGATCAGGTGAAGTTATTGGCGCCCATCAAACCAGGCATGCTTTATGCTGCCGGCCCCAATTATCGGGGGCACGTAGAGGGGATGGCTGCTCGGCGGGGTTCACCACCAAGCTATCCCGAACGGCCATCTCCCAACTATCGGTCGGTCCACGCTGTCATCGGTACTGAGGAATACATAGTGGTACCCAAGGAAAGTGAAGGTGCCGTCCAGCCGGAAGGGCAGTTGGCTGTGGTCATAGGCAAGAAAGCAAAGAATGTATCTGTCGCTGAAGCCTTGGATTGTGTGTTCGGCTACACCATCGGCAACGACATCAGTAATCGTCCCTGGCAGCAGGCAGACCGCACCATGTTCCGCGGCAAGAATTGCGACACATGGAAGCCACTTGGGCCGTGGATAGTCACGAATCTAGACCCCAAGGGATTTCGCATCATCGTACGGCACAACGGAGATGTCTGGGAGGATTTTTCCTCCTCCGACCAGATTTGGGACACAGCCACATGGATCCACGAGATAAGTAAGTATGCAACTTTGTATCCAGGTGACGTGTTGTGGATGGGAACCCAGGGAGCCGACGGCGACATGGTACCGGGCGATACGATCGAGGTTGAGGTCAGTGACATCGGCACCCTCAGAAACTACGTGGTTGCCGAAGAGTAAAATCAGCCAGCAAACACAATCACCGCTAAACCATCATTGTCTCAGAGACAAGAAAGCCCCCTCTTTGGGGGCTTTTATCGTCCTTTGTTGGTGCGCCTGGGCGTACCTTGACTTTATCCTAGAATGAAACCCTCATACCCGCTGGCCGCTACCTCCGCGCGCTTGGCCCGCATCGCTGGGGCCGTATCCGGCGCGGTGAGCAATGCCCGTGCCTTACCAGGGATATTAGCCCCTACAAACCAGGAATCTGCCTGCGTTCGCAGGATTTTCGCACCATCCTCATTGACGTGCTTGACCCAGGCATCTTCAGCCTCGATGGTAGGCACGATGCGCTGGAAATCGTTGTCCCGAAGATAGCTCATCGCGTCGCCGACCCAATCTATCAAAGGTTCAGAAGCCCGAACGAAGTTACCCACCGACGCCGCGTTTACTGTGAACAGGTTGGGGAACCCAACTGAGGTGATGCCCATGTAGGTTCGTGGGCCGTTGGCAAATTTGGCTTTCAATGTCTGACCGTTTTGGCCGGTGATATTCAGGTTGATCAACCCACCGGTGATGGCATCGAACCCAGTGGCATATATGATGACGTCTAGGTTGTACTCCGCATCTCTGGTCTTCACGCCGTTAGGTGTGATCCGCTCGATTGGAGCCTCCTTGACGTCAACTAGCAAGACATTGTCCTGGTTGTAGACCTCGTAATAGCCACTCTCGCAAGGTAGCCGTTTGGAGCCGAACATATGGTCCTTGGGAACCAACATCTCCGCTACGACCGGGTCGTGGACTCGCTCGCGAATCTTGTTGCGAACAAACTCGGCGTAGTCTTCATTGGCTTCTCCCGGGACCATCACATCATGAAAATTGGAGAGCCATTTTTTGAAACCCGGTTCCGCCCATAGCCGTTCATACTGTTCAATACGTTCCTCTGGAGAAACATCCATGGCTGACCGTTTGTCGAATTCATGCATGAACGAGCCAGCGGTTTCACTGCATACCCTGAAAATCTCGGGATAGCTGGCCTTGATCTGCTTCTGAGTTTCATCGTCAATGGGACCATTACGGAGAGGGGCGCAGTAGTTTGCGGTCCGCTGGAATACGGTTAGGTGGCCAACCTCTTTGGCAATCTCAGTGATAAGTTGCACGCCGCTGGCGCCTGTGCCGATGACCCCGACTCGCTTTCCGGCTAGGTCGATGCCTTCTTTAGGCCACCCTCTAGTGTGAGAGGTGATCCCTTTGAAGCTATCGATTCCCTCGAAGTCCGGGACGTAGCCTGCAGAGAAACTACCTACCGACGTGATCAGATACTGCCCGCGGGCCTTACTCCCGTCCTTGAGAACGATTTCCCAGCAGTTATCTTCCTCGACGAACGTCGCAGACATGACTCGGGAGTTGAACTGTATGTCTCGGCGCAGGTCAAACTTATCTGCCACATAGTTTAGGTAACGTTCGGTATCTGGCTGGGCTGAATAATGTTCTTTCCAGTCCCATTCTTGCAAAAGTTCTTCGGAGAATGAATACCCGTAAGAGTAGCTTTCAGAGTCGAAACGGCAACCTGGATAGCGGTTCCAGTACCAAGTTCCACCTACTCCACCGGCATCGTCGAAAGCCCGAACCGAGAACCCTAGTTCGCGCATGCGATACACAGCATAGAGCCCGGTGACCCCAGAGCCGATGACAATGGCATCGAACTTTTCAATCTCATTTCCATGTTCGGAAGTAGGTACAGAAGTTTCAAGTAGCGAATCGGTCATCTTTAGGCTCCTTCAAATCTCTTCGTTGCACGGTTATCGGTGGCGAGAATAGCTACCCGTTCCGTGCGACTGATTTTATATTCATAGGAAATAACCTGCAAGAAGAATTATCATGAAATAGCTTGCTGCTACTCACAGACTAATACCCTGATCTCTCCTGGCGCGACAGCACGTTCTGCTGAACAGCGGTCCGGGCTCATTGCCCCATAAAGTATCTCCAGCGATACCGGTGGAATCACGCTGTTGGAAACGTATTCCGTGGGTGAAATGCCCACGGAAGTGACGGCCACAACACTGCTATCTACGACTCTTCTAATTTCGATGAATCTGCGTTTTCTCGTTCCATAGGCGTCTATTATGTGGAAGGCGCTGATGATGAGACAGCTGATGCAAGTCAATGATCTGTATTAAAAGATATAACGGTTCCTGATTTTTGGTGACAGGCATAATCTATAGAGGCCCCTCTTGTAGAGAGGCCTCTATATTACTTGAAACCATTACTTCCTGAAACCGCGAGAGACATGGTGATTGTCTTGACCCTGAAGGCGAAACATTCGAAAGGAACTAATCTCAGACTTTCAAATGTTTCGTTTGGCATACTGGATTGAGCATGTAAGTCTTTAATTTGGTTACTAGTATTGCAGAGCTTATTTTTGAGTTACTTTTCCTCGCGACCATCGTTACGACCATTCGTCGTCAGATGGCCAGATATTAGTGCAGCCTCTCCCGGCTCCCTGAGTTGAAGTATCTTCTCTCCATTCGTCCGCCATACCTCTGAATTTTAGATAATGGGGCGATTGCTGATGAGCCTTGAATGCGGCTTCGTCTTTATAAACCTCATAGACCCATATTCGGTTGATGTCGCTCGAGTCTTGTATTACGTTGAATCTAAGGCATCCCGGTTCGTCGTTCTGTGCATGACTCGCATTATCTTTTATTCCAGCTATAAATTGTTCTTTGAAGCCGTCTCTGATTTGGATTGGCACGTTAACTATGTACATTCGACCTCTCTGAATCGTTTTGTGTTTCATCTCCAGGAATATCCATCATAAGCTGATATTACGGCCATCATTTCGGAATAATAGCTTTGACGGTGAGTCACGGGATGCCTGTACTTCAATACTGGATTGAGCATCGAACTTTGAGAATGGTTTATGGAGTTTCGAAACTCTATTATCTGAAGGGGAAGGAAGTATTTAACCTTAGTGTTCGGTATTGATACCTGAGTCTGTAATCTTACAAGTCCACATCAACTAAATAACGAACGCTGGGCTGTCCAGATTTTGACGCCCCTATTTTTCGAAATCCAATCTAGGTAAGGTATGGCCAATGATTGAATCTTGAGATTCGG
>CAYVIG010000095.1:0-9567 GCA_964451445.1 uncultured Dehalococcoidia bacterium
ATGTCGCACTGAGACTTGCAGTGTCGAAGGTAAGGGTTTCACCTTCAGCTGCGACAGTTAATGCTCCACCAGCGCCGGAAGCTGCCGGGGCCTTGGTGGCCGGGACTGCGGTAGGCTCAGCAGCTCGCTGTTCCGCCGGGACAGTGTTCGGCGGGGCGGGGGTAGCGGTGGCGTTGGGATCAGCTTCGTCGCTGCCGCAAGCAATGGCCATGAGCATGACGGCGCTAATCATTGCAAAAAGAATCACTAGTGGTTTTCTCATCGATCTAGACTCCATATCATCCATTTTAAAAAGGTAATTATAGGCAGGAAATAACTTTGTTATTTTTATCACAAGCTATGTTTGAGTGTCAACGAGCAAGTGGGTCATCCTGCGTATTATCTCACCCCCTCTGCACTGCATTCCACAGCATCGGGAAACGGCTTCAATATAAGATAGGTGCGCGTTGCACATCCGACTTTAGATTGAGCTATGGTAACTTCAGTTGCACCTGAACTATCATGTCCTCGGATGTGGGAGTTGGATACTGCCGCCCACGCGATCAGTAACCCCGTTACCTCATTTAAATACCCCAACGGGTTGTACTCGTTAAATCCCTACTAGCCCGACCAGGAGTTCCAGTGGACATTGGCAAGTTCCCCCACTCATTACTTGAGAAGCTGCTACAGAAGCCCAGGGTCACCGACCCGAGGGTGCTCCTGGGACCAGGCCTTGGCGAGGACGCGGCGGTCATAGACCTGGCCGAGACCCTGCTGATTGCCAAGAGCGACCCTATAACCTTTGCCACCGACAGGATCGGTTGGTATGCCGTGCAGGTCAACGCCAACGACATCGCCTGCATGGGAGGCACCCCGAGGTGGTTTCTAGCCACGCTGCTGGTCCCAGAGAGTTTCAGCGAGGACCAGGCGGAAGAGGTGTTCAATCAGGTACTGGACGCCTGTAACGCCATAGACGTCACACTGATCGGCGGCCATAGCGAGGTCACATACGGTATCGACCGTCCCATAGTGTCGGGGAGCATGTTGGGCGAGGTCACCCGAGACCGACTGGTCAAAACCGGGGGCGCACTGGAGGGTGACAGCATCGTGGTCACTAAAGGCCTCGCAATTGAAGGCACAGCGCTTCTAGCCTTGGAACGGGCCGATGACTTGCGCAAAGTGGGGGTAAGCGATGACACTATTACACAATGTTCTAATTTACTAGATGGCGCTGGGATAAGCGTACTTACAGATGCTCAAGTTGCTTGTGCTACTGCACAAATACACTCGATGCACGATGTCACTGAAGGCGGGTTGGTCACCGGGTTGCGAGAGATCGCTGCGGCTTCAGGGCTGGGAGTAGCCATTGAAGAAGGTAGTATTCCGGTACTGCCAGAGACTTTCGAGGTGTGCCGAGCTCTTGAATTAGACCCATTGGGACTACTGGCATCGGGCGCTTTGCTAATTACACTTTCACCCGAAGATGTTCCCTCTTTACTTTATCAGCTAGAGAAAAAGGGAATAGACGGCTGGGAGATTGGAAGGATGATGCCCGCTGAAGAAGGCCTGGTTTCCATCGGCCGGACCGGCGAGGTTGAGCTTCCCCAGTTCAGCCGCGATGAGTTAGCCCGCTACTTCAGCAGTCCCCAATCCTAGCTACACTGCTCGTTCTTAGTTGATTACCTGACGCTCGATTTAAGGGGCCTGCAAAGGCTTAAGCGGGTTCAGGAGACCAGCTCTTTTATCGCCTCTGCAGCCCGTTGTTGTGCCGGTACTGTCAATGACCACTCGTTTCCCTGGGATATGAACATGTCCCTTTGTTTCTTCATATGCGAAGCAAAGTTGGGCGCGTCGTAGGCGCCGTATTCCCGGCATGCCTCGATCAATCTTTCTTTGGAGAATATGGGCTGGCCGCTGGAGAGCAGCCCCCCAATCCCAAGCAACAAAGCCAGTTTTACCTGCTTCTTGGAGTTGGTCTTTTCCTTGAGGTCTTTGACGATAATACGATAAGACTGACCGTCCAAATGATAGACCCGTGAGATGGACGCCTCAGGTATTTGGTGCTGATCCATAAATATGGGTCCGCGTTCGCTGCTATCCAAGGAGAGGCCGGCAGCGGCGCTGGGGGCGATATTCGAACTGGTCCGATTGCTGTAGGAGACGTTGGGAGGTGAAGACTGGTTGTCCCCATTAGAACCATTACCATTGAAAAGATGGGAATCACCGTTACTGTTCTGAGGCAGGGGCGCGTCAGCCTGGGCCAGCACTCGAATCAACGCTTGGAAGCAGGCGATCTGGTACTTCTCCGGACACCGTTCTGCCAGCCTTACGGCCTCATCCAGGTGCTCATCCACGTTCTCGAACACTTCCGACCCTCCAATACTTCCAATGAGCGTATGATCTCTAGTGATCTATGCATCCAACCCGAAAGCCAGCGCGACGCTAGGCCAAATACCCTTCGCTAAGTATATCGCCGTGAATAACCCACATCAATTAATTATGACCCTGGCTATGAGCATAAATAAGAGTCATCCGGTCGATGGGCGCTATATATGCGACGCCCGAGCGGCGTTACATTTATTCTGCATTGCTATTGGAAAACTCAGCTGCAGTAGATTTCCAATGAATGACTGAGTTGCTCCGCAGTGATGTTACCACCGCTTACGGTTATAGCTACCTTTTTGCCTCTTACCTTTTCCGGGTACTTCATTGCCCCTGCTAGTGCGGTGGCGCCAGCGCCCTCGGCCAGGGTATGGGCTTTGTCCACCAACGTGCCTATCGCCCTATGGATATCTTCGTCGCTCACCAATAGGAAGTCGTCAAGCAAGCCGCCGATGATTGACTGCGCAAGCTCGTAACCCGACCTGGTGGCCACGCCTTCGGCGAAGGTGTTCATCTCGGCTTCGACTATCTCTCCCTTTCTCCAGGACAGGTATCCGGCGGGGGCCTGCTCCGACTGCACAGCGAACACTTCTACGGAAGGGTCGATTCCCTTGGCGACGATACAGGCTCCGGAAACGCCGGAGCCGCCGCCCAGGGGAACCATCAGAACCTGGACGTCGGGCAGGTCTTCCAGTGTCTCTAAAGCCTGGGTGCCCACGCCGGCAATCAGCAGGGGGTCGTTGACCGGATGGACGAACCGGTACCCTTCTTCCCTCGCCAAGGTTTCACAATGCAGCAGCGCTGCGTCGAAGTCAGCCCCATGGAAAACCAGCTCAGCCCCGAGGGCCCGCATGGCCGCAACCTTGTTGGGGTTGGCGTCCTCCGGCAGTCCGATGATGGCCTTGACCCCAAACGACTTGCAGGCGCTGGCCATCGACTGGCCGTGGTTGCCAGAAGATGCGGTGATCAACCCGCGTTCCTTTTCCTCGTCACTGAGGTTAGCCAAAAGATTGATTCCGCCCCTTCCCTTGAATGCCCCAAGGGGCAGGTACTCTTCGTGCTTCAAGTACACTTCAGCTTCTAACAGGTCACTAAGCCCTGCAGAAAAGTGTAACGGTGTGCGTGGTATATGAGGGCCGATGGTCTTCTTTGCCCGGTAAACGTCCCTGAGAGTCGGGGCCTGCATATCTTGCCGCCTTTTAAATCGTATTAATGGGATTACAGAGAGTCTCAATCAGCTTATTGGGCACCTATGGACGTGTCAACGACGCTTACAGCTGGATACCAGTGCAGGGGCACCAGGGACGCCCACAAGCTATAAGACCGCTATCCGCGTTCTTCAGCTCGAATGGTCTTGATCCGGTGGTAGATGAACCAGAAGACGACTACGAGGATGATGCCCGCGACCGGGTAGTCAAAGGGACGCATGACCTCGCGAAGGTCCTCCCAGTTCTCGCCCAACTTGAACCCACCGTAGGCCAAACCAAGGCTCCATGGATAGGATCCGACGAAGGTGTAGAAGCTGAACTTCCAAAAGTTCATGCGGGCTATACCGGCCGGAACGCTGATAAAGGTTCGAACCACCGGGAGCATCCGCGACGCAAACACAGCCAGTTCACCATACTTCTTGAACCAATCCTCGGCCTGTTCAACCTCGTGTTGTGTCACCAGCACGTATTTCCCGTACTTCCTTAATAGAGGGCGGCCGCCCTTGTAGCTGATCCAATACGCCACCCATGAACCAAGGAGGTTCCCCAAAGCGCCGTAGAAGGCCGCCATCCATAACATCCAGGCGGAATCACCTTTTGCCTCAATTAAGAGCCAGCCTGCCAGTGGCATAATTAATTCGCTGGGAAACGGGATCGCAGCGCTTTCGATGCCCATCAAGAAGACCACTCCAGGCCAGCCTATCGCATCGTAAACGTCCGTAATTATGTCCAAAAACCATGTTTCTATGCCTGAGACCACTCTAATAATCCTCTATTTAATATATTTATGAGATCGGTTAATTAAAATATGCAGCCATCAATAAATTTAATTACTTAGTCATTTCTTAAATTATTTTAAAAGAATCCTAAAAAATACTTGACGTTCATATAGTGCTCTGTTATTATATTGCAAACCTGATGCCCGGGTAACAGTATAAAGCAGTAGTAATAATAGAAGATACGGAGGGAACCATGGCTAGGAAGACGAAACTGATGCAGCGAGTAGAAAAGGAATTCCAACGGCCCCTGGAGCGCCTATTGCCCGAGAAGGTCAATGAGGTCGGCCTCTCAGCCACTGCCGAAGAATTGGGCGTCAGCAAGGCTACTCTTGGCTACTGGCTCTTGAAGCTAGGTATAAATGTACGACGTGTAGCCCTCGCTCCTGGCGAGACCCTGGAAGTCAAACGAATCAGCTAAGCTCTTGAATCCTTAGTTCTCTAAAAGCAAAGCGCTTTTAGCAAAAACCCCGTCCTTACGTGATCAGGACGGGGTTTTTCTTTTTCCTTCTATGTGGTCTAGGTGCCAGTGAGTTCCGAAGCGTCTCACCCGAAATTTTGGCGTTCTCTCGTCCGTTTTAAGGCCCCTTTTGTGATTCCACTCGTACCCTAAGACGTTTCACCCACGAATCGCCCGTCTTTGAGACCCAGCTTCTAACTTTGGAAGATATCCTCAGGCAAAAACGCCGACACAGTGACGTTTGGCAGGTCAACCACGTTACTTATCCTTAGATCAACCGCAACACTGCAGATGATATAAGCCTGTGCCTTGGTCCACCCTCTCTCCTGAAGTAGGTCGATCATCTGGATCAGTGCGTTCCGCGCCGCCAGTGTCAGGTCTTCACCCTCTTGGGTCCCATCCTCACGGATTGGCATCCCCATGGTCGCCATGAAATTCCTCGGTGCCGCCCATTCCGGCGGCAAGAAATAGTCCGAGTGGGCGAACCTTGGAAACTTTATGTTATTTCTAGCAGCCTCTCCCTTATGTAGCTGAAACTTGACCACCGCTGTGGCGCCCATCTCGATTGCCGTGATACAGCACTCACCGTCGCCCTGAGCATAGTGTCCGTCGCCAGCGGAATACAACCCGCCGTCAACGTTCACCGGTATCAGTAACCTGGAACCCGTGGTCAACTGCTTGGCGTCCACATTGCCGCAGTTCTCCCTCGGCGGTATGGTGCGGAGCCCTTCATTAGCAATTACCCCTTCCGGCACCGCATCTTCGGCGTCAGGTGGAAAGGCGATCCCGCCTCGGCGTACTAGGTCAGCCTCGCGCTCTCTCCAGGCATCCATCTGAGCTCTGGAAGGTGCTATCCCTGCGGTACCCATGAAGGAACCATTGGGTATCCTCACGCCTGGTAGTTCCTTAGAAGTCGCCCAGCCGTCCCTCATCTCCCAATGGACCACGAATGACTCGGGGAACAGGTCACGCAGGAACCCGGCCCCAGGCCGGTTACGAGTCCAACCGTAGGACTGGGGGATGATATCGACGTACTCGACTTCCAATAGATCACCCGGCTCAGCGCCCTTTATGTAAACCGGGCCTGTCAGCGGGTGTCCTACCTTTCCGGCGAACCCGTCGAAGTCGGCAACGGTGACATTGGGGTTCATCTGTCCGTCAGATGCGTCCCTGGTTTCCAGGGACACCTCTTCCCCAGGTTCCACTTCAATAATTGGATCGATGTCCGGATGCCAACGGTTGTGTCCCTTGCCAGGGTCGTCCTTCAGCCGCTTACTGCGGTCAATTTCAACGCTTTTCATCGAATCTCCAGAGAGTTGTTAGCTTCAAAGCGACCAGTCGTCGGGCGTGTTGGGCATGGCCATGGGCTTGATCATGATCTCCAGCAGAGCTGCTTGGCCGTTCTCGGTGGCGGTGATGGCCCTTTGTAGAGCTGGTCCGACATCTAAAGGATCGTCAACCCGTTCGGTCCAGGCGCCAAGACCTTCGGCGACCTTGCTCCAGTTTCCAGTGAGTTTAGCCATGTCCGGTGGCGGGCCAGACGGGCCGTTCATACCCATCAGTCCTCCGCCAGTTCCTTCGTTGTTCACGACTATGGTGAGCGTGGAGATGCCCATCCGAACTGCCGTTTCCAGTTCCATGCCGACCATGCCAAATGAAGCATCACCCAGCAAATGGACAACCAGATCATCAGGACGGCCAAGCTTGGCACCAATGGCCCCGCCGAGGGACCAACCCATGGCAGCCATACCGCCCATTCCGACGTAGCTGCGGGGTTTGGTGGCCTCCCAGAAAGGAGACATATAGCCTCGACTGCCACCAGCATCATGGAGGGCGATGGTCTTATCGGGGTCGATTATCTTGGGGAGTTCAGACACGACTCTATATCCAGTAGTGGGAGCGGATGTGTCATTGACGATGTCGGCCCACTCGCTGGCTTGCTTGTCCTTGGCCTGTTTGATCTCGGCGACAACTTCCTCTTTAAGGCCGCCGTTCCCCGGCCCGACCCGCTCTTTCACTGCGTCCAGTATGGCGCGCAGAGCCAGTTTGGCATCGGCCAATATGGGCACGTCAGCCTGATATTGTTTGTTCAAATCCTGCTCATCGGCGTTCACGTGAATCAGGCTCACACCCTCTGGAATGGGCCGTCCGTCGGTGCCGTTTGGCAGCCGGTAGGAGTTACCCACAGCCAAAACGACATCTGCTTTGCGGTTCATGTGGAGCGAGGCCCCGCTGGCGTACCGACTCCGGGGGTAGCAGCCCATTCCCATGGCCAGGGGGTGGTTCTCAGGAAATACGCCCTTGGCCACCAAAGTGGTTGCCACCGGCATGGACAATAATTCAGCCAGTTCTTTAGCTTCGTCCCAGGCCTCGGCAGACAAGACGCCGCCGCCCAGGTTCAGAACGGGATTCTTGGCGTTGACCAGAAGATCGGCTGCCTGGGCAACCTCGTCGGCATTGGGAGCGGCCTTCCGTCCCGGCCCGACCGGTTCGTACTCCAAGGAGCCGTCTGGGACCTCGGTCATGAGCACATCCTGGGGCATCTCAACAACGACTGGCCCCGGCGAGCCGGAGCGCAGGGCCGTGAAGGCACGACGCATGACCGCCGGAATATCTTCAACCTTGGTCATGGTGCCCCGCCATTTGACCAGGGTGTCGTAGATGCTGGCGGACACTTCCTGCTGCACCTCTTTCCCAAGGTCGGCCAGGGGGTGTTGCCCCATCAATAGGAGGACCGGGATATTGTCGGCAAATGCGCCGGCGATTCCAGTGAGGGTATTGGTGGCGCCTGGGCCTGTGCCTGTCATGGCCACGCCCACTTTGCCGGTTGCCCGGGCATAGCCGTCGGCAATCTCCACGCCCAGTCTCTCGTTCCTGGCCGCGAAGACCTTGATGGTCTCAGAGTTCCTAAGACCGGTCCAAAGAGGGTTCAACCCACCACCTTGGAACCCGGCGATATACTCCACTCCTTCTTTTTCCAGGGCGTGAACAATGGCATCGGCTGCGCGCATGACTCATCTCTCAACTAGTCGAATCGGATTTTTGGGATACCCAAACTCCGCTGAGGTTACCCATGCATGAAACGTGCCTGGATTGCCTCAGGATGGGGGGATGATACGCTTGCGTCCAACCTGGGTCAACCATCTTGACGCAACATTGGATACCCTTGGTCAGACTCCGGTTGGCAGGCCAAATTTTCTTGACCGGGCCATAGGCGGCGGGTATCATCCCACCAACGTTCACCGGACGCACGTATTAGTAAGAATCGAACCCAAAACAAGCGAGGCCATGCATGCCATCAGCCAGCGAGATGATCGTCCAGACCTTGGAGGAAGCCGGTATCGAATATGTCTTCGGGATTCCCGGGGGCGGCACCGGCCAGATATTCCAGGTCCTTGAGGCCAAGCAAGACCGGATCAAGACCATCTTGGTGCGTCACGAGCAGGCGGCCGCGATCATGGCTGATGCTTATGGCCGTGCTGCCGGAAAACCGGCGGCAATCATGGGACAAGGCTTGTTCATGGGCTCGAACGCCGCTTTTGGCATCATGGAATCCATGCTGAGCAGCTCACCCATGCTGGTGATCACCGATACCTCGGACGGCGGCGCAGCCCAACGTCCGGCCAACCAGTCGGGAGCGGGAGAGTACGGCAGCATCGACCTCCAGTCTATGTTCAAGGCCATGACCAAGTACACAACCCTGGCCACCAACCCCAAAGAGGCTGTTTTGGGAGCGCAGATGGCCATCAAACACGCGGTGAGTGGGCGCCCTGGACCCGCGACGTTGCTGATGCGGTCTGCGGCCATAAGCGGGCAGGTTGACCTGGAGTCGCCGCCGTTCATCCACAACACCTCTGGGTTTTTGAACACGGTCAAACCGGCCAGCGCGCCGGTGGATATTGAAAAGGCGATTCAGATCTTGAACGAGTCCAAACGTCCCGTGATCATTGCCGGAAACGGCGTCCACGTGGCCCGGGCCCACGACCAATTGCAAGAATTCGCCGAACAATGGGGCATGCCCGTAGCCACCAGCTATAAAGGAAAGAGCGCCATCTCCGAGGACCATGCCCTGGCCCTGGGAATGGTAGGAACCTACGGCCAGGAGACGGCCAACAAAGCGGTGGGCGATGCCGATACAGTGGTCGTAATCGGCGCGCTGCTCCGATCGCAGGAGACGGTGGGCGAGCGCCCCGACATCTTCAACCCCGCACGCCAACGCATCATCCAGATAGACATTGACGAGCGCAACGCCGGTTGGTCCTTCCCAGTAGAACTGGGTCTGATCGGCGACGCGAAGACAATCCTAGAGCAATTGGTTGTGGCTTCCAAAGACGCAGCGCCAGGAAATGCTTCCAACCGAACTGAATGGACAGAGAGCATGCGGGCCCGGCGGGATGCCGGTGGCTTCCACGACCAGCCTGAGATGCACGAAGAGAGCTCGCCAGTGAAGCCTCAACGTCTGATTGCCCAGTTGCAGGCGACCATGCCCGCCAACACCATATACGCCCTGGATGCCGGTAACAATCGCACCTGGATGGCCCATCTCTACCGTGCCCAGCAGTCCAACACCTTCTACAGTCCTGGCGGTACTGCAGGAATGGGCTGGGCGGTGCCAGCAGCAGTGGGCCTGAAATTGGTCTATCCCCACCAGCCAGTAGTCTGCATCAGCGGCGACGGCGGCTATATGATGACTGTGAACGCCATCTCCACGGCGGTGCAGTACGACCTGCCCATAATCTGTGTCGTGTTCAACAACAACACC
>CAYVIG010000096.1:0-9407 GCA_964451445.1 uncultured Dehalococcoidia bacterium
GCATCTTGGCGCCTTTGATGGTGATTCCCTGGGTATCTTCATCGCAGATGCCGGCAACGGTGTATTCGCCAGCCTGTTCGCTAACGCCTTTGGAGCGGTCCGCCTGGGGCCCAACCACCACGTAGGAAACAAACTGGTCATTGTCCCTAACGTAGGAAAAATAATCGGCAAAAGCCTTGGCGCGTTTTTTCCCGTGTGCTTCAAACAGGTCTGGGCGCATCATCATGCCGCACAGAGAAGAAGCTACATGGTCTGGCGACCGGCCCAGAAACCCGTTGGTCTGTTCCGCCCACGCCTCGATCGCCTGCCGACGTTGGACAAGCTCCGCATACGACTCGGGCAACTGCCAACTGCGGTTGACCCTAGCTCCAGTGGGGGAGACAAAGGTCATCAGCTCCTCGTTTTCAGTGGCTGCTTGAAAGTCGTAAAGCGATGCCGTAGACCTGACGGCGTTGCGGTAGGCTGGGTGGTCAACCACATCACCAACCAATTTCCCGTTCAGATATACGCTGCGGCCGTCACGCAAGCTGTCCAGATGGTCTTGTCCGGTTTTTGTCATCGGGTCTACTCCGCCCTAAGGGTAAATCAGCCTCGTTTCTCAAATCTGTGAGGCTGGTAGTTGCGAGCGCAATGGTAGCACAGCATTGGACCACCGCACCCTTTTCAGATTAGCCGCTAACCCGCTGCAAATCGCTGGTTGACGCGGGTGCGACAACAGATATAATCGGGCCATCTTGAGAGTCCCTTCGCCCCCTGATGGCGCGGTTAATCTCGGTGCAACCCCGTAGTTACATACCTGATACCGATGGGTATCCATTCAGTCCAAAAAATCTCAGCTGGGTCATTGGGTGGCACTGAGATGGTCACGGACTGTCTCGCTTTAGTTCACCAAGTAAGGAGTCGCTCCCATGAAGGTTATCTCCTGGAACGTAAATGGTCTCAGGGCCGCCCACAAAAAGGGTTTCTTAGATTGGTTCACTGAAGAAGGTCCAGACATTCTCTGCCTTCAAGAAACAAAAGCCCATGAGGTACAACTTCCCGAGGAAGTAAAATCCGTTGCCGGGTACACCTCCTACTTCTCAACCCCGGAGAAGAAGGGTTACAGCGGTGTGGGTCTCTACGCCAAGAAAGCGCCGGAGAGTGTTCAATATGGATTTGGGGACCGGTTCGATGCCGAAGGACGCACGATAATCGCCGACTTTGGTGATTTCGTGCTGTTCAATATCTATTTCCCTAACGGCAAACGCTCTGCGGAGCGTCTCCAATACAAGATGGACTTCTACGACGCTTTCTTGGAATACGCTGAGAAGACTCGCCAGAGTGGCAAGAACGTGGTTGTCTGCGGAGACGTCAATACCGCCCACAAAGAGATTGACCTTGCCCGACCCAAAGAAAACGTCAAAGTCTCCGGCTTCCTACCTAAGGAACGCGCCTGGATGGACGAATTCCTGGCCAAGGGCTACAAAGATACCCTGAGAATATTCAACCAGGAACCGAATAACTACTCCTATTGGGACCAGATGACGCGGGCCAGAGACCGGAACGTCGGTTGGAGGATCGATTATTTCTTCGCCGACAATGAGTTCGCCGAGCGCCTGACCGACGCATTCATCTTGTCGGGCGTTTTCGGTTCCGACCATTGTCCTGTGGGAATCAAAATAGACTGATTCCGCTGCGCCTAAACTCCGAACACTCAGTGCTATACTAGGCTCCGCTCGCCCGTTTTATGCGCGCTCGTTTTAATCTCAGAATTAGATTAAGGAAGTCAGTCAGATGTCGGTAAACGTCAAGATCCAGCAAGCAGCTCAAACGCTACTAGATCAGTTCCATTACAAACAGCTCTACGCCTTGGAAGACCGGTTGACACCAACAGACTTGGATGAGGCGTATTTGATTCAACGGGAGTTTCAGTCCCGCGTTTCCGAGGAACAGGGCGCAATAGCCGGGTACAAACTGGCCTACACAACCACGGTGCTCCAGGAATCAGTTGGTGTGAGTGATCCTGTTTTGGGGATAATGCTGGAGGACAACATCCGCCATTCTCCCAGCACGTTGAGAGCCTCCGATTTCCGGCAATTAGCCTTGGAATGCGAGGTAGGCGTCCGTTTGGGCTCAGACCTAGGTCCAGGCGGAGCACCATATGACCGGGAGACGGTCTCTGAAGCAGTTGAGTCATTGATGCCAGCATTCGAGGTGGTGGATATCCGGCGCACTCAGGGGGTCGACCCATTCGTTGGGTTCATCACCGGCGTCGCTGCCAATATCTTCAATGCGGGTGTTGTGTTGGGCGCTCCGGTGACCAACTGGCGGGAACTAGACTTGGAAGCAGCCTACGGATCGATGCACATCAACTACGAGATGGTCGGAGACGGCCATGGTTCAGATGTCATGGGACACCCATTGGAGCCTCTGGCCTGGCTGGCCAACAAACTAGCTGAACAGAGCTTGGGTTTATCCGCGGGAATGGTGATAATCACCGGAAGCATAGTTCCTCCCAAAGTAGTGAAACCTGGTGATGCAGCCTCCATATCCATCGAAGGCCTCGGCAGCGCAGAACTAAAGGTAGTCTAGTACACGGACAGGTCAGCACACCGGAAACTGAGGACGCAACTGAATGGTGGTAACCCCCAAAAAAAGCCAAATGGACCCCAAAGGACTCAGACGAGTCGAAAAACTCTTCATCCAACAGATTGAAACCGGAGTCCATCCAGGAGCAGCGCTGGCGGTCTATCGCCACGGCCTACCCGTGCTTGACCTATACAGCGGGCTGGCTGACCGAGAGGCTGGTAAAGCAGTCACAGAAGACACCATGTTCGTCCTCTATTCATCCACCAAAGCCGTGACATCAGCGTGCCTCCACATCCTCTGGGAAAGGGGTAAGTTCGATTGGGATGACACCGTTGCCTCCTATTGGCCAGGCTTCGCCCAAAAGGGCAAGGAAGATGTCACCATCCGTCACGTCATGACCCATCAATCGGGCTTCCCAGACAGCCCCAGCCATATGACCTGGGACCGTTGGCACGACTGGGATGCCGTGGTCGACGCCATGGAACAGATACCCCTGGACTACAAGCCCGGCAGGGTAATCGCCTACCATCCCCGCAACTTTGGCTGGGTGGTGGGAGAATTGGTGCACCGGATCGACGGCCGGACCATCGACCAATTCATCAGAGAAGAGATCACAGGGCCGCTGAACATCGAGGAGTTCTATCTGGGAATAGACCCTTCCATGGAGGACCGTGTCTCCAAACTACATGCCATGGAAGATTGTGACCGCACCAGCCAAGTGAATCTCTACAACCGGCCCGAGGTCCACACCGCAGTGCTGCCAGCCGGTGGCGGGATTGCCACGGCCCGAGGTTTGGCCAGGTTTTACGCTATGATGGCCGGCGGCGGGACGTTGGACGGGGTGACTACCATGAAGGCCGAGACAGTTGCGGCGGTCACAAGACAGCAATCAGAGGGCTTGGATTATAGCCTAGACCGGAACGTTAAACGTAGCCTCGGTCTCTCATTGGGTGACCCGCGATCTGCAGCTCCCGGCAATGAGGACATCCGGACATTTGGCCACGCCGGATCGGGAACATCTGTCGGTTGGGCCAACCCCGATTCTGGTCTGGCTTTTGCTTACATAACCAACGGGTTCAGGGCTGAGATCACCAACACGCCCAGGCTAGCGGCCATATCCCAGGCCGTTCTGGATGCAGCGCTTTAACCAGGGCAATCACCTCCAGGAGACATCAAACGATGGCGAGTCCCAAGCAGACATTTGAAATCGAGTTGGGAACAGACCAAATGGCCTTCATCCGTTCCATGAAAGATAAATACGAAATAGTGGATGAAAGCAAAACACTCCGGGCAGTCATAGACTATTTGATCGGCACCCGAAGTGTTCATGACGAGGTGTTTGGAAAGCGTCGCTGTTATAGGTGCGACTAACGCCAAACGTTTCTAGGCAGAGCGCCTAGCGCATGTTCTTGATGGCTTCCAAAGCCAACTTGTAACCGTAGATCCCAAATCCATAAACCGAGCCTTTGCAGACTGGTTGTATCTGTGACACCGTTCCCCGGGACGTCGGGTTCGAGGCATGCACTTCAATCATGGGTAACTGTATCTGTGCGATGGCGGCTTTAATGGGTCCGGTGGTGGTGGTATATCCGGCCGGGTTGATGATGCCAGCCTCATAACCATTGTCATGGGCGTCATACAAGGCGTTGATGACTTCACCCTCGACGTTGGAATGGAACAATTCGATGTCCATATCCAATTCCTTGCCGTATCCAATGATCTGCTCGTTCATCTCACCCAAGGTCATGGGGCCAAAGGTTTCCAGTTGAACTTTGCCTCTCATGTTCATTCCAGAGCCCTGAATTACCAACACTTTACCCATGTTGTTCTCTCCTAAATTCTTCTATTTATTCTTACTGACTGCCGTTGCCGGAACGGTCCCTCCAGGTGAAGCAGTTACCTATTCTGCGTCCGGCATCGGCGGCGCCGGCTCTGTTTCGGTTGTGGGAGTCTCATTGATGTAACCAGCTTGCAAGATATCCAACTGCACCATCAACATCTTGTTCCAAGCCACCGAGGCCCGGTGGGATTCTTCTCGATCTTCGATCTCTGAGTGGAATATACCCGCAAGCAACGTCTGTACATAGGACATGGACCCGATCATAAACCTGCTTGGAACGGAACCCATGTGCGCCCTGTGAGACGGCGGATGGCTGTGCACGATTCCCGTGGCCAGTAGCCTGACCGGATAATCCTCGTCGATCTTGAAGTCCAAAGATCCCCGGAGCCAGCGCAGCAGACTGTGTTTACGGCGTTCCAAACGATCATCATCAACCGCGTTCTCTTCGTTCAGAAAGAACCGGCGCGTCTCCTGAAATCTCAAGAAATGGTCGTAGACTTCTCCTGTAATCTCCTCACCCCTGGACAGCACAAGTTCACGAGTGGATTCGATGATATCCAGTTCGTTTTGGCTCAGCCCCACAAAGGCGGCCACCTCTTTCATCCTGGCAGGCCAATCTACAAGTTCCGGCATCTTCACTCCGGGTTTCCTACTGCTGACCGAAGCAATCCTTTTTGCGACGGTTCAGCCAAACAGAATATAACGGTTCCCATGATGGTCGGCAAGAAGATGATTGTGGGTAAGGAGAAGAGACGCGGCCATTTCAGCTAGGCGTCGTTGATCAGAGGCTCTTGGACGCTATTCTCCCGTTCTGGCGATCCTTCAACTGGATCAGCCTCGGCCTGGGTAAGGGGTTTCCAGGCCAGGGGAGTCATGAATACGGCAGGTAGGAGCAGCATCAACCCAGCCAACATATTCATGGATATGGCCCATTGGATCGAGACAGAAGAGGCTACCAGACCAATCTCGGCCGCACCCAGCGGAGTACCAACGCCGATAAAGACGCTGAGCAGGCCCATCATCCGGCCGCGCATGTCATGGGGCGTGGACAGCATGGTGATCGCGCTCTGCATGGTGGCGAAACCAGACTGAAAGATTCCACCCAAGGTCAACAAGGAAAAGGTTAATGCGTACCAGGGAGACCAGACAAAGAATATCCCGACAAGCAACACACCCAGGCAGCCCAGCACAAAGACTCTCCCGTGGAAACGGAGGTCGCGGGAGAGGGCCATTATCCCAGCCCCGGCCAATTGCCCAATGCCGTCGGCGGCAACCAACAATCCCACCAGAACCACACCGACTTCAAGTTCGTCTTTACCAATCGCCGGAATGAACTGCTGGAAGGGGAAGGCCAGGGCGTTCATTATGATGGTGATGTAGAACAGCCCGACCAAAGCGGGACTTTTCCAGGCATAGCTGATGGCCACCCTCATGCTGCGGACTATCGGCTCCACCTGGGCAGGGCCGCCGTAACCGGGAATCCGTAGCCTGGTCATCAAGACCAGGTTTACAATATGCACCGCCAGCAACACCGAGTAAGCCCCAGTGAACCCGGAGACATCCAGCAGGATTCCAGCCACGATAGGGCCGGTCATCTTGCCCAAGTTGTTGCTGATCACGTCCAGGGACAGGGCGTTTACCAGTCGATTCTGGCCTACTATGTCGAAGATGGCGGTACGGCGCGATGGGTCTTCAATGGACTTGGTGATGCCCTGGATGAACACGGCTCCAAACACATGCCATGGCTTAATCAGGTCGAAGTCGTAGGCCAACACCGATAAAAGTACCACTGCCGTGAGCACGTTTATCATCTGGCCAGCCAGCAAGACCTTGGCCCTTGGAAAACGGTCGGCAATATATCCGGTGTACAAGGAAATCATGGGCCTGGGCAGGTTGTTGAAGGCGAATACCAATCCCAGCTGGAAGTAGGAATCGGTCAATTGGAGCATCAACCAGCTCAAAACCAAGAGCTCCATGCGACGACCGACCTCGCCCAGACTGCCCACATACCAGATGGAGCGAAAGTCAGGGTTGTGCAACACCGTCAAGATTGTCCCAGATGCGCCTGAAGCTGGCCTCATTCCACCTAGAATCTCCTTGGATATGTTCTCGCCCAGCGGGAAATAACCCATGAACGACCAAGCCGTCTCGCCATTCTACTCCGTAATCCTTCGAAATCAGATATGTTGCATTGGTTATTCGATTATTGACACCCTCTCAATAACCTGAGTATGGTGTTTTTAGTCCAGTCACTGAGGTTCCGACTTGGCATTGGAAATGACCACACCACGAGTGACCCGTTGGGACTTCCACCCCGGGTCACTCCACCTACCACTGGTGATCGCCCATCGCGGCGACAGCACAAACGCGCCGGAAAATACGATTCCGGCCTTCACAAAAGCCCTCGAACTTGGAGCCGACGGCATCGAATTGGATGTGCGGCTAACCAAGGACGAGAAACTGGTGGTCATACATGACCGGTTCCTAGATCGCACCACCACTGGAACCGGACTTGTTAATCACCACTCCCTGGAATCGGTACTTAGCTTGGACGCCGGTTCCTGGTTCTCCCCGGAGTTCGCAGGCGAAAACCCGCCAACACTAGATGATGTTTTCGAGGCACTTCCAGCAAATTGTCTGATCAATGTCGAGATGAAAAGCATTATGAAGGGCATGAAATTGATTGCCCACCGGGTGGCTGAGGTAGTGCGCCGCCACGCCCGTTGGGACAGCACCCTGGTCGCCAGTTTCAACCCAATATCCCTCTGGGAACTTAGGAAGATTGAGCCCAGTATCATCCGTGGCTATATCTGGTCAAAAAGGCATCCGTTCCCGATCCGCTCACGAATTTTCAGTCCGTTGGTCAAAGCCAATTGGTACGACCCAGCCAACGACAGCTACAATCCCTCTCTGCACCAAAAGTTCCGATCCGGAGGCGCCAGAGTCCTTGCGTGGGATCTGGACTTTGACCGCGACCTGGCCAGGATGGCCGTCGTCCGCCTTGAGGCCTTCGTCACAGACTCGCTCCAGGAGATGCTCGACCGTAAGCGTGAATTCGTCGACCAGCTAGCGTAAAAGAACGCAGTAACCAATCTGATTTGTCCCATGAAATCCCGCGCCATAAATGGCCGAATGTCCTGTCTTTTTATTGTAAAAGGTGATAAAATAGACTAGTTGTAATGCGCCATTTGGGTGTGAATATTACAGGGATTAGCTTTAGTTGGGCGGTGTTGTCACGAAGGGATCGATGGAATTTGGTCGGCGGTCAACGGGTTTTAGGCACGACGACGAAGAGAGCGGACGATGACCGCCGTCGATGATGTCAAGAGTCGGTTGGATATCGTTGAAATAATCTCCCAGAAAGTACAACTTCAACGTTCCGGCAACAGTTACAAAGCCCCCTGTCCCTTCCATCAGGAAAAGACACCATCTTTCCATGTGTTTCCAGACCGCCAGTCCTGGCGCTGTTTCGGCGCTTGTGCCACCGGCGGAGACCTATTGTCCTTTGTGATGAAAGCAGAGGGTATCGAATTTGGCGAGGCTCTACGGCAGATGGCCCAACAAGCGGGAGTGACTCTTCTCCTACGCGGTCAGAACCCGCAGAATGAAACTGCATACAAGATAAACGAAGATACCCGAGCCTATTTTCAGCGAACTCTGTCGTCGGCCCAGGGCGCGTCCACCAGGGAATACCTGGACAAAAGAGGTTTGAACAAGCAGGCCGTCGAAGCCTTTGGGATCGGGCTCAGCCCGACAGACGGGGAATCGCTCAAGAACCACCTAATCCGCGAAGGACACACACTTGAAGAGCTAATCAGCGCGGGAGTGGTCCGGGTCGGTGACGATGGGGCCAGCCATGACTTGTTTAGGGGACGGTTGATGTTCCCCATTAGAGACGCCCATGCCAACCTGGTAGGTTTCGGGGCCAGAACTCTAGACGGTTCTGAGCCCAAGTACCTCAACTCGCCCCAGGGTCCGATGTTCGACAAGAGTCGCATCCTGTACGCCATGGACAAGGCGCGAACCGACGTAAGAAAAGACGGCGCCGTGATCGTGGAAGGTTATATGGACGCCATCGCGGCCCACCAGGCCGGATTTAAAAACGTGATCGCCCAGATGGGCACGGCGCTGACCGAGTTTCAGGTGGACGAGATACGTCGTCTCACCGGAAAGATGACAATGGCTTTGGATCAGGACGCAGCGGGGCAGAATGCCACGCTGCGCAGCCTGGATGTGGTTCTCCAGAACTTCAGGACCAAGACTGTTAACAAACTGGAACCGGACGGATCGACCCAATTAGTAGACACCGACCCTAGAATAATCGTGATGCCGCCTGGGCAGGACCCGGATGAGGTGATTCACAAGTCACCTTCTGAATGGACCAAACTGGTGGAATCGGCGATACCGGCGATAACGTTCCGAATCAACGCGATCACGGGACAGGGTGATACGACGTCAGCGGATGGCAAAGCCCGTTGTGTGGCGGAAGCCGCTCCGTTCATTCACCTACTTTCAGGCGGTATCCAACAGGCGAGCGCAATCGAACTTTTGGCCGACAACCTAAGTGTCCCTATAGACACGGTGAAGGCCGCGCTGAGTCGTCCGTCCGTAGTTAGGAGAACCAGGCAGCCGGGACAGTCTCGCGCTGCAGCGGCAACGGCATCGCCCTTTGCCAAACTGGATCACGATCCGATGGAGGAGTACTGCCTGCAGTTGCTACTGGGATACCCAGAACTGCGGGATTCGGCAGGTGGATTACGCGCAGAGTTCTTCACTCGCCACGAAAATAGGGAATTGTTCACCAGGTGGCTGGGCGCAGGTGCTGGAATGGACAAAGATAAAATATTGGCGGAGATCAGACGCGAAGAAGGCGACGAGGTCTCCAGTCATCTGGATATGCTGGTAGAAAAGCCCATGATCGCATCAGATGCGAATATTCGGTCTACCGAAATAGTGAAGGTAGCGTCACGTCTGGAAGAACGCAACCTAAAGAATCGAA
>CAYVIG010000097.1:0-9336 GCA_964451445.1 uncultured Dehalococcoidia bacterium
ATCCGACTCAACACCGGATAAGGTTTCCCCATTCGGGTATCCCCGACTATGCCCGTTAGACGGCTCATCGAGGCTTAACGCAGCCTTACCGCGCCCTTCATCGGCCTTTGGTCCCAAGGCATCCACCGTAAGCCCTTAATAACTTGACCCACGCAAGGAATCTCGAACCTTGCTGGGTATCTTTCTTTGCAAACGTATTTACTACGCCCCGTTGCTTGTAACGTTGCGTATTTACTACGTCTTTTTAACGTATCCGTACTTAACGTGTTTCTACGCTACGTACTTACTACGTTGTTACGCAGGACTAAATTGCAGTTTCTATTCTCTTTTTAATGTGCCACACACGAGAAACGGCGGCCAAGGGTGTTACCCCAAACCGCCGTTTAGGTTTCCCATGATTTAAACTTATTTCAGGTAAGAATCATCATTAAGCGAGACGCCGTTCTCCTGTGCGAACGCTAATTATATGCGTGGCCACGACCAGAGTCAATAGGCCTTAGCACCAAATTCTAAATCTCTCCAAGCTCGTTTCAGCTTGCCTTCTACCCTTATTGCCCCGTCAGGTTCGCGGTCCGCTTCTCCAAGAACGCTTGCACCGCTTCTTTATGATCCGACGTCTTGCGAACCTGCTCTTGGGCCACGTGGGCCAGGTCCAGGGCATCTTCAAAGTCCATGGACAAGCTCTTATGCACCAGGTACTTGATCAGCGCATGGGACTGTGTTGCCCCCTTGGCGAGCCGCGATGCCAGTTCCAATGAAGCGTCGAACAGCTCATCATCTGGGAAGAGCTTGCTGGCGATGCCTAACCGGTAGGCTTCAGGGCCATCGATGCGATCTCCGGTATATTGAAGCAACAGTGTGTTGCTCATCCCTATTAACCTGGGCAGTTGCCAGCAACTTCCGTCTCCGGGAATCAGGCCCATCCGTGCGAAGGCTTCAGAGAAGACAGTCTTCTCTGCGGTATAGCGAATATCGCAGGCTAGGGCCACTCCCATACCGACGCCGATGGCATGGCCATTCACCGCAGCTATGGACGGTTTTTGGAGTTTGTGGATGCGCAGTGGAATCCGGCTAGCCTGTCCGCCAAGGGCGACCTTCTGGCCCCTGGAAGCATATTGGCTTTCCATCTTGCCCCAGGGCAGCGGGTCAACTTCTGTGTCGACCGATCCAGCTTCCCGATCCTGGATGCGCTGGTTGAACCCACGGACGTTGGCGCCTGAGCAGAAAGACGGCTCGGTGCCAGTTAGCAGTAAGACCCGGGCTGTAGGATCATCTTCAAATAGGTCCAGACACACCATTATCTCATCCGCCATCTGAGGGCCAAGGGCGTTCCTGGTGGGCGGGTCATGCATCGTGATGATGAAGACGCCTTCGCGGTTCTCTGTCTTGATAAATTCGTAGGCCATGAGCAATCACCTGCTTAATAAAATTCATAGGCTTGTATCTAATCAGCGGACCAACTCCTCCTTAGACGGGCAGTCCGGTGGCAAGGGTACCGTACGAGGGCTATAATCCTGATGTCCCTTGGGCAAACCCGGGGTTTTACCACAGGCACCAGGCGGGCCTCAGATTAGCATAGGTGCCAACCCGAGACAATTGGACGAGCTTATTGAAGTATCGGCGGACCAATCAAGCAACAAACGCAATAACTAATAAGAGGTGACACCATGCCACAAGGATCAGTGACCAACCTGCACATAGCCCGTGTCAAAGGGACTCCCTCTCACCCAGTTGACGAAGCGACAGCAATCTCTGGCTTGGGATTGGAAGGCGACCGCAGCGCCTATGAGGGCAACCTCCGCCAGGTACTGCTGGTGGGCAAGGAGATTCTGGATGACGCTGGACTGGCCCCGGGCCAAGTTAAAGAGAACATCACCATATCGGGCCTTGACCTATCCGGAGCACAGGTCGGCCAGGTCATATCCATCGGGGACGGGGTCACCATGGAAGTGGTCGGAGACTGCGAGGCCTGCAGCAAGATGGACGCCATCCGCATGGGTCTCAAAGATGCACTGGACGGCAAACGCGGTACCCTGGCCAAGGTGCTGAACGGCGGCGCCATCAAGGTGGGCGACACCATCACCGTCGATTAGCAAACTTATAACACCGCAGAATTAAAAAGCCCCGCCCCTCTACATGAAGGGCGGGGCTTTTTGTGTGCTCAGTGAATGGGGCGGTTATGCGTTTTCTGCCACCAGAGTGCTGCTAATCGCGGTGGCGATGTCGGTCATCTCTGGGATGTTCTCCCAGGTGGCCATCGCCTTGGCGGTGCCGTCTGAAGACAGGACACGGGAGACGTTATCCCGGAACTTGTCTTTGATGGCATCCATACCCCAAGGATTCTTCTGGCTGCCCAGGATGTCTTCCCTGGCGGTCACATGCTCAAACACCCGGCCGTCCTTGAGGGTGATCTTCACCTTCAGGCCGTTGCCAGACTCCGTAAGCAGCTCCTCGGACTTGGCCATCACCCGCGTGCGAACCTTATCCATGGTGCTATTGTCGTGGTGTTCAGCGATCTTCTCTTCAGTGAAGGTGTCGATACCGACCTCACCGTCGGTCAAAGCAGCAGCCACGTTGTACTTGGCGCTGAACTTACCCTTCAACTCGTCGTCGGGCTCCTGATAGAGCATCACCACCGAGAAGTAGGACTGGTCGATCTCAGCGTCGGCAACATCGTCATAGGTGAAGTCGTTGTCCCGCATCAGGCTGAACAGGCTGTCCAGCATGGCGTGATTGCCGCCGCAGCAGGGGTACTTCTTGATCATGAGAGCGTCTTGGGTGCGGAACGGCTTGCCCATATTATCGGCCATCCTGTCCAAGTCGTAGATGCCTTCGCCCAAAACCACGTTGGCGAACCCAAATGGGTGCTCGATGACCTGGTCTCCAGCGGTCAGCCCCATCTGGGCCAGTTGCGCTGCGGTTACGCCGTCGCGTCCAACCAGTCCGGCATGAAGAGGCTTGGTCATGGTGCCGAAGTTGTGGATCAGTCCACCGGCCATGGAACCGGCCATTCCCATAGCCATGATGGTCTGGTGCTCATCCAGCTTAAGCAGCTTGGCACAGGCGGCAGTGCAGGCCAATCGGCCAATGACTGCAGTGCTGTGGAAGCCTTTATCCATTTGCTTGAATTTGGTCTCATGCTGCAAAGCCAAACCGATCTCACAGCCAACCACATACGCTTCCAGCAGGTCGCGGCCAGTGGCGCCGGTGTGTTCGCCGATGGCCAGCAGGGCAGGGAATATGGCAACGGTGGGGTGGCCAAAGCCACCAAAGTCGTCGAAGTCCAACGCGTGGCCCATGGTGCCGTTGGCCAGAGCAGCATTGGACTGAGTGCTCTGGAACCCCCCGGCCAGGACCGTGGATTCCAGAGCAGCGCCTTGGCTGCTGATGTATTTCTGAATGATCTCACCAACGGGTTGCTGGGAACCGGCCAGGATCACTCCCAGCAGGTCAAAACAAGACTCGTTGGCAACTCGGATAGCGTCTGGTGGGATGTCCTCGTAGTTGGTCTCTACGATCCATTTGGCGATGGTCTCGGTTGCGCCCATATTATACCTCCGTTATATCGCTTAATTTGGTGACAAGTTTCATTTTGCGGCCATTATATACCTGTTGGTAAGGCACCGTTATTGGCTGTTATAAATGGCAAATCGGATGGGGATTATATTGACGTTTTTTGGTCTAATGAGGGCATATGACTCCAACGGCAGAGACAGTGATAATCGGCGGCGGCTTGATGTCCCAATATATACGGCATCAACCAGGCCGTCTCCCTCGGTGTTAACCGAGCCACCACCGAATTGAATATCGCCGGAATCTCCCCCACTCCTTAGCGTATAATCTCCGGTACAGCACTCACGGACTACAATCAGCTTGAAAACCAGGCTGGTTTTAGCCAGGTTGACCCTATAATCTAATGGGTCTTATCCAAGTGATAAGTAAGAATGTTGCCCACAGCATAGACACTGATTCTCTTGTCGAGCCACCAAGCCCAACCATATCAAGAAACTAAGAGGCCATTTGAATGCCCCGCTATACCATCAACGGCCAACGCATCAATCAATCCTTAGAGGAATTAGGCCACCTGGGGGAGAGCCCAACGGGGATGGATCGTGTGGCTTATTCTCCGGAAGATATCCTGGGCCGAGATTATTCCATCAAGCTGATGCAGGAAGCCGGATTGAAGACGCGGATAGACACGGCCGGAAACGTCATCGGTCGCCTGGCTGGTTCCGATAACAGCCTCCCAGCAATCGCCCTTGGCTCCCACACAGACACCGTTCCCAAAGGCGGGAAATACGACGGCGCATTGGGAGTCATGGCCGCTATCGAAGTCATACGCACACTGAGAGAGCAGGGGCATGTTACCCGCCATCCTCTGGAAGTGATCAACTTCACAAATGAAGAGGGCACCCGGTTCCACCGTTGGCTGGTGGGCAGCCGCTCCATGTCCGGGCTGCTGGAACAAGAAGACCTGGACGCTGTGGACGATGACGGCTACGGCTTGGGCCCATGCCTGGCAGACATCGGCGGGGACATCTCACGCATCAAAGAAGCAACTAGAAATACCGGAGAACTAGGCGCGTACCTTGAACTTCATATAGAACAAGGTCCCTACCTGCACCAATCCGGAAATTCTATTGGCGTGGTCACCGGCATCACTGGCAGGGCCGTGTTTGAAGTGGAGATCCAGGGCAAAGCCAATCACGCTGGCACCACACCCATGGAAACTCGCCGGGACGCCTTGGTCAGTGCATCCAAACTGGTCCTCGCGATACAAAAGATGGCCGCAGAACAAGAGATCTGCCGGGTATCGACGGTTGGCTCGATCAGCGCGGTGCCAAATGCAGTAAACGTCATTCCAGGCAGCGCCAGCATCGGACTGGAGTTTCGGGATACCGACATGAACGCCCTGGCCGCAGCCGAGGAAGAACTCAGGCGGTTGACCGACTACGCGGTGCTCAATGAAGAGGTGAGCATCAACGTACAACGACACCGGTTCACATCCTCTGTGCCGATAACACCGGATATGCAGGCTATGGTGGCCGAGGCTGCGGAGAATTGCGGCATGACCTGGGAGCCCCTGGCCAGCGGCGCTGGTCACGATGCCCAAGCTGTGGCCAACATCGCCCCGGTTGCCATGATCTTTGTGCCGAGTGTTGACGGCATCAGCCACTCTATCGAGGAGTACTCGACACCCAAAGACTGCGCCAACGGCACCCAGGTATTGTTGGAATTACTGCTGCTGGCCGATGACCGGTTTTAACTGGCTATAGCCCGCACACCAACCCGAGAGGCAATTCGATGAAGTTATCCGGCTCCTACGAATTCAACGCCCCACCGGAAAAGGTGTGGCAAATCCTGACCGACCCTGACTCCCTCTCGGCCTGCATCCCAGGGTGCGAAAAGATGGAGGCTCTGGGTAATGACGAATACGCCGCAACGGTGAGCATTGCCATGGGCCCCATCCGCAGCAAATTCAACGCGCGGGTCAAGATGATGGACCTGAAGCCCTACGAGTCTTATAGCCTCTCCATTGAGGGGAAAGGGACGTCAGGGTTCGTGAAGGGTTCATCCGACGTCAGGTTGACTGAGGTTAACGGCAAAACCACCGTGGACGTTGAAAGCGAATCCTCGTCCGGAGGCCTTCTGGCCAGGGTAGGACAGCGCATGATTGAGAACTTCGCTAAGTCCATGATGGACCGGTTCTTCACCTGCCTGCAGCAATCGGTTAAGTAACGGAAAGATAGGCATTTGCACAGCAGTGGCCGCTCTGCTATCGTTTCCGCCAGGCTGAGACCGGCTCGGCCGGACACCAACACCAGATATCAAGAACGGAGGGGCCATGGAGCGACGCGTACCAACCAAAGCCGAAGTGCTTGGATACCTAAAGGAAGACCGGAACTGGGGCCGCTGGGGCGATGACGATCAGATGGGTGCCATGAACATGGTCACCGCCGAGAAACGCCTTGCCGCCGCCGCAACCATCAAATCGGGCCGGGCAGTCTCCCTAAGTAGGGAGTTCCCCAAGACCCCGGCTCCCAACAACCCCACTCCGGCCCACCATTACATGAAGAAGGTATTCCGCAGCGAGACTTCTGGCTTCTCTGCAGACTACTACGGCATCTCCTATCACGGAACCGCCACCACCCACCTTGATGCCCTCTGCCACGTATGGGACGAGAATGGCATGTGGAACGGCCGCCTCCATGATGACACGGTCACCATGGAGGGCGCGGTCTGGGGCTCTGTTGAACACTGGAAAGAAGGAATCATCACCCGAGGCATCCTGCTGGACGTACCAAAGTTTCGTGGCGTCCCCTATGTAACCATGGATACCCCGGTCCACGGCTGGGAGCTAGAGGACATCGCCAAGGCCCAAGGAGTGACCATGGAGCAGGGCGATGCCTTGATCGTCTACAGCGGTCGGGAGAAGTGGAACGAGGACGGTAACCCCCTCTGGGGCGGAGACCCCAACGAGCGGCCCGGACTGCATGCCTCCTGCCTAAAGTTCATCCGCGAGTCTGATTGCTGCCTCTTGGTCTGGGACATGATGGACTTCACCCCTAACGGGTACGACCTCGCCTGGTCGGTCCACGGATCCATCTTTGCCTACGGCATCGGACTCCTGGACAACGCCTTGCTCCAGCCGCTGGCAGAGGCCTGTGCCCAAGAAGGACGCTACGAGTTCATGCTTACCGTGAACCCGCTTCGAGTGGTGGGCGGAACCGGATCCCCGGTGAACCCTGTAGCCATACTCTAATCCAAGGCTATTTAGCAAGAATGAAAAGGGGGTACTTCGTATGAAGTACCCCCCTTTTTGATACTAGTGATGTTTGGCATGAAGCTATCTAGACTATGGACGGCTCTATCACGCTCTCAGCTGCTATGTGATGATTGGAAGGTGCTGAACCGTTGAGTTCCTGCACTCGCTTCTTCATCTGATCCAAACGAGTGAAGTCGTTTATCCCAGATACAATGGTGATTGCAGACAGGTACTTGGTACGACGATCCGGATAGTCGCCGTAGCGGACCTTGCCCACTGTGGTCAACTCTTCCAACCGTGCTCGTCCCAAGGATATTGCCTGGGTGAACAGGTGCTCCGGCCGACCGTGGACGATGAGTGATGCAGACCGCGCACCGGAAACATCCGTTGGGAACGTCAGGTTGTTCTTGTCGACGCTGCGCTCGATGATGCTTTCCAGTTCACGGGTGCCGGGTTCCATCCCGCTGCGCCAGAACTGGGACCTGATCCTGATCTCCTCAGAGCAGTGACCAATGGTCGATACGTCTCCGATCAACCCCATGGTAGCTTTAACCTCGGATGAACTGAAGACCTCCTGGGGAGGTGGCCGCATCTCTCCGGCGGTTAGGATGGTGGTCAGCGTCTGAGCCAGATTTTCATTGACCCGCTGGAACATACCTTCGACCGATTCCCGGGTGACGTTTGGCTGCTCATACTGGCCGTTATCCACCAACAGGATGTTGTTAAAGTAATGGCTCCATAACTCAAAACTCTTCACGGTGTTGGAGAGGTTGAGCGCCTCTTTGTCATTCGGCATTCCGGTTACGGATGGCATCACACCGGTACCGTAAACGGGAATGTGCTTGTAGACCTTTTTCAGCTCGTTGGCCAGGACAAAGCTACCCCCAGCCCCGGTGCCACCACCCAAACCAGCGGAGATCCAGATGACTTCCGGATCCCGTTTTCTCACCATTGCGTCGATGGAATCCATCATCTGAGCCAGTGATTTTTCGGCGATACTGGCCCCCAGATCGATATCAGAACCAACCCCGCGTCCCCGCAGGGCGTATTTGCCAATCAGGACTTTCTCTCGAATATTGTTAAGGCCTGAAAGATCGGCCTCTTCAGTGTTGATCGCTATTCCGCTGTAAATACGGCGGTTCATTCCCATCAGGGCGTTGGTTATCTTACCACCAGCCTGCCCAAATCCAATCCAAAGTACTCTCATCTTTCCTTACCTCCGGTGTAGATCTCCAACCAGCGAACGTTGATTAGGCCCCACCTCTCCCAACAACAATTGGCAAATGACTTGGCCGCATTACCAGCCGAATATTGCTCGCGTGCTTCCGCCCAGCCAAGCCTGTAAAATAGCCCGGCTATCGTCGAAGAACCTCCTCCAGAAACAAAACTTCTCGGGCTAATAATCCCGGTCGGCGTCGGTTATGGAGTTCTTAAACTCTTTGCCTTCATGGCAAATCTGGCATTCTCCCCAACTGATGGGTCCGTTTGCCGACTCTATGACCCAGTGGTGTCGGCACGTAGGTTCGGTCTTTTCTTCAACCGACCCCTCAGCGACAACGCCTGTCAATAAGTCCTTCTCGATTACCATGATTAACCTCCAGGGCAGGGCCTAACCCCGCGCTAATGTTTCGGGCCCAGCACGGCCCCAATCTGATGAGTGGATTCTCTTTTTGTCCGCGACTTCGGCCTAACTATGGACCACTATCGAGGCAAATTCTTTTCCACCGAATCATGTACCTAGACGTTACGGACTAAGGAGCTCTTATGTCAATAAATTTTGAAACTAATTTTTGTTAAATTTTATATTAAAACTAATAAATAAGCGTAAGTCTATAAGTAAGACTGAAATATAAGCAGGCCGGCGATCCTTGACGCCGACCTATATTATATCCAAGTTTTAGATCTTTTACACTTCTTTTATTATACTGTAGCCGCCAACCCCTTCATCTTAAGCACTTCTTTCCTTAGGGCGGGCATGACATGTTTGGAGGATAGCTTCACGGATTGCGTCACCTTCTTATGCTCCGGCCCGCCTATTCGCTTCATCTGGGTGACAACCCGCTCCGGAGACCCAAACTCAGTACCCCTCTCCCAAACGTCATCGGTTGTAATCTGGGAAAGCATACCGAGATCTCTAAGGGAGTTCTCGTAGCCCGACTTCGGCGCAGTTACGCCGAGCGCACCGGACAATAGACTGGCCAGAAGGTTATAAAACCGCACCACGTGTTTGGCCTCGGCCTTGGCTTCCTCATCGGATGGTGCAACAAAGGTCCTAACCGAGTAGGGCTGATCGATGGCATCGGCGCCAAAACCGTTGTCGCACACCATACTGCGGTCACCGTCAGAGGCGCTTGTGTCGTTAGTGGGTTATCTGGAAGAACACGCCTCAATGGCGATTAGCGTTAACCTCGACTTGGAACCTGCTCTCCTGCCGGAGCGGTATTTCGTGAACATCTAGCATATTCTCCAAGGAGCTTTTTCCAACATTAAAAAAATACTCCCACGCGCAAAATGTGTCTGTAACACTGGGCGTGTTCAGAATGGGGATATCTGCCTGACCATTACAGACG